>JAKSIK010000022.1 GCA_024398835.1 Fibrobacter sp.
AAGTAGACCTCATCATCCTTCTGGATGAATTCGGCTACCCGCCCGTTGAACGCGATGAAGTCTACGGCGAAATCTTCGAACAGGCTGAAAATTTTAAGAAGAATAGATGAATATGGACAATGAGAAAAAAACTTTCTAAGTTAGGGATTTGTACATGTCAGAAAAATACGAACTTTCTCCAAAAACAATTGATTCAATTCTTGGCTTCATCAATTCTGGTGAAGTTGCAATTCCCGAAATTCAGCGTCCCTTTGTTTGGAAACCCAAACAGGTTCGTGATTTGATTGATTCCCTGTATAATGGTTACCCTGCAGGTTATTTGATTATCTCTCAAAGTCCAAATATGCGTCTGAAAGATGGAACTCTTTCGGAAGGCAAGAAGATTATGATTGATGGTCAGCAGCGTGTTACCGCCATGATGACCGCAATTTTGGGAAAGGAAGTTCTCAATGAGGATTTTGAGAAGAAAACTATAAAGATTTCCTTCAACCCATTTGCTGAAGAAGGTGAAGAAACTTTTAAGGTTTTGGATAACGCCATTTTAAAAGATAAAAAATGGGTGCCAGATATTTCTGTTGTATTTCAAACGGATTTTGATTCATTTGATTTTGTTGAAAAATATTGTGAAATAAATCCGGATGTGAAGAAAAGTGAATTTAACAAGAAAATTCAGCAACTGCTTGCTATAAAGACTCGTTCTATTGGCGTAATTACATTGAATAAAGATCTTTCTGTTGATGAGGTTACTGAAATCTTCATTCGCATAAATAGCCGTGGCGCAAAGCTGAACCAGGCTGACTTTGCCATGTCAAAGATTGCGTCGGACGAAAAGAATGAAGGTCGCTTGCTGCGTAAGGCTATCGACTATTTCTCCCATTTGGCTGTTCAGCCGGAATGGTATGCCGAAATGTGCAAGGACGCTGAATTTGCCGGCACCGAATATGCAAAGAAAATGGAATGGCTCATGAACGATACCGAAGCCATCTATGATCCTAGCTATTCCGATATGCTTCGCGTTGCCTTTATGTACAAGTTCAATCGCGGTAAAATGAAGGACTTGGTCGCATTGCTAAGTGGTCGCGACTTTGAAACTCGTGAATTCAAGGAAGAAATTGCCGAAGATTCCTTTAAGAATTTGAAAGATGGCGTAATGGATTACATGAACGAGTATAACTTCAAACAGTTTACTCTCGCCATTAAGGACGCAGGCTTTATCTCCAACAAGTTGATGAATTCCGATTTGACATTGGATTTTGCATACACCCTTTACTTGCTCTTGCATAATTCCGATGTCGACAAGACCCAGGTAAAACGCTATGTGCAAAAGTGGTATGTACTCACAACACTTACGAGTCGCTATATCGCATCTCCGGAATCTGCAATGGATCTGGATTTGCGTCGCATCAGCGAAAAGGGCTTCTGCAACTATCTTGAAGAAATTGAGCGCGCAGAACTTTCTGATGTATTCTGGAATGATGGACTTGTTCAGAATTTTGAAACCACAGCAGTCAATAGCCCTTATATCAACGTTTACTGGGCTGCACAAGTCCGCATGAAAGACGATGCTCTGTTCACAAAGAACGGTGCCGTTTCAAACTTGATTTCTGTCATTGGCGATGTCCACCATATTTTCCCCAAGAAGTATCTGCAGAAAAATGGTATAAGCGAAAAGACCCGATACAATCAAGTTGCTAATTACACCTATTTGGATACTCCCACAAACATCGCTGTAGGGGACGATGCACCCAACGCCTATTTCACCAGAGCTCTCGGCCAAATTCAGAATGGTTGCCCTGCGGGTGAAAAACAAATCGGCAACATCGCTACCGTCGATGAATTCAACCAGAACCTCGCCACAAACTGCATCCCCGCCGCAATCAAAGACTGGACCTACGAAAACTACGACCAATTCCTTCTGGAACGCCGAAAGCTAATGGCCCAGAAGATTAGAGAGTATTACGAAGGATTGTGAAATGACTGACTTTAATGTTCGCTATTCTGGATGATTCCCTGGTTGTTTTAGAAGAATCAAAACTTTTCGAGTAATTTCCTATGTCCATTCTAGAAACGATTTTCAATAAGTATTTTGGTCCTGTCCTGGTAAAAGAGGGGAGTGATGCAGAAGATTTCATCGCAAAGATGAAAGCCCTGTCTGACAAGTCATCCGGTAAGCTGAAGGAAAAAATTGACCGTCAGATTGTTGCGGCTGATGCGGGCTTGTTTGGGGAACGGCAGGTTGCCTACGAGCTGAAGAACAGCGGCATGGACATGCTGATTGCCCACGATGTAAACATCGAGAAGAACGGACTTTCTGCCCAGATCGATTATCTAGTGGTGACTCGCAAGCATACGTTTGTCATTGAATGCAAGAACCTTTATGGCAATGTTGAAATTGACGACAAGGGCAACTTCATTCGTCATATTGGTCAGGGTAAATTTTATCGTAAGGAAGGTTTCACATCTCCCGTAAGCCAGAATGCTCGCCATCTCAATGTACTGAAGGAAATTCGCAGGGAATACAAGAAGAATATTCTGACGCAGACTCTGTTTGACAAGGCGTTTCCCCAGATTTACCGTTCCATTGTGGTTCTCGCCAATCCGAAGACCGTCCTGAACGATAAGGCTGCGCCTCAGTCTGTACGTGACGAGGTCATTCGCCTGGACCAGCTTGTTGCTCATATCAAGAAATTCGAAGCTACAGACGACAACTATTCTTCTTCGGAAACCGAAATGCATGAGCTGATGGATTGTTTCTTGAAGTGTCAGAAGAACGACAAGTCTGATTACGCCAAGAAATATGAGGAATTGTTGGCAGAACAAAAGACAAGCGAGCCTGCCGATGATTCCAAGTACATGCCCCCTGAATTACGTGAGCCCAAGGCTGCTGAACCCGTTAAGGTCTCGGCAACTACAGAAACTTTTTCTACTGAAAATCCAAGCAAGACTTGTCCGAAATGTGGTAAACCGTTGGTTCTTAGAACAGCCAAGAAAGGGGAGAATGTCGGCCAGCAATTCTGGGGCTGCTCTGGGTTCCCTAAATGCTGGTATAGAGAGACTTAGATACTTTAAACAGTCCTAAAAAAGGGTGGCAGACAAGAAAATTTTAAGTATCTAAATTCATTTTTAGGAAAAATTTTATGTCAGAAGAAAAGATTAATAAGCCGCCTCATTGGCTAAACCACAAGCCTATCGTTTCTGTTGATTACCCAAAACAGTGCAAGTTCGCCGGTGATGCCCGATTCTTGACTTTGGGCCGGTCGACGTGGGATAAAGACAGTTATTCCGCCAAGATTTGGCGTTGGGTCGAAACGAAAAAGGGCGAGAGATGGTCTCGTCAGAGCGAAGAAATCCCCCTTTGGCGTTTATTGGACTTGGCTACGCTGTTTTTGGCAACAGCGCTTGGCAAAGAATCCGGTTTGAGCGAACAGGTTTTGGACGAAAATGAAAAAGCCTGCCTTGATTCCTTTATCAGCGAGAATATGGACTTGTATCGCCCGAGAATAGATGCGTTAATGCAAGTTCTGTCTGGTCAAGAGATGGTGGAAGATTGTTCCGATGGTTCGCCGAACTTGTTCTCGTTTGCTACATCAGAGTTGAGCCAGGATGCCGTTTTGGCTTACATTCTACAGTGGTCTGATGTTAAAAACAAAAACACCAATCCACAAATGCATGCTCTTGGCCAAGCTTTGTTGCGTTGTATGCTAGGGGACTACCAACGCCCCATAGAGAACGTTGTAGTTGGCCGTCAGATGAGTAATATCGACATTTACGCAGAAGTAAATGACGACGTGTTCCTAATCATTGAAGATAAGACCAATACCACAATCCATAGCAACCAACTGGAACGTTACAAGGAATTTGCGGAGAACCGTTACAAAGGTATGCGCCAGGTAAAGATGGCGTATGTTAAGACTGGTAACGAACCGAAGCAGATTCTTGAAAAGGTTAAGAATGCTGGCTATAGGGCAGTACTTCGCCAGGATCTCTTGAAAGTTCTAAACCAGTATGCGGGAGCTCATCCGATGATTGCCGAGTATAGGGCCTATTTGCAGAATATTGAAGATAGAACCCAAAGTTACAAGACCATACCTGTTAAGGACTGGGATAAGAATTCCTTCTGTTGGCAGGGGCTATACAAATCCTTAGAGAACAAGATCGAGAGATTCAGCTGGAATCATGTACATAATCAAACGGGTGGATTCTGGTGTGCCACTTTCAAATGGCTTGAAATTCCTGATGGCGGCATTTACCTGCAAATGGGGGAAGGCAAGCTCAGCTTTAAGATCGAGTACTGGGGACCAAAAAAGAAATCCCATGAACGAAACCGTCTTTATTGGGAATTGGACAAGTTGGCAAAGAGCAAGTCTCTTGCAGTTAGTAAGCCGGCACGATTCGGGTCGGGCGAACACATGACGTTCATGGAGGTAAGCTGTAGCGACCTTTATGGCAATGGTCTTGTGGACGAAATGGATCTTGTCAATAAATTGAATATGTATGAGCAAATTCTAGAAGAATTGGCTCAAAACGTTGTTTAAAAGGATGGTCTTCGTTGTAAACGATATTCTCGTCTGCGTCAATGCTTATGCATCCAATATCAAGCTCAAGTAAAGAAATTTGTGCAATTCAATATTGCACAATTAAATGCGGCCGAAATTTTCGTCCACAAAAACTTTTCATACAACCATTTTCCGGCGTGGGGAAAATAGTCTCTAGAAATATGTTCTATTCATCGCTTCAAGTAATTCCACGTTAAGAGTTTTGTCTAAGTCAGGAATTACGCTGTCAATGGAACAATAGGGGCAAAGCGCAGTGTCTTCGCCATCATCATCAATCCATTCTGAGATTTCAGACGGTGCGAACAATCGTTTGCAATAGAAACATCCACATTGAGTTGCTGAGGACAAAACGCCCCTGTTCTTGAAGCTTAACTTATGAAGTTCATCGAAATTCATGTAAAGTAATATAGTTTTTTTACTCCTTGCAAGATGGTTAATTTTTCAACAATTCAATCGCTTGAAATTTCATTGACATTTGTGTATATTTACCCATGTAATTCATCACTCCTTGCGACAGTCGACATAGACTTACAAAAGTCCGTACGTGCATTCGCGGCAAGGTTCATTAACCATCTGGTTGATGTTGTTGGATAGCTGGCAGGAGACGCAGCCTGCTCGAGAGCGTAAGTTCGCCGCAAGGTGAAATTGCGCCAGGTAACGCCGGGGAAGGCCCCCGCCAACAACAAAACTAGAACATCTTCATAATCAAAAGTATGCTATCGATCATCTTCCCGGCGTGGGGAAAATGATGTTCTTTTCCGTTGTGGTTCTGCGGAATCACGACATAGGAGATTTCTATGGTAAAAAAGGTTGTTGGCGTGGGCAGCGCTGTTTGTTCTTTTGCCGATGTCGTAACTAAAAAAGATTACAAGGACCTTGTTTCGTGCATTGGCGAACTGCTTGCAGAAAATCGTAGAAGGGCGTTGCAGACTGTAAACGATGCCCTGGTACGGACGTATTGGAACATTGGTCGGCATATTGTAGAATTCGAACAGAAAGGAAATGTCCGAGCTTCTTATGGCGATAAAATCCTTGTTCGGTTGTCCAAGGATTTAACGATTGCCTATGGTAAGGGTTTTAGCAGAAGCAATTTGACATACATGAGGAAACTTTATGCTGTTTTTCCAAAATGTGAGACGCTGTCTAACAAATTGACTTGGAGTCATTATTTTGAAATCTTGAAGTCCGATTCTGAACTTGAAATCGGCTTTTACGCCAAACAGTGCGAACTGGAAAACTGGAGTGTACGGGAACTGAAGCGACAGATGAAAAGCATGCTGTTTCATCGTATCGCGTTGAGCAAGGACAAAAAGCAGATTTTGGACTTGAGCAAGAACGGTATTCAGCTTCAAAAACCAGAAGACCTTGTCAAGGAACCTTATATCTTTGATTTTCTTGGAATTAAGGACCAGTCAACGTGCTTGGAAGGTGAACTTGAAGATAGGATTGTTACGAATATTCAGAACTTCCTATTGGAACTTGGCCGTGGATTCGCTTTTATCGGTCGTCAGTATGTGATGCAGATAGGCGCTCGCCAGTTCAAGGTGGACCTTGTCTTTTACAACTACATTCTAAAGTGTTTTGTCTTGATTGATTTGAAGAGTGGCGAGATTGAGCATTATGATGTTGGACAAATGAATATGTACCTGAATTTTTTCAAGGTGGAAAAGTCTGCTGATGGCGACAATCCTCCCATTGGCATTGTTCTTGGGGCTCATAAGGATCAACTTTTGATGGAATATGCAACTCAGGGAATTGAAAACAACCTGTTTGTGAGTCGCTATCAGCTCTACCTGCCAAATAGAGATGAATTGCAGCGAGAACTGGAGAGTCTTCTTTAAGATGCCCGTCGCCCTGTTTCCAAGAAGATGGCGAAGATACCACTCCCCATGGCGCAATTGAGGGCAAAACTAAAGTTCACGAGATTGATTAGTTTTTAAAACGGCTAGTCTTTCGCGAGGATTTTTTCCACTTCGACGATGATCTTGTCGCGCTCGCCGCTCCAGTTGGGGGCGAGGAGCATGTCGCTTGGGCTTTCGCCGCTGAAGCGCTCGATGGCGGTTTCTGGCCCGATGATTTTGATCATCTCGGCCACGGCGGCGCAGTATTCCTCGAACTCCAGGAGCTTGATTTCGCCGTCGGCGAAGTCGGCGGCCATCTGCGTGCCCACCACGATGTGGAGGGGGTGGATTTTCACGGCGGCGAGGTTCAGGTTGCGGACCATTTCCGCGGTGCGCTTGAAGTCTTCCAGGGTTTCGCCCGGGAGGCCCACGATGACATGCGTGGTGACGGTGAGGCCCGAGCTCTGGCAGCGTTTGACGGCATCTTCGAATTCTGCCAGAGTGTGCCTGCGGTTGATGGCGGCCAGCGTCAAATCGTTTGCGGTCTGGAGGCCAATCTCCACGATGATGGGCTTGATGCGGTTCATCTCGGCGAGGAAGGCGATTTTCTCGTCTTCGAGGCAGTCCGGACGCGTCCCGATGGCGAGCCCCGCCACCTCCGGGTGCTCCACGATGGGCTTGATGATTTCCATCAGGTGCTTGAGCGGGGCGTGTGTGTTGGTGTAGGGCTGGAGGTAGGCGAGAATGCCCGCGGTGGGGTACTTCTCCCGGAGTTTCGGGATGAATTTGTCCAGCTGTTCCTGGATGCCCACGCCGGCCTGGTCGAAAACGGGGCTGAAACTGCGGTTGTTGCAGTAACTACACCCGGCAAAACTCTTGGTCCCGTCCAGATTGGGGCAGCTCATGCCGCCGTTGAGGGGGAGTTTCCGGACTTTTTGATAGTCGGGGAACAACTTTTGGAGTAAATCGCGATATGGAGTGTAGTGCATGGGCTAAAATTAAGTTTTTTTCTATTTTGTGGATGTATGCGTAAGATTTCGCTGTTGTCTTTTTTTGTTTTGGCGATTTGTGCCCAGGGTACTTTTGCCCAGGTTCGCGATTTGTTTGCGGAATTCGAGTCCGAGGCTGCCCAGGATACGGCTGCGGCGGTTAGTTCTGATGCTGCGACAAGTTCCGCGGCGGTTGTGCCGGAGAGTTCTGCTGCTGTTGCGTCGGAAAGTTCTGTTGCAGAGATGAGTTCTTCGTCTGTGGTTGCGGAAAATTCTTCTGCTGCTGTTGATACAGCCGCGGTTGCTGCACCTGCCGATACGACGTCATCGGCTAACCCAGTCTCATCGGATTCCGTTGCCGCCCCTGTGGATTCCGCAAAGGTTGACTCAGCTACTGTTGCACCAGTTGATTCCGCAAAAGTGGATTCAGCTACTGTTGCACCAGCTGATTCCGCAAAGGTGGATTCCGCTGCAGTTGCCCCTGTAGATACTTCTGCTGCCCCTGTAGATTCTTCTGCCGCCCCAGTTGATTCTGCGGCTGTGGATTCCGCAAAGGTGGATTCCGCCGTGGTTTCTAGTTCCTCGGAACCTGTTTCCTCCAGTTCTTCGGAACCCGCATCCTCCAGTTCGTCTGTCCAGGTGGCGGAACCGGTGGTGATTCCGTCCAGCAGCTCCATGAGCCGTCGTGATTTGCTCGGCCCGGTGAAGGTTTCCAAGGTGAACGGCATCGACGAGATGAAGGGGCGCTACAAGAGCCCCAAGAAGGCCATGTTCATGTCCCTCGTGGTTCCTGGCAGCGGTCAGCTCTATACGGGTGGTTCCAGCTTCACTTACGTGCGCGGCGCGGTGTATCTGGCGTTGGAAGCGGCCTTGTGGGGCGGTTGGTACTACTTCTCGGTCTACAAGTACGATAATCAGGTGAAGAACTACAAGAAGTTCGCGAAAAAGCATTACTCCATCGGGCGCTACGAGAAGGAGATGCTGGACCTTGTGAATCAATTGGCCAGCGAATCGGAGGAGTCCTATTTCGAGACCCGCTACATGAGTTCTCGGGAGTCTTTCTGCGAGGCGATTTACGGCAAGGCTTCTGCCTCGGGCTGCTATACGGCCGGCAAGATGTTTGACAACGACGCGGCCCATGCGGCTCGCTTCCGGAACAATCCTGTCTCCCTCGGCGAAGAGGTGAAGGCGGTGGGCTCCTTCTACGATGGCTCTGCCCTCTACAGTGAGATTTCGGACAAATCCTACGTTCTCGGTTGGGACGATGTGGAAGATGCGGAACTGGCCATGAACCTCCATCTGGATGACGATTACGACGGGGAGTACATTCCTCTCGCCAAGTCCATGAATATGAAGGAATACCGCGACATGCGCTCCAAGGCCACGGACTACGCCAATATGCAGGCCTGGTTCTTTGGCGGTCTCATTGTGAACCACTTGGTTTCTGCGGTGGATGCGGCCTTCACGGCCAACGCCCACAACAAGGAACTCTATTCCGAAGATCTTTCTTGGTACGACCATCTCCACTTTGACAGCTACTTGAATGTGGTGGATGGGTTTGACGTAGGAGTCCAGGCTAGCTGGGGCTTTTAATGCGGCTTTTGGCGATTCTCCTCTTGGCTTCGTGTTGCGCCTTTTCACAGGTGGTTATCTCTGTTGACGAGAACGTGAGCAAAAACCACAGCAAGAGTCTGTTTTTGGCTATGGGCTATTCCGCTTTGCTGCCGGGCATGGGCGAACTCTACTTGGATGAGAATAGCCTGGTACGTCCTTTTGTGTGGACGGATGCGGCCCTGTGGCTTACTGCGTTTTCCTCCTACTTTATTGGCGAGCGCTACATCACTTCTGCGCACGAGTATGCGGTGCGCCACGCTGGCCTCAACACCAAGAGCAAGAAGGTTTCGCTTTTGAATACGGTGGGGGATTACCGCAGCCGTGGCGGTGTGGCGGGTCAGAATTCCTCTCCGGACATGGACGAGGACTACAACCAGTCCATGATTCGCGCCGGCAAGCCTACGGATGACGAGTTCAGCAACAGCATCCAGTGGGACTGGGGCAGCAGCGACAATCTGGAAACGACGGACCACATGGACGAGTTTGCAAGCCGCATGCGGCACTACCGCATCAGCCGAATCGTGTTCCAGGTGTCCGTGGGGGCGCTTGTCCTCAATCGTGTGGTTTCCATTCTGGATGCAATGCGGGTTTATCGCGCCACATCCTCCAAATCTTTCGCAAAAAATGTGGATTTTTCGCCTGAATTCTATGAAGATGGCAGCGGAATCCTCATGAATGTGAAATTTTAAAAATCGGTCAATGCATGGAAGAACAGAAGAAGACTTATCGTGAAGTGATGCCTGGGGAACTCCCGTGCGAAGTGCCGGAGTGCGATGGCGTCATGGCGGTGGACCCCGACAACAGCTATAAACTCACCTGCGACAAATGCGGGCACATCAAGGAATGATGAAAATCGAGTATCCGGAGCTTCCCGTTGTTGAACATCGGGAGGAATTCCTCGAGCTTTTGAAAAATCACCAGGTGGTGATTGTGAAGGCGGATACGGGTTCCGGAAAATCCACCCAGTTGCCAAAATTTCTGCTGGAATATTTTTGTGGGTTGACTGAGGTCGTTACTGAGGGTGCGCAAAAATTCAAAATTGGGGTCACGGAGCCGCGGCGCCTTGCAGCCCTCTCCATTGCGGACCGCCTTCGCGAAGAGCTGAAGGACGAATCCCTCGTCAGCACTAAAATCCGCTTCTGGGAAGAGGGTCCAAGCGAAGCCCCCATCAAAGTCATGACGGACGGCATTCTCTTGCAGGAGTTCCGCAAGGATCGCCTGTTCAAGCAGTACGACGCCATCATGATTGACGAGGCCCACGAACGCTCCCTCAACATCGATATTCTTCTCGGAATTTTCAAGACTGTTCTGACCGAACGCCGCGATTTCAAACTGGTTGTGGCCTCCGCAACTCTGGATGCAAAACTCTTCGAGGAATTCTACGACAACAGCTGCGTCATGGAGGCGGAAGGTCGTACATTCCCTGTAGATGTGGAGTATTATTTTAGCGATGCTTCTAATGGGAAGCGCGCGAGTTTTACAGGCGGCCTGAGCGATATTTCATATCCTGACGATGTAGACGATTCGCGGAATGGTCGGGACATGAGCGGCAAGGGCGATTCGGGCCTGATTGAAGAGGCCTGCGACGCCATTCTGGATTTGGAAAATCGCAAGCGTGATCACCTGCTCTGTTTTTTGCCCACGGAACGCGACATTCAGGATTTGGCGGGAGATTTGCGGAAAAAGTTAGACGAGGCTAACTTTGACGTTTTGCCACTTTTTGGCCGCATGAGTCCCGATGAACAGCGGCGGGTTTTCCGCCCCGGGTCAAGGACCCGGGTGGTGCTGGCCACCAACATTGCAGAAACGTCCCTCACCATTCCGGGCATTGCCTATGTGGTGGACACGGGCATGGCCCGTATTTCTCGCTACAATGCCCAGTCCCGCATTCAGGGCCTTCCGGTGGAAGATATTTCCAAGGCCAGCGCCCGCCAGCGCACAGGGCGCGCTGGCCGCGTAAAACCCGGCGTCTGCATTAGGCTTTATTCCGAAGGCGATTTCGAGAAACGGGATGAGTTTACGGAGCCCGAAATCCGCCGGAGCAATCTCGCCAACGTGGTGTTGCAACTCCGCAGTCTCGGGCTGGAGATGGAGACGTTCCCCTTCTTGCAGGCACCGCCACATTCCGCTTTCCGCGGGGCCTACAAAACGCTTTTTGAATTGGGCGCCCTCACTGCCGACAACGCTACCGCCCGCGTGACAAAGCTAGGGCGTGAAATGACCCGCCTCCCCATGGATGTATCCCTCTCGGCAGTGCTGCTTCGGGCCCGTGACGCAGGCGTTTTACAGCCGGCCCTAATCGTCTGTTCCGCCCTCAGCATTCAGGACCCGCGGGTGGTTCCCAATGAGGAGCCGGAGCGCACTCGTATTCGTGGGCTCCATCGCAAATTCGCGGGTCATAAAAGCGACTTCCTCACTTACATCTGCCTCTGGAATGGCTTCTGCAGCGAGTGGGATGGAAAATCCTGGAACAAACTGCGCAAATTCTGCGACAAGAACTCCCTCCACTTTTTACGTTGTCGGGAATGGGTGGATTTGTACGAACAGTTCAGCCGCATTCTGGATGTAAAGTTCGAAAATCGGGTTTGCCCCTTCGACAGTTTCCACAGGGATAATCTCCACATCGCGCTACTCTCCGGATTCCTCGGTGGAATTGCCCGCCGTGATTTGGAAAACGGCTGCTATCGCCTGGTGAATGGCCGCGAAACCCACGTGTTCCCGGGCAGTGACCTCTACGGCAAAAGTGTGGAGTGGCTCTTTAGCGCCGAAGTCCGTGAAACCAGCCGCACTTTTCTCACCAAGGCCGCCGAAATTCAGCCGGAATGGATTCTCCAGGTGGCGGAACCCTTCTGCACCCGTCGCTGGTTTGAACCCGTTTGGAATAAGGAACGGGGCTTCGTGGAGGCTGTGGAGGAAATCAGTTTCCGCGGGCTTGTCATCAGCCGCGGCCATCGGGTGGATTACGCCCGCGTGAATCCCGATGACTGCGCCCAGATTTTCTGGCGCGAAGCCGTGGTCATGGGCGAGATGGCCCGCCCCTTCCACTTCATGGAACACAACGAACGCGTCCTGGAAAACCTCCGCGCTCTGGAAGCCCGCAAGCGCCAATTTGGCCTTGCCCCCAGCGAAGATGCCCTGGTGGACTACTACACCCGCATTGCACACAACGTAAATTCCATCAAGTCGCTAAAAGATTACTTGAACGCCCACACGGACCAGTTCCTCAAATTTGATGCCAATTACTGGTTGGAGATGAATGGGAACGGCGTTGCCGATGGGTTGGCAGATGACGTCGGAAATAGTGCAAACTATAGTTTGCGCGATGCGTTTGGTCGCCTTGGCAATAAAAAGCAGCCGCAGAAGGCTCCGGAACCAAAATTGGGCGGTTCCATCGAGCAGTTCCGCATTGGAAACCGCATGCTGGTGGGGGAGATGGTCTTCGATGCCACACGGGAATGCGATGGCATTACCATGGATTTGCCATACGATTTGCTTCCGGAACTTTCGCCTGCAAAATTCGCTATGTCCATGCATCAATGGCGGGAATGGATGGCGGAATCCGTCATTCGCGAACTCCCGAAGGCGGTGAAGAAAAATCTGGAGGCGAAGCGCTCCGCTATCGACGATGCCTTCTACGCCGCACTTGAGGCTGCACCACATAAGGCTCCGCTGCTTTCGCTCTACGAAGTTCTTGAAAAATTTCTCCAGAAGGAAAAGAATGGGGAAGGAGTCCTTGTTCCGACGGTAAATCCGGACAAGGAAAATCACTTGCGGCTTCACTTGAATGTGGTGAAGTCTGGCTTTGCGGAAAAATTCCCGCTGGAACTTTCGCCGGAGTGGGGCTCCTTCCGCATGTTTCAGATGGTGCGGCCTGCGGTGGTTTCCTTCGGTATCGACTTCCCGCTGGAGGGTTGCTGCTTTGGTTGGCGGCTTGGCGAATCCGCCCTCATGTCGGTGGAGGAATCCGCCTTCTGGCAAAGCTTCCGCAAACGCCTGGAGCGCGTTCCCGCAATAAATGCCTCGACGCCCGCGACATCCGAGCCCGCGGCAGTTTCCGCGACGGATTCACCTCTTATTGCAGACCGCTTGAACATGCTGGAAACCGGCGGCGTGTTTGCCGATGGCTTTGAAACCGTCCTGAAAATCTGGGTCCTCAAATCTCTCGCCGCCGACCATCTGGATGCCTCGAAATGTGTTCGCTTTACGGGCCTGGAATTCTCCCGCGGCAAAAAACTTCGGGATTTCAGGAACCTTGCCGCAACAACCCGCAGTGAAGACGAAGAAATCCGCCTTTCTCTTGTACGCGCCTGCTATGAGTCGGGCCTTCTGGGCGCCGCCGCCTTCACGCATTGCTGGAACATTTTGCGAGATTTCTCCGTCGCCATGCGTGACCAGGGCGGCGCGGTTTCCTCTTGCGGTGCGGTTCCCTCCCTTCATTCCCTCTATCAAAAGAACGTTACTTTGTTCGAAAGGCTTGTGGCCATCGCGGAACTTGTTGGCACGAATTTTGCACCCGCTAAAGCAAATTCCGCCCCTCAGTCGACGTCCTCTGTCAATCTCAAATCCCTTCGGGAATCCTTCCGCCCGTACCTCAAGGCGCGTTACCTCAAAGATCACGAACTCCGCTCCGCTCGGGACCTCCTTTCTCGCCTGGAGCGTGCAGCTTCGGATTCCTCAGAAATGGTAGACCTCTACCTCTCTGCGCGGGCCATGCTTGAGGATTTCGCCATTCTCTACTTCAAACGGGGCGGCGATGCCACGGAAGAAGTGGTGGAGGATGAAGCTTTGGCCAAATTGAAGGGCCGCTTTGGCAAGCTGAAGTGAAATTTTCTATCTTATGGCTGATGAAGTTTGTCAATCGACTATTTCTAGTTTTTGCGTTTGTAGCTCTGGCCACGCTTTCGGCCTGTAATTTTCCGTGGAGCAAGGAAGACCCTGTGGTGGTTTCCGTTGGCTCCAAAAAACTGACGGAATCTCAAATTCACGCCATGGTTCCGGAATGGAACTCCTGGGACGATTCTATGCGTCTTTCTTTCCTCACGCATTGGATTGATGAGGAGACCATTTATCAGGAGGCCATTGCCAGCGGCATGGGAAAAGATGAAAATCTTGTACGTCAGATTGAGCAGACTACCCGGAAGTTGGTGGTGGATTATTTCCTGCAGACTTTTGCGGACACCATGATGCTTTCGGATGCGGAAAAATTGGATTACTACCACAGCCATGCCGAAGACTATGTCCGTGGGAAGAACCTCATTACTGGCGGAATCCTCTATTTCAAGGATTGGAAGGATGCCGACACTTACTTCAAGAGCCGCAAGGGGAAGGAATACGAGAATCTTCCCGATTCCAACTACTTGGTGAAGAAGATTGAACGCTTTGAGTTGGCGGAGGAATCTCCGGACAGTTGTCTCATTCCCAACCTGGGAACCGTTCCTCTCCGCACCCTTTCTGTGATGAAGGCTTGTGGAGGGGCTCTCAAGATGTATGTTGTGACCAGCCGCCTAGATAGCGCCGATGTGCTTCCATACGAGGAAGTGCAGAATGATGTGGAAAACGAAGTCTGGGTTATCCACAAGGCGAAGGTCATGGAAGATTTAAAGAACCAGTGGAAGAACAATCGTCCCATCTTCTCTCAGGCGAAAGTTTTTTCAAAGAAGGGTGGTAAATGATTAGACGCAGCTTCATGATGCTCCTTTTGGGGGCCTTGATTTCTACAGTGTTTGCAGCGCCTGTGCTTATGGATGGCATTGCTGCCGTGGTGGATGGCAAGCCTATCATGCGTTCCGAATTTCTGAACAGCCTCTACAAGTTCCAGGAAACCCCGGAAGCGGCTTCCATGTCGGAACAGCAGCAGAAGGAATATGTGCTGGACCAGCTCATCGAAGAGAAGGTTCTCCTTAGCCGTATCGACAGGGATTCCATCGTGGTGAGCGATGCAGAAGTGGACCAGCGTGTGAATGCCCATTTGTCCCAGCTTGCCGCCAGCCAGAATATCGATTTGGCCACCTTGGAAAAGGCGGTCCGCGCGCAGCTTGGTGTGAGCATGGCGCAGTTCCGCGACCAGCTTTCCAAGCAGATTCGTAGCCACATTGAACTCACTCGTGTTCGCCAGCGCCATGTGGGCTCCATCAGCCCTACCAAGAAAGAGGTGGACGCCTTCTACGACGAGTACCAGGATTCTCTTCCGCGGCAGTACAACTGCGTTCTTCTTTCCCACATTCAGATTCCAATTACTCCCGATTCCATGATTGTGGATTCCGTGAAGAAGGTGGCGGAAGTTTTGATTGATAGTCTGAACTTGGGAATCAAATTTGAGCTTTTGGCCAAGAATCATTCTCAGGACTCCTCTGCCGAGAAGGGCGGTGACTTGGGATATTTCCGTCGTGGCCTTCTGGACCCGGCCTTCGAGCGTGCGCTGGATCAGTTGAAGAACGGTCAGTATTCTGCGACTCCGGTAAAGACTAACCAGGGCTGGCATATTCCTCGCGTGCTGGGTCGTAAGGAAGACGGCGTCCGTTCCGCCCATATCCTCCTCCGCACCATTCCTACGGCTAAGGATTCCGCACAGGTACTGGCCCTTGCCGATTCCCTCCACAGCGTTATCAAGACGAAGGAAGATTTTGCCGCCGCCGCAAAGAAGTACAGTGAAGACAAGTCCTCTAATTTCCAGGGCGGTCTCCTTGGCTGGTATCAGAAGAACGAAATGGAGCCCGCCTATGTAGACCCTGTGGCGAACCTTTCCATCGGGGAGGTCTCCGACCCTGTGGAAATCGATGGTGCCTACCATCTCTTCCGTCTGGATGATGCCCGCCAGATTCGCGAACTCACTCTGGAAGAAGACTACGGAAAGATTGAGTCCATGGCCGCCTCCCATCTGGAAAACGAGAAACTGAAAGAACTCGTCAAGAAGTGGCGTCAGGAAGTCCATGTGGATATCCGCATCACGGAGTAATCAGGCCGGCTATGATTCACTTCACCCACGTCACAAAATCCTACGAGGAAAACTGGAAGGCGCTGAACAACGTCTCCTTCCGGATTAACAAGGGTGAGTTTGTCTTTCTTACGGGCCATTCCGGCGCCGGTAAGTCTACAGTCTTGAAGTTAATTTATATGGATGAACGGCCCGATGCTGTTCGTGGCGGGCAGGTCATGGTGAAGTTCACCGGCGATTGCCTCTACGATAGCAAGAATACGCCCGATGGTAACATCCAGGCCCTTCGCCGCAAGATGGGCATCATCTTCCAGGATTTCAAGCTTCTGCCGGACAGGAATGTCTTTGAGAATGTGGCCCTGGCCCTCCGCATTGTGGGCACGCCCTCCAAAAAGATTAATGCTGCCGTCTTTGATGCGCTGGCTCTTGTCGGCATTAGCCAAAAGCGCTTCGCTATGCCTTACACCCTTTCGGGCGGTGAGCAGCAGCGTGTGGCCATCGCTCGCGCCATGGTTCACAATCCCTACCTCTTGCTGGCTGACGAACCTACGGGCAACCTGGACCCCGCTAACGCCGAGGACGTTTTCCGCATTTTCAAGGAAATCAACGCACGCGGCACAACGGTGGTCATGGCCACTCATAATCCAGACTTTTATTTGAACAGTCCCTTCCGCCGCTTGTCTTTAGACCACGGCGAACTATTGAATCGCGATATTCTCTAAATCCCGGTTCTCTACTTTCCGAAAATATCGTGAGAAGTATAGCCGAAGCGGATGATGGCTCCGGTTTCTTTTTCTTTCAGCATTTTGGAGTGGGCGAGTCCTTCCATGATGGCTTCGTCCAAATTGGTTTGGATTTCTGTATCCGACCCGGCAAAAGAGATTTCGGGTATGTCTGCTGGAGCCTTAAATCCATTGTCAATGGAAACGACATACTGGTAGTCTTCATCGATTTCGAACACGGCTTGGATTGCCTTCGGAAGGTCTGCCATGTTTTCTACACGAGTATAGACATGGCCTTTCCAGCCTTTCGCTTCCATTTGCTGCTTTAATTCATCAATCATAATAAACTCCTTTTTTGGGTCTCGAACCCAATTTCCAATCCGCTCTACCTGAAGATATTCTTAAATTTCCGATATGGCACACAAGACCCTCATTTTGACAACAGTTGTTTGCACGTTTCTGCTATTTTCTTGCTCTGACCCCAAGGCCGAGGCAGAAATCACCCAGTTGAAGGACGCCAACACCCAGATGATTGGCAAAATCGACAACGTGAAGCAGAAGTTGGATTCCCTGGGAAAAGCAACGGATTCCATCTACAAAAACCTGTCCGATTTGGACATGGAAAAGTAAAAACCTAGCTCAGTTTGTTGATGATGCCTTCTACGTCTGTCCAGGCGCAGACGGGCAGACTCACCACTTTTTTCACCACATCTTCCGTGATAGGGCACTTCGTTAGTTTGTCTGCAAAACAGGGTTGCTGGTGCAAGGGCATGGGGTAGTGGATGCAGTAGGGAATCTCCGCCTTTTCAAGAAGACCTAGGAAATGTTCCCGGTTCTCCACTAACAAAGTATATTGGGCGTAGGTGCTGGTATTCCCTGCAGCGATTTTGATGGGTTGGATGGTGTATCCGACCTTGCGGGCAAAGTCCTTGAAGAACTGGTCGTAGAGGGTGGCGTTTTTCTCTCGCACTCGGAGTTCATCCTTGAAATGCTTCAACTTCACCAGGAGGATTGCGGCCTGTAGTGCATCCAGGCGGCTGTTGTAGCCGAGCCTCTTGTGCAGGTACCGTTCCGTGCTGCCGTGGTTTGCAAGCTCACGAATGGTTGTCGCGAACTTTTCGTTGCGGGTGAATAGCGCGCCGCCGTCGCCATAGCAGCCCAAGGGTTTCGTGGGGTAGAAGCTGGTAATGGCGATGTCGCCGAAGGTACAGGCGGCGCGGCCGTCTTGTGTAGCGCCAAATGCCTGGGCGCAGTCTTCCAACAGCCAAAGTCCGTTCTTCTGGCAGATTTCTCGCAGTTCTCTGTAGGGGGCGCACTGCCCGAACAGGTCTACGGCGATGACACCCTTTGTTCTCGGGCCCACCAAATTCCAGACGCTTTCGGCAGAAATCTGCAAGGTCTCGGGATTGATGTCTGCAAACCGGACCGTCGCTCCCAGTCTTCTCGCGCATTCCGCCGGAGCGATGAAGGTGAAGTCCGGCACGATGACCTCGTCTCCGAGTTTTACTTCCAGAGCCTCCAGCGCGAGACTGAGGGCATCGGTACCGCTGGCGCAACTAATGCATTCCGGTGCCTCGGGCGCTTTCTCGGGCCCAATTCCCTCGGGCGCATTCTCGGGCCCAATTCCCTCGGACCCCAAAAATCGGGAAAGTTCCCCCTCCAACTGCCTAACCACGGGCCCACCGATATAGCAACCGCTATCCAGAACCTGTTTTTCGGCATTTTCCAGCTCCAACTGGTACGCTTTTCGTTGGGCGGGGAGGTTTACAAAGGGAATCATGGTCAAAAATGTAGTAATTCGGGGCTCCCCTTGACAAAATCCTCGGTTTTACTATCTTTGACCCAACAAATTTTAAGTAGGTTTTACCCGGAGATATAAGGTGCCTCAACACAAATCTTGCAAAAAGCGTCTGCGTCAGGCCGAAAAGGCCAATGCAATGAACCACTCTGTTCGTTCTGCTATTCGTTCCAGCCTCAAGGTGATCCGCACTGCTTCCTCTAAGGAAGAAGCCCTGAAGGAAATGCCCAACCTGTTCAGCATGCTGGACAAGGCTGCCGCCAAGAGCCGTGCTGGTTTCAACGCAAATCGCGCTGCCAACTACAAGGCCAAGGCTGCTAAAGTCGTCAACGGCCTCGCCTAATCTGTGCCGCCGGCGCTCGCTGGCGATTCAGTTTTAATTTTTTGGAGAACCGATGCATTCTGTGCGTCGGTCTTTCCTATTTTTATGTAAAATTTTGTTTTCACGGTAGGGCTCCGGCTTCATATTGACGTAAGCGCAATAATCATCTCATTTCCCTATTTTGCGGTGTTTCCCGTGTCCGTCATAGTCTTTTTTTTCTAGATTAAGTCAAAGAATATTAAGGAATTAAAATGTCTTCGATTAATTTTGCTACAAGAGAAATTAGTTGTAAAGTGGTCTACTACGGACCCGGTCTTAGTGGTAAGACCACCAACTTGCAGGTGATTCACCAGAAGATGCCTCAGGACAAGCGCACGGACATGGTGTCCCTAGCTACCGAAGGCGACCGTACGCTGTTCTTCGACTTTTTGCCATTGAACCTTGGTGATATTAAGGGCTTCAAGACTCGTTTCCAACTTTATACGGTCCCTGGTCAGGTTTACTACAACAGTACTCGTAAGCTCGTTCTTCGCGGTGTGGATGGTATTGTATTTGTGGCGGACTCCCAGCGTTCCCGTCAGGCGGAAAACCTGGAAAGCCTTCAGAATTTGCGCCAGAACCTGCAGGATTACGGCATGGATCTGGATGACATGCCCTTCGTGCTCCAGTACAACAAGCGCGACATGGACAACGTGTTCACTCTGGATGAGTTGAATGCGGAATTGAACCCTCGCAAGGTGCCCTTCTTCCCGTCTACCGCACATAACGGTAAGGGTGTGGTGACTACTCTTAAGGCGATTGCCATGCTGGTCATCGAAAAGTTCAATGTGAAGCAGGGTTTCCTCCGCAAGGCTGCCGAAAGTGTGAACAACACTGGCGTTCATGAAGTTTCTATGACCAAGGAAGGGCTCTCTGTGGGTCAGGCTCAGCCGCCTGCCAATGCAAAGCCTCAACTTGCTCAGCCAACCACACCGTCTTCTCCCTTTAAGATGCCTTCCTTTGCTGCAAAGCCGGGTGTTGCTGGAGCCCCGTCCACGGGTACCGGTTCGGCCTTGTTCCAGAAGGGATTTGGAGCCTCTCCATTTGGTCGCCCCCGTACGCCGACCACCATTGCCAGAATGCCGACCTTTGGCCGCACTGTTGAAAAGCCGGAAGACAATTCTGATGATGAAATCGAGTTGCGTCCATACGTGCCCAAGAAAAAGTAGGGTATGGGAGAAAGGTTTGTATGAGTGATTTTGCAATTTATGCTGAAGTTGTTGAAAAAGTGCGTCGTCTCATGTTGGCTTACCAGGCCAGCGTGAAGGCGGAATACATCGCCCTTTGCCATCGTGACGGTTCCCTTATTGCCGAAGTGGGCAATCTGCCCTCTTGCCCTGAGCCTTCGCTGCTAGCAGTGCTTGGTAATGGTGCTTACGATTCTGCAAAGCAGATGGGTGGCATGCTTGGTGGCGAAAACTTCCAATCTGTGTCCTTCTCCGGCGAAAACCGCTCTGTCTACATTTCGTCTGCGGACAATGCGCTACTTTTACTTCAGGTATTCCCGGGTCCGAAACTCCCGAATCGTGTGGAGGACTTCAACCGTTTGCTGGTGGAAAAGCTTTTGGAAGCGGTTCCTACCTTTACCCAGAACACCAGTAAGCTTATCTAATCGAGGTTGTTGTGGCTGGACTTCCGCCACTGCGTAGTATGAGAAAGACGACAGTCGTTTTGATTGTTGTTTTTCTTGCTTTCATTACCCACCGCATTGTGGACTTTGTTCTAGATGATTCTAGTATCAAGGATGTGGGGAACACGGAACTGTCTCTGGCGCAAGGCGTTGTCTGTCGCCACATCGTGAAGGAAACCCCTTTTGGCGCGGACTCCGTGTTTGAGGAAGGTTCACGCCTTTATTTCTATACCATCATTTCCAATGCCCTTCAGTACGATTCTGATTCCTTGCTGCATGTGTGGTACAAGGGAATGGATACGGTGCAGGTGCTGCCCTGCAAGGTGCGGAAGGATTATGAGGCCTGCTATACGGAAATCTCTCCGAGTATGCTCACCACAGGGGAGTGGAGCGTAGATTTGGTGCTTGGCCGCCGCTTGCTATATAGCGAACAGTTCCTGATTGAATCGACAGACAGGTAGTGTCATGGGCAGAGGGTCCTGGATTGCCTTTGTTGCCCTTATCTGGTTAGGCGCTGCAGCCAGCGCATTTGCTTTGAATCTGGATTCTCTGCCCGTATGGAATCCGGATTATCTTGTTCAAAATGTGAATGTGGCAGATGCCGCAAATGGTGTGCCGCAAGGTTCTTCGTCTGTTTCGGGCGCGGATGATGCCGCTTCTGGAAAAGTGGAAGCTCACGGCTACAAGACCATGCAAGTCACTGTGGGCGATGGGGGGACGGAAGTGGATCAGGAACTCCGACTTTCCATTCAGGGCATGGTGGGCGATAGCGTTTATATCGATGCGTTGTTGAGCGATGTGGACCGCAAGGCGGGCGACCAGACCACGGCAACATTGCAGGAGGTGGACCAGATTTATTTTCGGGCGGAGGCCAGGCATTGGTTTGTTCATTTGGGCGATTTGACGTGGAGGGATGAATCCCTCGGACTATCTGGAATTGAGCGCAGTACCTTGGGCGCCATGGCGGGTATTCGTGGCGGATATACGGAAGTTCGCGGAGCCGCAGGCACCGATGAAGTGAATCGCATCAGCCGCACTTTCAATGGCGTGAGCGGTCAGCGCGAAGGCTATGCCATCAGTGGTGATGGAGAATATCTGGCGGTGGTTCCCGGTTCGGAAAAGGTCTGGGTCAACGGCGTGGAACTTCGGCGGGATAAGGATTACGATGTGAACTATGCAGGCGGCCTCCTGAATTTCAAGGGGAGATGGGCCCCGGGCGCAGATGATGAAATCCGCATTGAATATGACGCCTACGAAGACGATAATATCTTTAATTTGTATGCTGCGGCGGGGAAGTACCGCCACCCCAATCTCTATTTGGATGTCGCTGGATTCCGGCTGGAGAATGACAAGCATCGCCTAAAAAAGAGCGTGTGGACTGATGAAGACTACCAGACGTTGAAGGCGGATAGAGGCGGAATGCTGTACCATACACCAGACAGTCTTGAAGATGAATTGGATTCCGTAGCGCTGAACCGTCCGGAGCGGATTGATCGTGTGGGCACGCGCTTGCGGACACAGTTTGATAACCGCTTCTATGCGGATTTGGAAATGGCGGTGAGCCGTCGGGATTCCAATACGGTTTCTCACCATGTGGATGGGCCGGAGGGGAATGCTTTTCGCTGGTATGCCACAACGGATTCCAGTGCTAGAATGCTGAAGTTCCCGGTGGCCTTTTCGGTGTATGGCAATTATGTGGAAGAGGAATTTGGCATTGGGGATTATCAGGGCACAGATAGAGACTGGAATTCCTACAAGTTGCAGGATGAATGGGATTTGGATAGTTCCGCCATCACCTCTGGAGATTTAAGGCATGATGAATTCGGAATGCGGATTCGTCTGGGCAGTGACTGGTTTGCAAAAACGCTGTGGGGGTATCGCCAGGGAGAGAATCAGGAGTGGAATTCTTCTCGGGCTAAGGTTTCGTTTGAGCATTTGTCGCAGAATGTGGCGAGCGATGTTGGGATTGTTCGCGTTGCTAGCGTGCAGAATGGAGAGCGGGAACGCTATCAGGCTTTAGGAAATGCGCAATATTTGCAGGGCTTCTGGCGGCCATTCGGGAACTTTGATGCCCGCTACACGAAGATTGACGAAACTGCTGCGGGCAAAAATAGTCCCGATGCAGTTTCGGGCGGGGCCTTCGCGGGAAATAATGGCGCTGCGGAGGATGAAGTTTTCTACGGGAAATCTGGCGCCGGCTTTTCGCTAAATGCAAACAACTGGAATGCTAGCGAAGGCGTAGAGACGAAACTCGCAAGGCGTCGTGGGGACACTTATGGAGATGACTGGAATGATTCCCTCAAATCGGTGGCGTGGACGCAGACGGCTGAATATCACCATCGCTACTTGGACATTTCACACTTCTTGCAGTACGAACATCGGGAAGTAGATTCTACGGATGGTGAGAACAGCTGGGTGGGTGATTTGCAGGGTATATTTGGCGATGAGGACTTGGGATTCTCCGGCAATGTAAGCTACAAGTTGGGTCTGACGGAGGAGCAAACTTATACGGCCATTTATAAGGCGGTTGCGCCCGGTACAGGCGATGTGCGTTACGACAGTTTGACGGGTGCCTTCATTGAGGGCGTAGATAATGGCGATTTCGTGTATGAGGGAATGGGCCGCAATGATTCCATCGGGGCGGTGCGGGCTTCCAATGCGGCCTTCAGTTTGGATGTGGACTGGAATCCGGGGCTACTGCTGGGAATTCACGAGGGAATCCTGAGGGATATTACCGTAGGCGGAAGCTATAGCGCCGAGGGGGAGGACACTACGGGCAAAAAACTGTATTTCCCGCCGGCCTCCAGACATCAGTTGCGTGAAATTTCCTCCGGCAATGTGACTTGGGAGGGCCGCCTTTCTCTGGACCATCCCTCGGGCTTTTCCGCCACATACAAGCCCGGCGCCCTCTACGATAAAAAACTCAGCTCTATTTCTTACTTCGAGGAAATGCTTTCGCACCAGCTGGATTTGGGCTACCAGATTACGGACGCACATTTTGTGGGAGGCATGGCCCGCTTGGAAGATGCAGAATTTGAAGCGCTCCAGAATTTGGACTGGAATGCGGAAGAATTCTCGGCCCGTTACCGCTTTAGTTTTGCCAGCGGATTCCATGTGGAGCCCGGAGGCCGTTACCGCACAGGTGATGGAAGCGATGGAGGAACTTACGATTTTGACGCACACCTTTGGGAAGGTTATCTGCGGTTTGGGTACGAGAAGGAAAATGTGGCGGATGGATTCGTGCAGTTCTCTGCCATCGAGATGGACAAGGGTGAGAACGCCATTCCCTACCAGCTGATGTCGGGCTACGGCGAGGGCAGAACTTACCGCCTGGAGTCAGTGATTTCGGTGGATATGAACGAGTACATTTCTTTTGGTTTGCGTTATGTGTTGCGCTTTGGGAATGCAGAAGAGAATATTTTCCAGAAGCTGAGCACAGAAGCAAGAGCGGTGTTTTAATGCAGAATGCTGAATGCAGAATGATGAATGCAGAATGCAGAATGCAGAATGCAGAATGCTGAATGCTGAATGATGAATTGTAAGAGTGTTTTGATATTTGTTTTGTTTGCGGTGATGGCCCTGTTTGCAGAGCCCGTGAATTGCCGTATCCAGAGCATTGTCTGGACAGGCGAACACTCTGAATTTGATGAAGCGGAAATGTCAAAAGTGCTGGGCGAACCCTGCGATGTGTGGCAGGCTGTTGCGGCAAAACTCACTCGCCACTATGAGGATCAGGGGTTTGTGGCGGCGCAGATTTCGGGTACATTATCTCGGATGGACTCGGGTGCTGTAACCGAAAATCTGGGTTATGAGTCCGCGGCTCTAACCGTTAGAGCTCACCGCGGTGCGGGCTATGTCTGGGCGCCTGCGGAGAACCTTGTGCCCACGGGAACAAAGCCCGAGGTATTCCGCCGGCTGAGCGGTATTGAGGAAGGTGCGCCTGTTTCCTTGACGGACTTGGAGCGTGCGGAACGGAAACTTGCCCGAGTGGGCTATTTTGAGAAAAAAGCTCCCGTGAAGTTGTTCCGAGATCCGGTCCGCAATCGTCTTGTTCCCGCCTTCAGTATGGAATCCGCCACTGTCTCAGAAGCGGAAGCGCTTCTCACTTATGAAAGTGAAGACAATGTCTGGGAAGGCATGCTGAATGTGAATCTCTACAACATTCTTGGTACAGCGCGGGATTTGCAGATGGAAGGCTTTACGGGCGAGGAATCTAGACATCTTCATGGTCGCTATAAGGAGCCTTGGATTTTTGGTTCTGCCTGGAATGTGGTGCTGCGGGGGAGTTTTGATGAGGAAACCATTGCGGATGAGAGTGCTGTAGATGATGAGGAACATGTGGAGCGGGAGATTCTCGGAGAGATTGGCATCACTCGCGACATCGGTTTCGATTTTGCGATTGGAGTTTATTTTGGCATAACGGAGGACGACAAACGCTCTACGTTTGAAGTGTCCTACATCTCGCTGGACCGTTTTGCTTTGCCGCGGGATGGCTGGAAGGTGGAGGCCTCCGCCACATGGAAGATGGATAGGCCCGATTCATTGGACAACATCCTTGCTGCAAGTGCACGCGTTGCCCGCTATATGCCGCTGTACGGAAATTTCATCACCCGTTTTTCCGGTGCTGCTGGCGGTATTTTCCATACAGATGCGGCTTACCGCCGTACGGATATGTTTACCTTAGGTGGCATGGATAGCTTTAAGGGAATGGCTTATCAGCAGCTGCGTTCTCGTGCTTATGGCTTCAGCGAGTTTGCGTTGCTCTGGCAGGACGGCTATGATTTGAGCATCGAGGCTTTCTATCAACCGGGGCTTTACCGTCGTGCATTGCCTGAACAGGCTTGGGCACGGGAGCAGGACTACGGCATCGGCTTCACCCAATATCGCAAGAACTGGAGCATCAATCTCTATTATGCTTTGCGTAATGGCTGCGATTACCTGGAAGGCATCCTCGGCTTCGGCGTCAGAACACTATTTTGATAATTATCAAAGGCAGTTAAATTCAGCATTCTTAATTCTGCATTCCTGGATCGCCATGCCCTAAAGGGCTCGCGATGACGTTCCTCTGAAATCTCTCATACTTCATAATTCATAACTCATAATTCTTCATTCTGCATTCTTAATTCTGCATTCTTGGATCGCCACGCCCTAAAGGGCTCGCGATGACGTTCCTCTGAAATCTCTCATACTTCATAATTCATAACTCATAATTCTTCATTCTGCATTCTTAATTCTGCATTCTTGGATCGCCACGCCCTAAAGGGCTCGCGATGACGTTCCTCTGAAATCTCTCATACTTCATAATTCATAACTCATAATTCTTCATTCTGCATTCTTAATTCTGCATTATCTACACCGGGGTCTTGCTTTTTTCGCCGGCGATTTCGCGCACTAGTTTCGGCACCTCATAGCCGGGCAGTTTCGTCCGGATTTCTTCAATGAGTTCCTGGGCACGATGGTCCTCCACTTCAAAATGGGCCACTCCTTTGGCATGATCCAGTTGATGCAGGTAGTAGGGAAGCACGCCTTGCTCAAAGAGCTTGCGGCTTAATTTGGTCAAAGTCTCGGCATTGTCGTTCACGCCCTTCAAGAGAACGCTCTGGTTGAGTAGAGTCCATCCGGCTTGCTTGAGGGAGCCAAATACAATCGCGGAGTTTCCATCCAGTTCGTCGGGATGGTCCACGTGGCTCACCAGCACGCAGTTGAATCGGGCGGGGAGTTCCTGCAACAGCTCAAAGTGCTGCATCACCTGGTCTGACCGCATAATGGGGAGCCGGCTGTGGATGCGGAGGGTCGTAACCGCCGGATGAGCGGCGATGGCTTCCACCAAATCGCGGAACGGGCCAACGCCCATGGAGAGGGGGTCTCCGCCAGAGAGGATGATTTCCCAAACATCGGTATGCACGTCCAACCAGTTGCTCACTTCCCGCGCCACATCGGGACTGCTCTGGAAGGGGTAGTTTCGGCGGAAGCAGAAGCGGCAGCGCACACCGCAGGCGGCGGTAGCGATAATGAGGGCCCGTCCGTCGTATTTCTGGATGATGTTTTCCGACTTGCCGGCGTTCAAATCGCCTACAGGGTCGTCCACGAACCCAGGTGCGTCCTTCAGTTCCTCAATGCTCGGAAGAATTTCCCGGAGTAAGGCTTCGGGCTGTTCCGCATTACGAATCAGGTCTGCATAATGCTTGGAACAAAGGAATGGGAATGTGGGATTCTGGTCTATTGTGGCGTTAAATTCTTTGCCTAAATACTCTAAAAATGCGGGAATTTGCGTGAAACTTTTTACTAAATCTTCCATTATATGCTAAATTTAGCTCAAAAACCAAAAAGAGGATAATATGGGTACTGTAAGCACCAACGAATTCCGTAAGAAGTTGAAGATTATGGTTGATGGTCAACCGTATGAAATCATTGAAAACCAGTTTGTGAAGCCGGGTAAGGGTCAGGCCTTTAACCGCGTTCGCATCAAGAACCTTGTGACTGGCCGTACGCTGGAACGCACTTGGAAGAGCGGCGATACCGTTGAAGAAGCCGATGTGACCTATAGCGAAATGACCTACCTCTACAACGACGGTTCTACCTGGTACTTCCTGGATAACGAATCTCAGGAAACCATGGAAATCGCTAAGGAAAACCTCAATGGCTGCGAAGTGTGGCTGTTGGACGGCGCCACTGTGGAAGTGACCTGGTGGAATGGAACCGCTATCGAAGTGATTCCGCCGACCTTCGTGGATTTGATGATTGTGGATGCTCCTCCGGCTGTCCAGGGCAACACCAGCGGTAACGTGATGCGTGAAGCTATCCTGGAAACGGGTGCCAAGGTGATGATTCCCCTCTTCATCGACAACAACACCAAGATCCGCGTGGATACCCGCGACGGTTCCTACCTGGAACGCGCCAAGTAATTCTTGGTGATGGCTGAATTTGAGAATACCCTTGGAATCCCGAGGGTATTTTCATTAAAAGGCTTAAATTCATGGCTCATAAACCGGTAAAAGCTGTAGTTTTTGATTTGGATGGCACCCTCTACTTGAGTGGGCGCCCTTATCCAGGCGCAGTGGAGACTGTGAAGCGTGTGGCTTCCCAGGTGCCGGTTTACTATTTGAGCAACAATACCAGCAAGTCGCCGGTTTTCTATGAGAACCGTCTGAAGGTCATGGGGCTCCCTCTGGCGAAGGACTCCATCATCTCGGCCTTGTATCTTTCTCTGGATGCCATCCACGAGAAGGGCTACAAGAATGTGTTCTTCTTCGGGAATCCGGAGGTGACGGAATGGTTTGCGGCACAGGACCCTAGCCTCAATCTGCGGCCGTCTGTCGCGGAAACTGAGCTGGTTCTTGTGGCCTACCACAACAGTTTTGACTATCGGGAATTGTGCGAACTCAGTTTCCGCGTCCAGCGGGGCACACCCTTCTGGGTGACCCATACGGACTTTGTGTGCCCCGATGCAAGAGGGCCTGTTCCCGACATTGGCAGCTTTATGGCCCTCTTGAAGACGGCCTACGGTGTTGAGCCGGAGAAGAGCTTTGGCAAGCCCAATCCTGCTATGCTGGCGGGACTTCTGAAGAATTTTGCACCCGAGGAGATTCTCTTTGTGGGCGACCGCCTGTATACGGATTTTGAACTGGCCAAGCGTTCGGGATGCCGCTTTGTGCTACCGCTTTGCGGAGAGACCAAACGTGCCGATGTGGAAAAACTTTCTGTGAAGCCGGAATTCATTGTGGAAAACGTCTCGGAAATTGATTTTGACGGTTTCTTCCAGGGTAAGATTTGATGGGCAGTAAATCCCGTGCGTTTTTTATCGCAGTGCTGTGTCTCTCTTTTGCCAGCGTGGTTTATGCCGCTTCTGCTGCGAAGTTGACGGTGGCGGTGTCTCTCCAGCCCTACGCCAACATTGTGAAGAACATTGCCGGCGATCGCGTGGATGTGGTGACGCTTTTGCCTCCCGGTGCCGACCCTCATACTTTTGAGCCTAAGCCTCAATCTCTGAAGGAATTTGCCAAGGCCAGCATTTATTTCAGCGACGGTTCTGGCATGGACAAAGCCTGGATGCCTCGCTTTAAGGGCGTGAACAAGAATGTCCAGATGGTAGAAATTTCCAAGGGCATTGGCTGGATGGCGGCTGATGAAGTGGAACATCGACATGAGGGAGAGGTTGCTCACCATGAAGAACATCACGAGGGCTTTGATCCTCATGTGTGGACGTCTCCAAAGAGGGTGGCTATTATTGCACAAAATGTGCTGGATGCGTTAGTGCAATTGGACTCGGCAGGGAAGGAAACTTATACGCAGAACTTTGCAGCGTTTAAGGCGGAATTGGAAACCCTGAATGCTGATTTGAAAAATGCGGTGAACGCCCTTCCCATTGGCAAACGTACCTTTATCGTGTTTCATCCGTCATACGGCTATCTGGCCTTCGATTATGGGATGCAACAACTTTCCATCGAGGTGGAAGGGAAGGAACCCAAGCCTAAGGATTTGGCATTCCTGATTGAAGAAGGTAAGAAACATTTTGTCCATATCGTGTTTGTGCAGCCCCAGTTCAGCAAGCGCGCCGCAGAGACCATTGCGAAAGAGCTGAACGCGGTGGTGGTAACGACGGATCCATTGGCTTATGATTTTATGGGAAATGTCCGCTCCTTGGTGAAGGCCATTTCTGAAGCATCGGGGAAGTATGAGCGCCATTGAAATCAATAACCTCACTTTCGGTTACGGCAAGTCGCCGGTACTTTCTCATGTGAATCTCTCCATTGATGAGAATGATTTTGTGGCGATTATCGGGCCCAATGGCGGCGGTAAATCCACCCTCATGAAGCTTATGGTGGGGCTTTTGGTGCCAGAGGAAGGCGATGTGCGCCTCTTTGGGGAGAAGGTCCCATCCAAGAAGATTGCTGTAGGTTACGTACCGCAGAATACGCAGAAAAACTTTGAGTTCCCTATTACTGTAGGGGAAT
The DNA here is from genome assembly GCA_024398835.1 of Fibrobacter sp. Lineage (GTDB taxonomy): Bacteria > Fibrobacterota > Fibrobacteria > Fibrobacterales > Fibrobacteraceae > Fibrobacter. The sequence continues at coordinate 29,400 of JAKSIK010000022.1, forward strand.
GTGTTGCTACAGGCAAACTGGGGATTTCTCCGTCGGGTAAGGAAGTCAAGGTGGCTCTCGCTCGCGTAAAAATGGAAGGCTATCTGAATCGCCGTCTGGGGGAACTCAGTGGTGGCGAACGCCAGCGTGTTCTAATTGCTCGTTCACTTGTCTGTAATCCGAAGATTCTCTTTTTGGACGAACCCTCCAACAACATTGATGTGGCGGGAATTGAATCCCTCTACAACATGCTTGCCGATTTCAGTGAGACCATGACTATCGTCATCGTCACTCATGACTTGATGGCTTTAAGTCACAAGGTCAAGAGCGTTGTCTGCGTGAATCGGGATGTGCATTATCACGAGGGCGGAAACCTTACCGAAGAAATGCTTCACAGCACTTATGGCTGCGAAGTGGATTTGATTGCCCATGGAGTCCCGCACCGCGTGCTGGGAAGCCACGACCACAGCCATGGCGGCTGCTGTGAACATCATCATCACGACTAGAAGACTTTTATTTTCCGTGTAAAGGACTTGTGGTTATGAAAAAGATTGCTTATACTTTGCTTTTTACGGCAACATTTATTTGCGTATCTTCGTTTTTGGTTGCTTGCGGTGATGATAGTTCTTCTGGCCCAGAAGAAGAATCAAGTTCCTCCATTGAAGTAGAAAACGAATTGTCATTTAGCGAAGAAAAAAATCCCTCTCGGATTATTGAAAATTTATCGAGTTCTAGTAATGATATTACGAGCAGTTCGTCTGTGAAACGATCTAGCTTCGGTGAAGATGAAAGTAGTTCCAGTGCAGAATCTTCTTCGTCCGCCCTCATTGTAAGTTCTGCAGAGATGAAACAATCCAGTTCCAGCGAGGTTGCCTCTAGTAGTTCACAAACAGTTATCCCAGCAGATGTGAAGGAATGGGGTTACTACGATTGCGAAGAATATGATTGCGTTGATACCACATATCTGAACGATGCAAAACGCATTGCAGGTGCATATGGAGAAATTCTTGATGTCCGTGATAATAAGGTTTACAAGGTAATCACTATTGGCGAGGGTGCTTATGCTCAGACCTGGATGGCGCAGAACTTGAACTATGCGTATAGTGTGGGGGCGGCAGAGAGCTATTGCAGCAATTGCGGTAAGTATGGTCGACTTTATACATGGTCTGCAGCTATGGATTCAGCCACGGTGTTTTCCGCAAGTGGTGAAGGGTGTGGCTATGGCGTAATTTGTTCAGTTAGTGGAAATGTTCGTGGCGTTTGCCCTGCCGGTTGGCACTTGCCTAGTCGTGGTGAGTGGGAGGCTTTGTTTACCAATGTGAGCGGTTTAGATGTTGCTGGAACGGAACTGAAAACTGTCGAGGGTTGGTCCTCACAAACGGGAAATCCTGCAGACATGGATGCTTATGGTTTTTCTGCGCTTCCTGCTGGTTTTAGAAACTACGATAATTCCTTCTCCAATGCTGGTAAATACGCATACTTGTGGTCTTCCTCTCAGAAGGAGGGAGATAGTCGTTATGCGTTCAATGTGACTCTGAACAATGAGAGAGCTCATGCCGGCATATACGATGGTAATAAGCGCTTAGCCTTCTCCGTTCGGTGTGTTCAGGATTAAATGTAGTGGACTTTGGCTACATTAATACCTAATCTTCTTCAGCTTATCCAGAACTTCTTGAAGTTCCTTGGGCAGAGGGGCTTCCTGAACGGTATTCTTGCCTTCCCACACATATTCCAAGCGGTGGCTGTGGAGGAACAGGCGATGGAGCCCAAGCTCTTTTTTCGCTTCACGGTTGAGGGCGAAATCGCCGTAGCGGGTATCGCCTAGTAGCGGGTGCCCGATGCTTGCGAAGTGGGCGCGAATCTGGTGCATGCGGCCTGTTTCCAGATTGATTTTCACCAGGTCGTAGCCCTCGTAATGCTGTTTCACGGAGTAATGGGTGATGGAGGCTTTTCCGCCGTCTTCGCCCACTTTCATCTTGCTGCCTTTGGCGTCATCGGTGCGGGTGAGGCTAGCGTTGATGGTGCCTTTCTCTTTCTTGAGGTTTCCCTTCACCAGCGCGAGGTAGAATTTTTTGACTTCGTGCTCCCGAATCATGCGGGTGAGGTCCCGCAGGGTGTCGCCATGGAGCGCCACCAGAAGGAGGCCGGAGGTTTCCTGGTCCAGGCGGTGGGCGATGGTGGGCTTGAAATCCAGATGCTCTTCGCGGCCCCATTCCCAAAGGTATTCCACCAGGCTTTCACCGGGCCGCGTTCCGCTGCCGGGTTGGCTGGCAAGGCCCGAAGGTTTGTTCACTACCAGATAGTCTTCCGTTTGGAGAATGATATCAAGGGCCTTGGATTTCCAGGTCTTGTTTTTGCTGCTCCAGCCTTTTGCGGGCTTTTCTTCAGCAGCTTTTTCTGCCTGCGGAATGGTATTGCCGAGGGTGACGCCTTGTTCTTCTACGGGAACGCTCTTGAAGTTTTCGTAGATGTTGATGAGGTCCCCTTCGGCAAGCATCTGATTCGCCTTTCCAACCACACCATTGACTCGGATTTTCTTTTTCCGGAGTACCGCAAAGAACACGGACAGGGGTTCGTCGGGGAAGGCTTTTCTCAAATAGCGATCCAACCGCATGTTGGCAAAATTTCTGTCAATAAGGCGTGTAATCATGGGCTTACTTTATTTGAATCATGGGGCTGGTTTCGCCAAGGAGGTAATTCCATTCTTCACGAATCTTTTCGTACTCGCCAGGGTCTGCGTAGAGGGCGAAGGTGGTCCACTGGATTCCCGTGCGGGCCACATTCCCTTCGGCGGTATTTGCGCCCTTTTCATAGCTCACGTAATCAGGTGTGCGGCTGAAGGGCTTGGAATTTGTGATGGTGGCGCTGCGTCCATTTGCGGCCTTCACTTGCAGGCTGTAACTGAAGGTGGTCTCGTGAGGCATGCGGATGGGGTGGTGGCGCTTGGTCACCTTGGGCAGTTTGAACAAACTCCGTTCCCAAACATTGGGGAAGCGCCCTTTCAGCTCGGAGCCGCCTTGCCCAAAATAGCCTTTGGAAGCGTAGGTGGTGACGATGATGAGGGGCTTGTTGAATTCCGTCAGGTTTTCAATCTTCACATTCCCGATGCTTACATCAGGCACGCCGCTGGCGAGGAAGTCTTCCATCAACTGTTCCTGCTCTTTCATGTCGTGGCTGAAGAACTTGTTGCGGATGGCACTGCCGAACTTTCCTTGGAGGGAAACAGAATCTCGGAATTCGCAGGTGCCATCATCGGCAATGAAGAGGCGGTGGTCAATGGCGATTTGGTGTTCCTGGTTGTCTTCCAGAATGGGGGTGGTCATGACGCGGCTGCTGTCCTCGTCGATGATGAGGGCCACTTTACCTTCCATATCCAAGGGCACGGGCCGCTCGTTGCCCGTTTTGTCGGTGGCGTCCACCCACATTTCGCTTATCTTATCCTGCTTGGGGATGTAGAGAATCATGTGGTTGAACTGCTGGATGGTGGGGAGCTGTTCAAAACCTTCGTCGGTAAGGTGGATGGCGACGAGATGGCTCTTCACGCCGATGGAAGCAAGCATTTCCTTCAAGAGGAGCGCCATGTCTTTGCAATCGCCGCGGTGCTCCTTCAAGGTCACTTCTGCAGTCTGGGGAATGAGACTATGGCCGCCGAAGCGCACATCCCGATAGCGGATGTCCTGACGAACAAACTTGACGATGGCCTTGACGGCCTCGTCACCGATTTTATTACCCCGCACTTCGAAGGCCTTTTCGCGAACGGAGACGGCCTGCTTAAACTGGTGCTTGATGAGGTTCTGGTAGTCTTCGCCAACAGCGCTCCATTCCTGCTTCCCGGTGAGCATGAGGCCTGCGCCAAAGTCCCGATAGACGGGCATGTACATCTCTTTCCGGATGACAACTGGATTTTCAATCCGCCATTCCTTGCCGCCCTTCAGCTCGCCGTGTTCCAGCGGTCCGTATTCTTCGGTCACAAAGCGACTGGTGTCGGCGTAAATGCGGAAGAGGGACTCACCAACGGGCACATCCTTACTGCTGATGTAGTCGGTGTAGGGAATCATGCCCTTGGCTTCAATGGCGGTGCGGCTGAACTGCACGTAGATGAAGTCGCCAGGAGCCAGTTCCTGCAGTGGGAAGTGGGCGGTCTGGCTTTCGTTCCCGCCGCCCAGCTCTGTGGCATAGGTAATGTATGCTCCATTGAGGGAAACCTTCTGCTTCAAGGTCCAGGTGGAGTCGTAGACTTCCAGAGCGTTGAGGAAGATGCGGTCATAACCTGGCAAAAAGTCGAAAGTGAGTTCACGATAGATGGCGGCACCACGGATATCCAAAATTTCCAGGAGCATTTCTTCGCTTCTGACCCAGGGCTTTCCTTTTTCCGCATTCAGCATTTCTTTGTGGTAGTGGAATACGGCAGGGTAGTCGCCTTCAAGGGCCTCCTGCTTTGCCTTGTCGCGAAGCAAAGTCTTAAGGTCTGCGGTGCGTTCCTCTACCGGCGTGATGGGCTTTTGAAGCGTGCGGTTGTCAGCCTTGCCCAGGAAGGCTTTTGTGGCGCTGAGGTAGCTCTTGGCGTCTTCATTATCGGCACGCAGGGCGAGAGCTTTGGTCAATGCCTTTTCAGCATCGCGGTAGTTCTTGGAATAGAAGAGAATCTTTCCATGAAGGGTCCAGAGCTTGTAATCATTCTGGTCCTTTGCCAAGGTTTCTTCACTGATGGCTCTGGCTTCTTCGTAGCGGCCCAGGAACACAAGCGCATCCATCAAAGTCTGGCCCAGTTCCTTGCTCATGCCAAAACGACCGCGAACGCCGTAGAGAATATCGACCGCTTCCGCATACTGGTCCAGTCCCATATAGGTTTTTGCAAGATAAACGCCAAGACGGCTGCTGGGCTGGGTGTCATAAAGGCGCTGCACGACAACCAGGGATTGATGGCGCTGGCCAAGTCCCCATAAAGCATCACTCAGGTTGATCACGTATTCGGGATTGTTGGGCGTGTAGCGGAGCGCTCCTTCGGCGCATTCGCGGGCCTTGCCGTAATCAAAAAGAGCCTCGTACATTTCGCCCAAGATGGAAAGGAGCTTCCCGTTTTTCCGCACCAGTTCCTTCTCGCTTTCGAAATGGCTGATGCCGGGGCCGTAGAGCTCCTTCATCTGGTACACGAAACCGCAGTTGATGAGGTAGAGCGGCTCTTCTGGGTCCATCTTGTTGGCCCGTTCAAAGTAGCTGAGGGCTACCAGGGGCTGATTTTCCAGCAGGCGGAGGATTCCCACCTGGCTCATGACGGCGGCATTGAACTTGGCTTGCTTTTTGCTGGATTCTGCGTCCTCGGCGGCTTGAGGTAAGGCACCTGGAGTAACGCCCGTGATGGCCGTTTCCATCACCTTCTCATACTTGTTCCTGTTGATGCCTTGTGTCCAGGTGACGGCGAGGATGCCGCGGCCATCTTCATAATAATAGCGTCCCAGATAGCTGAAATCGAATTTTCCGACGAGATGGGTGAGGGTGAATTCCTGTGCGGAGCCTCTATCTGTCTTAATCCGGCGGGTCTCTAAAGTGGGATTGCTGGGGTCTACGCCCAAACGCACGAGAAGAACCTTGAACAAATCCTGCTGGCTCACTTCGTCACTCGGGACCATAGCGCCATAGATGAAGAAGGAAACGTCTTCCGCCTTGTTGGTAAGCACCAGGTCGGGGTCGTCGTTCTGTTCGGCGATGCCGTTCCAGAAGTGCCAGAGGGTGTCTTTCACCTTCCAACTGTAGCCCAGAGCTTCAGAGGTGTACTCCTGGATGAATTCAGGGGAGAGTTCCGGCCCTTTCTCCTCGGCGACGTTCTTCAGTTCAAAATTCTGGAAGAATTCCGCCCATTCCTCTTTGAGGGCTCCGGGGGCTAGGGTCACGTCTGTGGCGGAGAGGGTGAGGGTATACACCTGCTTCCCGTTTCCGGTAACGATACCGCAGGCCTCGTAGGGCGTCTCGTAGCGTTTGCCGGCGATGTCAAAGAAGGCCCCCGTGGTGCCGAAGGCTTCCTCCGGCGAGAGTTCGCTGAAGGTGGCCTTTTTGCCGGAGGCTTCCAGGCTCTGCATCTCCATCCGGGCCCGGTCCATAAGGTTCATGGGTTCTCCGGCATCCAATGTCACTTCCTGAAGGACTGCCCTGCGGCCAGTTTTCGCATTGTAGAATTCCATGGGGGAGTCTGCATCGCCGCCAATCATCATCCAATCGCCGCTAGGCGGGCGGAAACTGTAGCCTTTAGAGGAAAAATCAGTGGAAGAACCGGCGTCTTCGGCGTCGGCACTGTATTCTTCCTGGTCATCCCAACTGGATGGGGCGGTTTGGGCGCTCTCAGGTGTGGTCGATGCGGTGTTTTTCCCCGGCGACTTTGCTTCGGGTTTTGCCTCGGTCAGGGGAGCTCCAGAGGAGGCGCAAGAGACCATGACCGCGGTCACAAAAACCGCGAGAACTTTCAAAATAAAAGCCTTTCCAAACTTCATATGCCTAATAAATCAAAAAAATTTTAAGGAAAACCTTACCTATCCATGCAAATTTATTAAATTTAGGGGCAATCGCGCGTCACTTCTCAAGAGTGGCTGCATTTTCACAATAAAACAAAAGGATCCAATAATGGCTCTCAAACTCGGTATTAATGGTTTCGGTCGTATCGGCCGTATGGTGTTCCGCGCTGCTGTGGAAAACTTCG
>JAKSIK010000023.1 GCA_024398835.1 Fibrobacter sp.
GGGTGGCCGTTGGCGAACCCGGCGTGAAGGACAAGGCTTTCGTCGATGCCGCCGGCAAGGTGGGTGACGAATACCGCATGATTGCTACGAGTGGCGAACGTGTGGCGAAGCCTTCCAACGTTGCTGTCACTACTCAAAAGCCCGCCCCGGTGGAAGAGAAGAAGGTGTAATTATGGCAGAAACAGTAAAAGTTTGTACGCAAAACTTTGGCAAGGGCGCCCAGGACATCGAAGTCTACAAGAAGCTGGGTGGTTATGCCAACATTTCTGAACGCTTGTTCAACATGAGCCAGTTCGAGCTCATCGACTACGTGCAGCGCAGTAACTTGCGCGGTCGTGGCGGTGCAGGCTTCCCGACCGGCATGAAGTGGAGCTTTGTGCCGCGTGGTACCGGTAAGCCGGTGTACATCGTGGTGAACGCTGACGAAGGCGAAGGCGGTACGTTCAAGGACCACTTCCTCATGATGGAAGATCCGCACCGTTTGATCGAAGGCCTTATCATTGCCGCATGGGCTCTCGGTTCCCGCGCAGCCTACATCTACTGCCGTGGCGAATTCCTCCCGTGCATCGAAAGCCTCAACAAGGCCTTGAACCAGGCTTATGCCGCCGGCTACCTCGGCGAAAATATCATGGGCACCAAGTTCTGCTTCGATATTTTTGTGCATCGCGGCGCTGGCGCCTACATTTGCGGTGAAGAAACCGCTCTTATCAACTCCCTTGAAGGCCAGAAGGGCCAGCCCCGCCTTAAGCCGCCGTTCCCGGCTGTTTGCGGTGCCTGGAAGTCTCCGACCTGCGTGAACAACGTAGAAACGATCATGAGCCTTCCGTGGATTTTGCAGCACGACCCGAGCGAATACGCCAAGATGGGGACTCCGCGTGCCGGTGGTACGAAGGTGTTCTGCATCTCGGGTGACGTGAAGAATCCGGGTGTTTACGAAGCTCCGCTTGGAACTCCGATGATGACGATGATTAACGAATACGCCGGTGGCGTCGTGGGCGGCAAGCTCAAGGCTGTACTCCCGGGCGGTTCTTCTTGCGCTCCTCTTACCGCAGAAGAAGCTGCCGTTGCCACGATGGATTACGAATGCCTCGCCTCCATGAAGACGATGTTCGGTTCCGGCGCTATGATTGTTATCAACGATACGCACAACATGGTTGACCTCTTGAATTGCCTCGGCAACTTCTACAGCCATGAATCCTGCGGCCAGTGCACTCCGTGCCGTGAAGGTACGGGCCTCTTGCACCGCATGCTCAACCTCATTGTCGAAGGCAAGGGCCACGACGGCGATGTTGAACTGATGCAGAGCCTTACTGGTGGTTTCGGTGGCGTGACCATTTGCCCGCTGTCCATTTCCCTGGGCGGCCCTGTAGCTTCCTACAGCGCAAAGTTCCGCGCCGACTTCGACGAATACATTGCTAAGAACCCGGATCACGCTAAGCCGCGTGTCCAAGAAACCGCACGTCCTGGAATTTTCTGGTAATAATATGAGTAACTACTATAACATGCCGAAACTCCCGACCGAAGCAAGCCCGAAGGTGGAAATCTTCGTGGATGACAAGGCCGTGATGGTTCCTGGCGATACAAACCTCCTCGAAGCTCTTAAGGCTGTCGGGATTGAAACTCCTCACGTCTGTTACCATCCGTATTTACCGGTTTCTGGTAACTGCCGCCAGTGCCTGGTGGAACAGGAAGGCCCGCGTGGCCGTATGCTGGTTATTTCCTGCTATACGCCTGTCACTCCGGGTATGAAAATTTATACGCCTGCTTCTAGCGCCCGCGTGAAAAACGCCCGCAAGGCAACTCAAGAATTCATGCTGGTGAACCACCCGCTCGATTGCCCGATTTGCGACAAGGCCGGTGAATGCACCTTGCAGGAAAACTACATGGAATGCGGCCAGAACGAATCCCGCCTCCGCCCCGAATACGGCAAGAACTACCACGGCAATCCTGCCCACCAGTTCGTTGACGCGAAGGGCCAGGTCCGTGGCGGTAAGCATGTGGATCTCGGTCCGCGCGTCTTGCTCGACGAAGAACGCTGCGTGCAGTGCGACCGTTGCGTACGCTTTATGCGCAGCATCGCCGGTTCCGAACAGCTCCAGCTTGCTGGCCGTGCCGACCATACTTACATTACTACGTTCCCGGGCGAAAAGCTCGACCACGAATACGACCTCTGCGTAACGGATGTGTGCCCTGTCGGTGCCATGACTGCAAAGTACTTCCGCTTCCAGAAGCGTGTGTGGCTCCTTTCCCACACACCGACCGTTTCGATGGACGATTCCCTCGGTGCAAACATCTGGCTCGACCACGCCGATGGCCGCATCTATCGCGTGATGCCGCGCTGCAACCCGGAAGTGAACCGCAGCTGGCTTTCTAACACGAGCCGCCTCGCTTTCCAGGAATTCGACAAGAACCGCCTTCCGTCCATGGAACTGCACAAGGTTACATTCGGTAACGGAAAGATTGCGATAGTCGCTGGTGGAACTTGTACCATGGAAGATCTTGCCGCTATGAAAATGCTCAAGGAATCCCTTGGCGACCGCGCAGAACTCTTCGGTGGAAGCCTCCTCAAGGTTACAGCCCCGGATGGCATTGCAAAGAGCGGTGACCCTTGCGCAAACCGCGCTGGCATGAAGCTCATGGGTTTTGCCGATGTTTCTGAGCTTTTGAAGCGTGCATCTGAATTCGAAACACTCTTCACCGTGAATGCGAACTTGTTCGGCGAAGATGCAAATGCTGCAAAGGTCCTCGAAAAGATTAACACTCGCGTAGCCCTCACTCCGTTCGACGATGAAACAGCCAAGAAGGCATCCATTGCTATTGGAGTGCGTCACTGGAGCGAAGTCCAGGGCACTATGGTGAATAGCCTGAACATAGTTCAGAAGCTTTCCGCCTGCCCGGTTTGCCCGGATGAAGGCCTCAAGGCTCCTTACGCTGTTGTCGCCTTCCTTGCAGGTGAAAAGCTCGAAAGTGCAGCTGACGCCTTCAAGAAGGTTACCGAATATGTCCCTGCTTTTGCGGGTCTTTCCTACGACACCATCAAGAGTACGGGTAAGCTCCTCGAAGGAGGTAACGCATAATGGATATTATTGAATCCAGAACCTGGATAGAATGGGTCATTACGATTGCGAAGTTCGCCTTCTGCTTTGTGCCTGTTCTTTACATTCTTCTCTTGATTCCTATGGAGCGCCGTGGCGCAGGGTTCATGCAGGACCGCCAGGGCCCGAACCGTTCCTATATCAAGATTCCGTATTTCGGTAAAATCCGCTTGCTTGGCTATGTGCAGAACTTCTGCGATGGTACCAAGCTGTTCTTCAAGGAAATGTTTGCACCTGCTGGCGTGAACAAGTTCTTGTACTACGTGGCTCCGGCAATTCCTTTTGCCATTGTGTTCCTCTCTCCGTGCGTCATTCCGTGGTTTGGCCCGATGGTGTTCGACTGGGGTGGCAAGGCTGTAAGGATTTCTGGTTCCATCATCGATTCCGAAGTGGGCGTGCTTCTGTTGTTTGGCCTTTCTTCGCTTTCTGCTTACGGTGCCGTGCTTGCGGGTTGGGCTTCCAAGTCCAAGTACAGCTTCCTGGGTGCCTTGCGTACAAGCTCCATGACGGTAAGCTACGAAGTGTGCCTTGGCCTTTCCATGATGGGTATCCTCCTCTTGGCAGGGTCTTTCAACCTGACGGATATCGTTAGCTGGCAGGAACACCATGTGTGGGGTATCGTTGCCCAGCCTGTCGCCTTCTTCTGCTTCCTCATCGCATGCATTGCTGAAACTGGCCGTGCTCCGTTCGATGTTGCCGAAGGCGAACCTGAACTCGTCGCCGGTTACCATACTGAATACGGTGCCATGCAGTTCGGCCTTTTCTACATGGGTGAATATTCCCATATCTGCATCAACAGCTTCCTTGTGGCAACGCTTTTCCTGGGTGGTTACTCGGTGCCGTTCATTACGACCGAAACCATGCAGGCTCATATGGGTGGCTCCCTTGCCATTCTCTGCGGCGTACTTGCATTCCTCGTGCTTGCGTTCCTCCACATGATTTATCGCTATTCCCGCAAACTCAAGGCTACAAACCTTACGCACCGTTTCGAAGTGCTTAGGGAATATTCCTTGTACAAGATTTGCGCCTGGGTTGCTGTAGCTGTCCTTATCGCTCTCGGTGTTTGCTCCTGGTTCTTCTACAATCCGGAAAACTTCGTGGTGAACGGCTTTGCCGTGGGTAGCTTCGCTACTGCAGTTGGAACAGCCCTTATCCACCTTCTTGTGCTTGTTGTGAAGAGCGTGATGTTCTGCTGGGTGTGGATTTGGGTCCGCTGGACTCTCCCGCGCTTCCGCTACGACCACGTGATGCACCTTGGCTGGAAGATAATCTTGAACATTGCCCTCATCAACCTCGTTGTGACCGCAGTTGTTGCTAAACTCGTAGGGGGTAACTAATGCGCGTTATTAAACAAAGACCCATGAACTGGATCGAACGCCTTTACATTTTCGAGGCGATTCGCGGCCTTTGGACAACTTTAAAGCATGCTGCCCGTGGCTTGTTCCGTTACGAAACCTTGCCGACGATTTCTTATCCGGAAGGTCAGCCGGAAATCCGCAATACCTACCGCGCCAAGCACCGCTTGATGCTTCGCCCGGATGGTACGCCCCGCTGCGTCGCTTGCGGCATGTGCGCTGCGGCTTGCCCTGCACACTGCATCTTTATCGAAGCGACTCAGTCCGATGACCCGCGTATCGAAAAGCGCGTGATGCGTTTCGACATCGACCACCTTACTTGCGTGTTCTGCGGACTTTGCGTTGAAGCTTGCCCGGTGGATGCTCTCCGCATGGATACGAAGGTGATTTCCTTTGAACATCGTACTCGTGAAGAATTCGTATCCCACTTGTTCGACCTTACGAACTGGGATCCGAAGGATTACCCCAACGACCCGCAAAGCCAGGTGGCTCCGGGTGGTACGAAAAATGCCGAGGCCCTCAAGGTCTGGGGAATGGAGGTTAAGTAATGCTTGCCCTGATTTACTTCATTATTCTTGGAGTTATAGCCATTGGCAGTGCCTTTTGCGTGCTCCTTTCCAGGCATCCGCTTTACGGGGCCCTTTCGTTGGTGCTTTCCATGCTTTCGCTGGCTGGCATTTACGGGCTCCTTGCTAGTCCGTTCATTGGCGTTGTCCAGGTGATGGTCTACGCCGGCGCCATCATGATGCTCCTTACGTTTGTCATCATGGTACTTAACGGTGCCCGCGATTCTAAGACCCCGATGTTCGATAGAGTTTCCCTGTTTGTTGTCCCGGCCGTGCTTGTGCTTACGGGCCTTGTGGGTTTCGTCCTCGTGCGTTCCCCGATTGCCTTCGATTCTACAGCACTTCGCGGTTCCGTGAAGCTTACTTCCGAAACGCTTTTCAACGTCGCCCAGACGGGTCCGGGTTATTTCATCTTGTTCGAGGTTCTTGGCCTTCTCCTGCTTTCTTCCATGGCTGCAGCTGTTCTTTTGGCTAAAAAGCGCCTCGGTTCCGTAGATTCCGACAACGCGGAGGATAAATAATGGAACTTCAAGCAATTTATGTACAGGTTCTCGCCTTGGCAATTTTTGCCATCGGCCTGATTGTGGCTATTTCCCGCCGCAACGTGTTCTTCGTCCTTATGGGTGTTGAACTCGCCCTTAACGCAGTGAACCTCTCCTTTGTTGGCTTTGCAAAGACCTTGCCTGCCGACATGAGTGTTGCAGGCCAGATAGTCCCGCTTTTCTCCATAGCGATTGCCGCTGCGGAAGCTTGCGTGGGCCTTGCAATGGTCATCCTGATTTTCCGTAACCGTGAAAGCGTCGATGCTGACACATATTCCAATATGAAGGGGTAAACAATGATGAATTTACCACTTTGGCTTATTCCGCTTCTTCCGCTTGTCGGAACGATTCTTCTGGGTGCCATTGCCGTGATTTCCTCCGGCTCCAAGAAGGGCCCCTCCGAAGGTATGGTCGGGTTCCTCGCCGTACTGTTCCCGGCCCTGGCATTTGTTGCTGTTTTGCTCCTTGCTATGGGCATGCCTGTCGATGGCATTCGCGGAACGCTCTGCAACTGGATTGATATTCCGCTGTTCAAGGCTGATTTCGGGTTCCTGTTCGATGGGCTTTCCCGCATCATGCTCTTGTTCGTTACGGGTATCGGTGCCCTTATCACGCTGTACTCCATCGGTTACATGCATGGCGACCGCGGCTTTGCCCGCTTCTTTGCCTACATCAACCTGTTCTTGTTCAGCATGATTGTGCTTGTGCTTGGCGATAGCTTGCTCCTTACGTTCCTCGGTTGGGAAGGCGTTGGCCTCTGCTCTTACCTCCTTATCGGTTTCTGGAACAAGGACGTGAATAACTGCAAGGCTGCAAACAAGGCCTTCATCGTGAACCGCGTGGGCGATATCGGATTCCTTCTCGGTATGCTTTGCCTCGTGACTGTCGGTGGCGCAGGTATTCTCAACTACGATGCCTTGAACGCATTCATCCAGATGATTCTCACGGGTGGCCACGTCGAAATCGTGCTCCCGATTCTCTCTCTTGCTGGTCTTTTGTTCTTTATCGGATGTACGGGTAAGTCTGCACAGATTCCGCTCCTCACATGGCTCCCGGATGCAATGGCTGGCCCAACACCTGTGTCTGCCCTCATCCATGCAGCAACCATGGTGACTGCCGGTGTCTACCTGCTTGCACGTCTTGGCAACATGTTCGCACTCTTGCCGGTTGTGCTTTTCATTATTACTCTGATTGGCCTTCTTACAGCTTTCTGGGCTGCAATGGCTGGCCTTTTCCAGAACGATATCAAGAAGGTGCTTGCCTACTCCACGATAAGCCAGCTCGGCTACATGTTCATGGCTGCAGGTGTTTGCGCCTTTGACGCTTCCATCTTCCACGTATTTACCCACGCCTTCTTCAAGGCTGCCCTCTTCCTTGGCGCAGGTGCCGTGATTCACGCCCTGGCCGGTGAACAGGATATGCGCAAGATGGGCGGCATGCTCAAGAAGACTCCTGTTACGGCTTGCGTCATGCTGTTTGCATTCTTTGCAATCATCGGTTTCCCTGGCTTTGCAGGTTTCTGGTCCAAGGACTTGATTCTTGAACGCTTGTTCATGAGCGGCCCGCTTGGCCCTGCCTTCTACGTTGTTGGCCTTCTTACGGCTGTGATTACGGCTGTCTACATGGGCCGTCTCATTATCCTTACGTTCTTCGGTTCTTACCGCGGTTCCAAGGAAAGTGAAGAACATATCCATGAAGCTCCGGCTTGCATGCTTATCCCGATGGTAATCCTTGCCATTGGCGCTATCTTTGCCGGTTACTTCTGGGCCGATTCCCTTGGCATCACGGTGTTCAGCGATTCTCTTGCTCCGGTCGTCGGTGCGGCCCAGGCAAGCGTTGTGCATGCCGGTGCCCATGTGAACCCGCTTATCTTTGCAGGTCTTGGCACTCTCGCTGCCCTCCTCGGTATGTTCATCGCCCTCAAGGTTTACGGCTCCGCCCGCATTCCGGAAGCCAAGGGGAGTTCTGCTCCGCAGGGCTTCAAGGCATCCTGGACATTCTTCTTTGATAGCCTGCACAAGTACTGTGGCATAATCCCGGTTTCCGTGCTCGCATGGATTTGCGATGTGGTTGTCGATAAGATTCTGCAAGCAATTCAGTGGACGGTCGGGGCTATCGCTACGATTCTTGGCGATGGCGTCTCCACGTTCCAGGTCCGCAAGGTTCGTTTGCAACTCGCATTTAGCGTTGCATGCGTCGCTATCCTTGTGGCTGTTGTTCTTCTGACTGGAGGTACGTTCTAATGTTGTTACATCTCCTTGTCCTTGCCCCGTTTGTCGCAGCCATCCTCATGGTTGCAACGTCCAAGGAAGATTCCAAGTCTTCTTCCCGCTTGGCATTCTTGTTCGGTGTCACCTTCTTTGCTTTGTCTATCGCATTGGTAGCTGGCGGAAACCAGGCGACAGAAGCTATCGAATGGTTCCGCATTCCTGGCTGCAAAGGTCCTGTGTTCTACTACCTTTACAGTCATGGCTTGGGCGCCTGGTTGGTGTTCCTTTCCTGCGGGCTTTCGCTTGTAGCTCTTGTTACTGCACGTAATACGTTCCATAAGAACTATCGCAACTTTGCAATTGGCATCTTCAGCCTTATGGGCGCCATGAACGGCACCTTCCTTTCTGCCGATGCCGTTTTGTTCTTCTTCTTCTTCGAAGCTATGGTTATCCCGGCTGCCGTGATGATTGCTGGCTTTGGTGGTAAGGAAAAGACAAAGGCCGCAATGACATTTGCGATTTACACCTTGGTCGGTTCTGCCCCGATGATGGTTGCACTTTGGTACTTGCTTACGGTTGCCGACAATTCCTTGCTCCTTTCGCTTGCAATTGCCCTCCAGAGCTTACCTGCAAGTACACAGTTCCTGATTCTCCTTAGCTTCTTGCTTGCGTTCCTCGTGAAGACTCCAATCTTCCCGTTCCATGGCTGGCAGGCAATTACCTATGCCGAAGCCCCGGCTCCGCTTTCTGCAATCCTCACGGGCGCAATGAGCAAGGCTGGCGTGTTTGGCTTTATTGCATGGATTCTTCCAATTTTCCCGCTTTCCATGACGACTGTGAACGTTATGCTTTGGCTTGGCCTTGTGACTGCCGTTTATGGTGGCCTCATGGCGCTTCGCGCAAACGATTCCAAGAAGCTTTTGGCATTTAGTTCCATGAGCCACTTGGGCCTTGCTGTCGCCGGCGTCTTTAGCCTTTCCGAAGCAATGCTCCCGGCTGTTCTTGTGCTTCTTATCGCTCACGGTATTTCTGCTGGTGCCCAGTTCTTCTTGATGGGCATTGCAGAACGCATGACGGGTACCCGCGACATTAACCTCATGGGTGGCCTTGCCTCCAGGAACCCGGTGTTCAGCACCTTGTTTGGCTTTGCCGCCATCATGGCCCTTGCCATTCCAGGTACGGCTGGCTTCGTCGGTGAATTTACCGTTCTCCTTTCTATTTGGGATATGGGGCCGCTTCCGGCTGTTGTCGCTGGCTTCTGCTTGATTCTTTCTGCGGCATACATGCTCCGCTTTGTGCAGAAGGTAATCTTCGGTAAGGCAGCCCGCGAATACGAAGATGGCACGCGCATGACTGCCTTGGAAGGTTCTTCCATCGGTGTCATGGTTGTCCTCCTCCTTGCTTTCGGTTTCCACCCGTCTTGCATTACGACTTCGCTCCATTTGTTCGACGAAGATGCCATTGAAGAAATGAGCAAACTTTCTGGACACGATATGAACGAAGCTGTTACAGCAGACTCTTCTAACGTAGAAGGTATCGAAGCAGATGCTTCTAGCGTAGAAAGTACGGAAGGTTCCGAAGCTTCCGAAAACGCTTCTGAAGAAGTTCGCCCGATGAAGGAAGACGAACTCAGACAGCTGGATTCCACCTTGGCCGCTGCCGGTTTCGATGAAAAGGAACGCGCCTCGATTATCCAGCAGATGAATGCAACCGATGCCGAACAGGCAAATGCGGAGGCTACAGAAAATGAGTAATTACATCAATTTGCTACCAGTCATTATCGTTGCCGTTGGTGCCCTTGTGGCGCTTGCCGCAGAACCGTTCATCAAGGACGAAAACAAGCACAAGATTCTGCCGTGGGTGGCATCTTTCTTTGTGCTTGTCGGTATGGCATCGTTCTACTATAGCTCTGCCGATACAGTCATGAACTTGTACGCCATGGATCCTGTAAGGAAGCTCCTCGGCGTTGCAATTCTTCTGTGCGCATTCCTTGGCATTGCTGGCCTTCAGTGGACGCTTGGCCACGAAAAGTTCAAGGGCGGCGAAGCTTACTCCCTTTTGATGCTTGCTACATGCGGAGCCCTCCTCATGACGCAGGCCATCGATTTCCTTGCCCTCTTTATTGGCATGGAACTTGCAAGCTTCCCGATTTACGCCCTTGTGGGTATTCGCCGCAAGGATGAAAATGCAAATGAAGGCGTGTTCAAGTATTTTGTATCTGGCTCCATTTTCAGTGCCATTTTCCTCTATGGTGTGGCTCTTGTATATGGCGCAACTGGTTCGACTCACTTCTTTGCCTCTTGCATCCAGGGCCGCGAAGCCTTGTATGGCGTTGGTGTTCTGCTTACGGTGGTTGGCCTCCTGTTCAAGGCTGGTGCTGCTCCGGTTCATTTCTGGGTTGCCGATGTCTATACCGGTGCATCTGTTGCCGTTACCGGTTTCATGGCTGCAGTTGTGAAGGTTGGCGCCTTGGCTGCCCTTGCCTCCGTGTGGCTTGGAATCCTTGTTACAAGAGCAGGTACCGCTCCTGCCTGGAACCTTGCAGAACCTGTAACTATCGCTAGCCAGTCCAAGGGACTTTTCTACATGGTGCTTATAGTCGCCCTTGCATCCATGATTATCGGTGCATTTAGCGGCCTTGCCCAGAAGTCCATCCGTCGAATCCTTGCATTCTCCGCCGTGATGAATGCAGGCTTTATCGTGATTGGCCTTTTGCTCCCGAACTACGCAAACGAAGGTACTGTGCAGATGGGTGCCATGTTCTACTTCCTTATCACCTATGCCGTGGCAAGTGCTGGCGCCCTTACGGGTGTTGCCTACCTCGCCGGTAAGGACGACAGGAACGAAACTTTGGACGATATCCAGGGCCGTGGCCGCAAGCGCCCGTTTGTTGCCCTTGGTGTTACTGTTTGCTTGGCAAGTCTTGCAGGCCTTCCGCCTGTCGCAGGTTTCCTTGCAAAGTTCACTCTCTTTACGGAAGCTTTCTCGAGCGGTCTTGGCTGGCTTGCTATCGCCGGTTTTGGCCTTTCCCTTGTCGCGGCGGTTTACTACCTGCGCATAGCATTCGTACTCTTCATGCCGCTTAAGGACGAAGCCGAATGCAAGTGCTGCTGCAAGTGCTCGGCTCCGTTCAGCTATTTACTCAAGTTCAGTGTTACGGTTGCAGCCCTTGTGCTCCTTGCCATGGGTGTTGTGCCGAACATCGCCTTGATTGGATAGTAAAAAAAGCTTAGTTAACGTTAAGTTTGAGTATAAAATGTCGCCTCCGTTACAGGGGGCGATTTTTTGTAAAAAAAGAAAACTACTGGCTAGTGAACTGCTCCCCCAAAAAAAGTTGGGCTCAACAACTGGCGGTAGATTACCTTTTTTACAAATAAATTACATATTGACCCTTTACAGGTTTTGCATAAGTTCTATCTTAATGCTCGCAGTTTTGGAAAACCTCAGAACATCCGAGAAAAGGGTGTTTTTTTTTGTTCTAAAAAAATGGGATAGTATGCCCAGACATGGACTAGTCATAACAAAAGGAGGTTCCAAATGAACAGAAATCAATATGCAGAAATGCTCAAGAAAATTCATGAAACGCGTGTAAGCGGTGGCGATGTGGCTGCCTGTATTGCAAAGTACTGCGAACGCTACAAGTTCGCGTATCTTTACAATGATGCCGTGTTCCGGATGTTTTTCGGAAATCCGGAATATGTGAAGTGGACCATCGATTTCTTGAATGCGGCAATCAAGTTGGATGGTCCGGATTGCATTTCGGAACTCACTTTTGTCGACCCGTCTCTTCCGGGTGGTCCGTTTTCCAAGGAAATCCGCTCGGACCTGGTAGCGGAAGATCCTGAACATAACCGCATTGTTTTGGAAGTTCAGCACAAGGGGTCGTCCGATTTTCCGGATCGCATCGTGTATTATACTTCCAAGCATACTGCGGCGAGTAAACTCCCCGGTGATGTCTACAAGTTGAGAGATTTGAACTTCGTGGTTCTCCAAATGTTCGATGCTTATTCCGATTCCAAGCGATACCGCCATGAGGTTTGCTTCAGGAACGAGGATGGAAAACGTTATTTTGACAAGCAGACGCTGATTCTTGTGGAATTGCAGAAATTCTATGACAACAGTTACAAAGCCGACAATAGTCCGCTTGCTCAATGGCTTCGTGCTATCGAATTTGTCAACAACGAGAACGAGGGCGCATTGGCTGGAAACCCCTATGTGGAGGTCTTGCAAAAATTTGCCAAATTGAGTAACTTTAGTATAGACTTCTTCTTGTCGGAGGCTAAAGACATGGTCGATCGCGAATATGAACTTTCCATTGAACGTCGTGAGGCGCGTAAGGAAGGCCTCGCCGAGGGTCGTGCCGAGGGCCGTGTTGAGGGCCGTGCAGAGGGGCGTGCCGAGGGCCGTGCAGAAGGTCGTGTTGAGGGTCGTGCCGAGGGCCGTGCAGAAGGGGCGAAAGCGAAGGCTTGTGAAATGGCGAAAGCCATGCTTGCGGAAGGCGATTCAATAGATAAGATTGCTCGATGTTCCGGCCTTTCCGAAGAGGAAATCAAGGCATTGTAGATGCTCTAAATTGTTGATTTACGCAAAATTTGCGTAGAATTTGTCGCCTCCGTTACAAGGGGAGGCGACTTTTTTTTGAGGCTCCGTATTATTTTGATTTTTTTTTGATATTTTTTTAATAAACATTTGTGGAATTTTTTGCATTTAACTGAAGTATAATTCAAGAAGGAGAATTTATGCTCAAAAAATGCCCTTTTTTGTTTATTTTGCTCGCTGTGGGGATGGCGAGTGCGGCAACTCATACATCTACAACGCCGAATCAAGATGACAAAGGCTGCTATTTGATTAGCGATGCCGATGAACTGTACGGGTTTGCAAAGTTGGTGAATGCAGGGAATGCAACCGCTTGCGGTAAACTCGATGCGGACATCGTTGTGAATACGAATGTGCTCGGGACGAACAATGCAAATGTCAACACTTGGGGACGATTTACAGGAACTACACCGAGTGATACTTGGACTCCGATAGGAACATCTAGCACTCCTTTCCAAGGTTCTTTTGATGGCCAAGGGCATACAATTTCTGGGTTGTATTTCTATCAAAAGTCGGAAAATTTTGGCTTGTTTGGTTATATAGGTGGAAATAACATTGATGTCACAATTAAGGATTTGAATATTTCCGATTCCTATTTTGGTGGAAATGTTTATGTTGGTAGCCTTGTTGGTCATATTGTTGCCGATGGTGAGTTGACTATTGAGAATGTGAGTAGTGGTGCGGCTGTTTATAGTCATTACGATGATGGTACAGGCTATATTGGTGGCCTTATTGGTTATGTTGAAAATGCTACAGCAAATAGTTTGAATTTAACTATAACAGGTGTTCATAATGACGGCCTTGTAATTGGTAAAGATCACAATAGCTCAGTTCATAATTATGTTGGAGGCCTTGTTGGCGGAACCTCTGGTCTTGTGTCGGTAACTGTAGCAAACAGTTTTAATACAGGGAACATTACTGGCTCTAGTTATGTTGGTGGCCTTATAGGTGGTGTAAAAAATCCTACATCAAATGCTGGCATAACTTTGAATATAACCAATGCCTATAACACAGGTACGATAAATGGATCTTCAAGAAATAATATTGGAGGTCTTGTTGGCCGTATTGAGGTGGATTACTCCATGAGTTCTGTTGAAATAAGAAATTGCTATAACTATGGAAGTGTTGATGGTTTTGCTATAACCAATACTTCGACAACCACTCTGGGGCAGATTTCTTTTACTCCCATCAATTGTTATTACTTGGCAGAAGAAAGCAATGGCTTTGGAATGTCCGCCAACGATTTTGCCGACGGTACTGTGTTCGCTTTGCTGCGTAGTGGCGAAGACGGTGAAGTTTGGTATCAGTACGATGGTGATGTTTATCCGGATTTTACTCAGGATCAGGGTAAAACAGTCATTCCTGCGCATGTTGCAACTCTGCATTATTCTGAAAATGAAATTGAAAAAATTCCGTATGTGGAAGGTGAGGCTAAGGCACTTCCGTCTACGCACCAGTATACGGACGCTACAATTTTTCAAGGATGGTTCAATAACCAGAACTTTACGGGAGATGCTGCTACTGAAATCCCGGCAGATGCCAATACTAATTTGAATTTCTATGCAAAGACGAAGACAATCCCGGTTGTTGATGGATGCTATCAAATTTCCGATGCGGATATGCTTTACAAATTTGCGGATATGGTGAATAACCAGAACTATACATACGGATTCGCCTGCGCCAAACTTACTCAAAACATCAGGGTGAACCAGAATGTGCTTACTGATGAGCAGGGCAACTCAAAAGTGAATTCGGATGGTTCCTATAACGGGACGGCTCCGGTAAATGTGTGGACTCCGATTGGTAACAGTTCCAATCCGTTCAAGGGTTCGTTCAATGGTCAGGGCCACACCATCAGCGGATTGTATTTCAATAATTCGGATGCAGACAATGTCGGCTTGTTCGGCTATACATCCGGAGCGGTCATCATTGACAGTGTTGGAGTGGTGGACTCGTATTTCCAGGGTGGCAAATATGTTGGCAGTATCGTAGGATTTGCCATGGGATCTGCTGCCGGTAAATTATCTCTGAAGAATTCGTATAATACTGGCGTTGTGAAGGGAACGGATTATGTTGGAGGTCTCGTTGGTGGAAATAATAGAAGTCAAAGTTTTAATGTGGAGAATTCGTATAATTCAGGTTCTGTGAATGGAACTAAATATGTTGGTGGCCTTATTGGTAATCCCGGAGATATCAAATTTTCATATAATGTAGGTTCTGTAACAGGTACTAGTTATGTTGGTGGTCTCGCTGGCT
The DNA here is from genome assembly GCA_024398835.1 of Fibrobacter sp. Classification (GTDB taxonomy): domain Bacteria; phylum Fibrobacterota; class Fibrobacteria; order Fibrobacterales; family Fibrobacteraceae; genus Fibrobacter. The sequence continues at coordinate 14,621 of JAKSIK010000023.1, forward strand.
CGGGTAATTCAATAGGTTATTCCTATAATGCCGGCCCTGTGAAAAACGGAGAAGAACTCGGGAACGCGATGATGGGTTATGCAGGTGATGTATCAGGTGTCTCTAGCAAGATATCTAACTCTTATTATCTTGAAGGTTCTGGCGCAGACTGTGGACCTAACGCATTTTCAAGGAATTCGAAGGAATTTGCAAATGGTGCGGTAGCCCTTGCTTTGCGCAGTAACTCTTCTGTGGTCACAGGCGCTAGCATTTGGGGCCAAGTTGTGGGTACCGATAAAACTCCGACGTTAACAGGTGAAATTGTGTTCCCGATAACCTTGGATAACAGTGATAACTGCTACGAAATCTCGAACGCAGATGATCTCTACATCTTTGCCGCTATTGTGAATAGTGGTTTCAAATCAGATGCTTGCGGCAAGCTTACCGAAAACATCGTGGTGAACGAAAACGTGCTGACCTCGGCTGGCGAACTGAACACCGCTCCCGTAGGAGGCTTTAAGGAGTGGACCCCGATAGGTTTTGGAACGAATAGTTTTGGCCAGGATATTTCGTTCCGGGGCACGTTCCATGGTCAGGGTCATACCATCAGCGGTCTGTATTTCAATGATACTGATGCTGACGATGTTGGTTTGTTTGGCGATGTGAATGGAACAGTCACCATAGATAGTGTGGGCTTGGTGGATTCCTACATCATGGCTGGAAGTTATGTGGGCGGTCTTGTCGGCTTTGCTCGTGGCTCGTTGACCATAAGTGATTCTTACAATGCGAGTTTTGTGAATACTCCCGGCTCTGGTTTTGGCGGCCTTGTTGGCGCCGCTAGAGGTATTTACGATGGAGAGAAATTGATTGAACGTGGCTTGTTGACTATAAGCAATTCGTATAACGAGGGCTCACTGAATGGTGGCTATTGGGGTGGCGGTCTTGTCGGGTATGCCGATGCATTGGTTGTCAGCAATTCGTACAATGTGGGTTCCATGCATATTGGCGGTAGTGGAGAGGAAGCTTGTATTGGTGGCATCACTTCCTCGGTGGATGATGCGTCGACTGTAACTAACAGCTTCAACTATGGCACTATTAGCTATCCTTCAAATATTGAAGTAGTTGTGGATGACCTTGTCGCTGAAGGTGGCAAGGGGGAAGTAACGGTAACAAATAGCTTCACTATCGGTGAAAGTAGATTTGAAGAAGGCGGCGGGTCTACGAAAAAGTCCGTCACTGAATTCGCTGACGGTACTGTTCTTGCTGCTTTGCGCGATGGCGAAGGTGGCTACGTCTGGGTCCAGGCAGAGGGCGACAAGTACCCGACTATCGATGTCAATGCAAGCACGAATGCCAAAACTATCGTTCTTGACTGGACTAGCGCGGACTACAGCACGACTTTGGCTGATGCCGGTTACACGGACGGCGCCATGGTCATCGTGAAATCTGGCAAGAAGTTCTATGCCGATGGCGCAATTTACGAGGGCATTCTTTCTGCCGACCAGGTCGCTGCAATCGGCGGTAACAAACTCTACCCGATTAGCGGCGTGGAACTTGAAACTGTCAATGACAAACTGGTGGCAACCTTGAACGGCGATTCCGACGAATCTCTCTTGATTCCGACGGATGTGCAGGTGGACACTGTTGTCTATAAGCGTAATGTCATGGCGAACACCTTTACGACGGTGATGCTTCCGTTCTCCGTTCCTGCAACGTCTGTAGAGAACCATTCGTTCTACAAGTTCAAGAGGGTGGCCGATGATCCTGTCTACACCTATGCAGTGAAGGTCTCCTCGGTTACGGGTACGCTCAAGGCGAATCGGCCGTACATCATGATTGATTCCGAGGGCTCTACCCAGATTAAGTTCAATGTCTCTGGTGAAAAGTTGGTTCTGAACACGACTGCGGAATCCTATGACGCGTCGTCTACATACGACGGAATTACGTGGACGATGCGTGGCATGTTCAAGTACAAGCAATGGCTAGAGGGAGATTCCGAACTCGGTCATGCGTACGGCTTTGCCGCCCAGGAGCAAAACGGTAGCAGGATAGGCCAGTTTGTTAAACTTGGTAAGGGTGCGTCTATCGTGCCGATGCGCATGTATCTTACGCTGGATCCGCTGCCTACTCCGAAGGGTGCCCCGGGACGTCCGGGACGTCCGGCTGGGTATGGATTCTCTAGTATCGCCTCCACGCCCGAATTCATCGGCATCGACATCGAGGATGACGATGAAGTCGAAGATGACGAGGAAGAGACGATGGTCGTCAATCGCGTGAAGGTGATTCCGACTGTTATCAAGGACAATCGCTGGTTCGACATGAAGGGACGCGCTCTCAACGGGAAACCGACGGCCAAGGGGACGTACTATCATAATGGCAAAAAGGTTATTATCAAGTAGGTGAAATATGGAAAAGAAGGAATATCAATCGCCGAAGATGGAAGTTGTTGAGATGCCGTATTTCGCTAATCTTTTGCAGTTCAGCGAAATTCCTGTTGATATAGAATCAGACGACGAGGGCAGTGACGAAGATTATTAAATCGCCTCTTTTGAAGCCTGTCTGCGCAAGGGTGCCCTTGTTGGGCGCTTCTTTGTGCTAAGGTGAATCTGCATGTCGTTCGTGATTGCTATATTTGTTGCCAAAGGATTTTTATATGAAAAAAAAGTATCAAACACCGAAAATGAAGGAAGTCCAACTCAAGCGTCGTACAGCATTGCTTGATTATAGTGGTCCTGTCGCCTTCAACATTTCCGTAGAGCCATCAAACATTGCCAAGGGTTAGCTTGCGGTTTTCAATTCTCGGCAATCCTTAAAATATTTCTATGCATTAATGGTATGGAATGTCTTTTTTTGCGTAAAACATTTTAAATAAGGTAGAACAATTTTGCTTTGTTCAGCCTTTTTTTTGATTCTGGTTGTGATATTCATTTTCCCTTTTTGTTTTGGTTACCTCTAATAATTCATTTTGAAAAATTTCGCCATAACACATTGCAGAATTAGGGGTACCTTTAATTAAACAAAAGGATGAAATCATGAAAATATTTTCTGCTTCAAAAGTTATCCATTCAGCTGTTGCTTGATGTGGAATGGTTATGTTCGGGCTTGCGATACGACAAATGTGGGTGAATTGCTCCGCCAAGAAAAATTCCGATGGCGATTATGAACTGACTTGTGGCAATGAAAAAATTGGAGTTGTCTAAAATAGCCGTATTGGTAAGTACGGCGATGACTGCTCAATTGCTAGCGACAAGGATGGTATTGTTCTTTTAGTTTGTGGTGAAGGTAAGGATGCCGATACTACGAAGTTCTTCAAGGCCGTTTGTGGCGATGAAAGCTTCGACCCGTCGGAAGAGTACTGTTACGAAAGTAAGCTTTACTCTTGTAATGGCAAACCGTATAATCCATCAACGCAATATTGCGAAGACAAGAAAATCAAGGACCGTTCCTCTGCAAAGTAGTTGGGTTCTCTTTTCTGCTTTGGCATAGTTGCATTGAATTTGCAATTATAATTCAGAAACCCGCGTGAAATTGCGAGTTTTTCTATATTTACAGCCATGGAAAAAGTTTATCGTTCTGGTATCGGTTTTGACGTCCACAAGCTTGTGGAAGGTCGCAAGTGTATTATTGGCGGGGTGGATATCCCGTACGAAAAGGGCCTTTTGGGCCATAGCGATGCAGACGTGCTTTTGCACGCCATCAGTGACGCTTTGCTCGGGGCCGCGGGCCTCGGCGATATCGGAACGTACTTCCCGGATACGGACCCGGCCTTCAAGGGTGCCGATAGTCTTGAACTTTTGCGCAAGGTTGGCGAGGAGGTCGCGAAGGCGGGCTTCGAAATCGTGAACATCGACAGCGTGGTGATTTGCGAACGTCCGAAGGTGAATCCGCACAAGGACGCCATGAAGGCGAATATCGCCCGCGTGCTGGGCCTCGACATCAAACAGGTCGGCATCAAGGGTTCCACGACGGAGAAGCTTGGGTTTACCGGCCGCGGAGAAGGAATTGAAGCGCAGGCCGTCGCGATGATTCGCAGCAAGTAACAGCCCGCACAGTCATCCCCGGCACCTGCAGAGCTGTCGTCCCTGGCGCCTGCAGAGCTGTCATCCCCGACCTGATCGGGGATCTTGCAGTGTTTCTTTTATATTTTTAAAAACATTGTAACGTTTTGTTTACTTTGTAATTTATATTTGTTGATAGTTGAATTTGGGAACTTCTAAAATTTTGATATTTGAAGTTCCCCCTTAATAGGGTGCATACTTATGAAAATAAACGTTTTTCATGTCGCCATTATTATACTGGCTGCAGTGGGCTTTACGATGGCAGGAGGTTGCTTTTCGATAAGCGATTCAGATGGATTGTATCAATTCGCATCTATCGTGAATGGCACGGATGGCAAAACTGCGAACCCTACGGCTTGCGCCAAACTCACGGCAGATATCGTGGTGAATGAGAACGTGCTTGGCATAAATAATGCGAACGTCAATGACGAGGGCGAATATACTGGCGATACCTCAAGTTTCCGCAAGTGGACCCCGATAGGTACGGAAAATATTCCATTCCAAGGTTCGTTTGATGGCCAGGGCCATACGATTTCCGGGTTGTACTTCAATGATGCAAATGGCAAATTTGTTGGCTTATTTGGCTATGTCAGTGGTTCCGGGGTTACTGTAACTATCCAGAATGTGGGAATCGTGGATTCGTATTTTAATGGAAAAGAAGTTATAGGCGGAATTCTCGGATTGATTTGCTCCGGCGCCTCGGCCAATATTGCAAATGTGTTCAATGCTAGTTCTGTGAATGGTGAGAGCATAGTTGGAGGAATTGTTGGTATGCTTGGATTGTTGAATCAGCCGGCGGAGGTGCAGATATCCAATGCCTACAATACGGGAAATATTAAAGCCAGAGACATCGGTGCTGGAGGCTTTATAGGAGGCCAAAATTTCAATACGATAAGTATATACAATGGTTATAATGTCGGTGAGGTTAGTGGAAGGTATTCCGGTAACATTATCGGCAGTCCAGATTATGCTCAAATCTCGTGTGAAAATGTTTATTATCTTGGCTCGAAAAGTGAAACTTATGGCAATGCTGTAAAAAAGGAATTCTTTGAATATGGTTCCGTGGCAACTTCCCTGCATCGCTATAATCAAAACGGTGTAGATGGTTCCATTTGGGGGCAGAATGTGACGGCTGGCGATAAGTTGCCGAACTTTAGTAGAATAATTGAGGGAGCCGCAGAGCCTTACAAACTCACGTTGCATTTTTCTTCCGAAAACATGAAGGACAGCAGTTATGTACAAGGTATTGAACAAAAATTGCCTCGTAAAACAGACAATGGGGATTATATCTTAGGTTGGTATGAAAATTCTCAATTGTCCGGTATTAGGATGACTGCCATTCCCTCGGACAAGGAGGGCGACTTGGAATTGTATGCGGCTAAATTCAATATGACCGATGGTTGCGTGGCCATTTCCGATTCCGCCTCGTTGTTCGCGTTCTCCGAACTTGTGAATGACGGCGAAAATTCTGCCTGCGCCGTGCTTACGAATAACGTTATCGTGAACAAGAATGTGCTCGTCAATGGTGAAATCAACGATGCGGACTCCTCATCCTTTACTCGTTGGAATCCGATAGGCAGTTCAACGAAACCATTCATGGGTTTGTTCAATGGCAAGGGATATACGATTTCTGGTTTGTACGTCAATGATACTTTGGCTGATTACGTAGGCTTGTTTGGGAAGGTCTCTAGTTCTAAAGAATCTGAAGTGACCATCAAAAACGTGGGAATCGTGGATTCGTATTTCAATGGTGATGAAGCAGTTGGAGGTGTCGTTGGGCTTTTCGAAACGGATGCCACTGCCCGTATCGAGAATGCTTTCAATGCGGGCATTGTTAAGGGTGTTGTCTATGCTGGCGGTATCGTGGGATACATTAATAAAAAAACGCCCTTGCAATTGTCCAATGTTTACAATGTCGGAAAAATTGAAGCGGAAGAGTGTGTTGGTGGCTTAGTCGGTAATACTATATATGGTCAAGGTCTCGAAGTCTTTAATGGCTACAATGCGGGTGTCGTTAGCGCAAAAAAATTGGACTCGAGAGGAAGTCTCCTGGGATGTATTTCTGTAGACTCTGCGAATATGGACAACGTATATTATTTATCCGGTCAGGCAAGCAATTATGGGACGGAATTTGATGAGCACTACTTTACGGATGGCACTGTGGCGACGTTCCTGCAACTGTATAACGAAAACGGCGTAGATGGCTCCATCTGGGGCCAGAATGTGACGGCTGGCGAAGCGCTTCCGAACTTCTCCAACGAAATTGTAGGAGGCCCGTCGGTGGGCACCGTGACATTGCATTATCCGGCTAGTGAAACGAAAGTGGAAAAATACATAGCAGGTGTTGCTATGACGCTTCCGTCTGGAAAATTCGCCGGAGGGGACTATATTGCCGATTGGAACGATAAGGCTGACTTTTCTGGAAAGGCTTATACGGAAATTCCTTCTACTGCGGAAGGGAACTTTGAATTGTATGCGGAAATTTTGCAGAAGGATGGAAATGGTTGCTTCGAAATTTCCAATGTGCAGAAGCTTTATGCCTTTGCCTCTGTTGTGAATGAAGGCGAAAACACTGCATGCGGCGTGCTGACAAAGAACATTGTCGTGAACGAGAATGTGCTTGCCTCTGTGGAAGAAAAATCAAACGTTGGCTTTAATATGGATGGCTTGAATTTTTCCCAGTGGACACCTATCGGAAAACAGGAACGGCCGTTCCTTGGGAAGTTTAATGGAAAGGGTTATTTCATAAGTGGATTGTATATAAATGAATCTAACTTGTCTGAAGCGGGGCTGTTTGGCTATGTAGGTGGTGAATCCCACAATGTCGTTATCGATAGCGTGAAGCTTTTGGATTCCTATATAAGTGCAAATTCTTTTGTCGGTGGCCTGGTTGGGCACGCTGTAGCTTCTTTGTCGATAACGGCATCTGTTGTTGAAGGTGTTGTGATGGGCTTATCCCAGGTCGGTAGCTTTGTTGGGGCTGCCTCGGGCTTATCTATTGTGAATTCCTTCTCCAAGGGGAATGTGCATGGGGAAGAGGGCACTGCGGGTGGTTTTGTTGGCTTGCAGGCGGCCTCCCTGAATATCATGAATTCTTATTATGCAGGGGCCGTAAGCATTGGCGAGGGTGCTTCCAATATTGGTGGTGTTGTGGGGGAGAATGTTAATAGCGAAACTTCCTTTGAAAACGTCTATTACTTGGAAAACGAATCCTACAAGGCGATGGGTGAATCTGCACTAGAAGGAGTTTCGGCGGTATCCGTTGAAGATATGGAGAATGGTACTTTGGCTATTGCTTTGCATAAGTACGTCAGTGCGGACTCGTCTGTTGACGGTAAGGCTTGGGGGCAGAATGTCGCGGCTGCGACTCCGGATTTGTTGCCGAGGCTTTTTGAAAATGGCGGTGAAATCGTTTTCCCTGTCGTTGTGGAATTGAACGGCGGTTCCTTGAAGGGTGGCGATATTTCTAGCTATGTTTACGGCAATGGAAGCAAACTTCCGACTCCTGTTCGTGAACATTACGATTTCAAGGGCTGGTTTACGGATAAGGACTTTGCCGATGAATCTCTGATTGCAGAAATTCCTGATACGGCGATTGGCGCTTTGAATATTTACGCCGATTGGAGCAAGCATGAATACGCCATCAAGGCTGTGTCGAAGGACGATGCTAAGGGTTCCGTGACGGGTGGCGGCAAGTTCGCTTATGGAAGTGAAGTCATGCTCAAGGCAATCGCCAAGTCCGGATACGTATTCAGCGATTGGACGGATGGTGTTGCCACTGCCGAAAGGAAGATTGTTGTGAAGGGTGATTCCACTTTTACAGCAAACTTTGAAGAAATCACTTCTTCCAGCTCTGAGTCAAGCTCCTCTGCCGAAGAATCCAGTTCTTCCAAGGCCAAGTCCAGCAGCAGCTCTGCCAAGGACAACAGCTCTAGCAGCAAGAAGATTGGCATTACTTCAGTTGCAGAAATGCACTTCAGTGTAACTGCCGGCAAACGCAATATTCTGTTTGCTGGTGCTCCGACTGGAGCAAAGTTTGCCATACTCGACATGCAAGGCCGTGTCGCTACCGCTGGCCGCGTAGAATCTGCAAACTTTAGCGTGAACGTACCTCGTGCCGGTGGTTACTTTGTGCGCATTAACGGCGTGACGAAGATCGTGAAATTGAAATAAAATCTCGCAAAAGCGTGAATTTCGAGCCCTAAAAGCAACAAATGCTTTTTAGGGCTTTTTTTGTATAAAATAAATTACATGCCGTAGTACTATTTTGGCGTGAAGTATTAGCCCAAATGGGCTATTGCAGACTAATACATGTTGTTTCTATTATTAGATTGCTCTCCTATTTTGGGGAAGAAAATCTTTTACGAGGTGATAAAATTGAAAAAACAAATCTTTTTAGCAATTCTTGCTACCCTGGCGGCTGCGGGTTCTGCAATGGCTGACCAAATCATTTTACCGAATATTTATCTTATGGAAATTCCTGCAGTGGATAAATCGGATGGTTGCTATGCCATTTCGAAGGTAGAAGAACTGCTCGGTTTTGCCGAGCTTATAAATACAGCGAGCAAAGAAGAAACGGCTGGCATTTGCGCTAAACTTACTGCCAATATTACTCTCAATTCAAATGTGCTGAAAACTGCCGATGGAACGTCGAATGTCGATGAAAATGGTAAATATATTGGTAATACCACAAATTTTGTAGAATGGACCCCGATTGGAACTAAAGAACACCCGTTTCTTGGCAAGTTCAATGGCAAGGGCCATACCATTAGGGGGTTGTATATTAATGATGATTCAAAGTTCCCTATTGGCTTGTTTGGATATGTGGGAAATTCTGCGCATGCTGTTGCTATTGATAGCCTGAAACTTGATGATTTTTATATAAGATCATCTTATAATGTGGGTGGCTTGGTATGCCAAAATGAAGGTATTTTAAGCATGACCGGGGATACGTTAAATGGAATTGTGTATGGAAACTCCGCGGCGGGTAGTTTTGTTGCAGATTATTTCAGTGACAGCTCGACAACTTCGTTAACCATAAGGAATTCAAGTTTTGATGGAATGGTATCTAGTTCTTTTGCGACGGGAGGCCTTGTTGGAATAGCGGAGAATTTGATCATTGAAAATTCAACGGTTAGAGGTCGTGTAAATGGAACGACGAGTGCAGGTGGCTTTGCCGGATTAGTGGAAGAACAGTTGAGTATAAGGGAGTCTTTTTTTGAGGGGAGTGTTACTGCATCGAGCAGCCAGGCAGGTGGTTTTGTGGGCCAGGTGGATGACGCTGAAGTGCTAATTGAAAATTCAGCTTCCAAAGGTGATGTAAAAACAGGAATACATGGTGGCAGTTTGATTGGAAACTTTAATAAACATAAAGAAGAACGTCTAAGTTCTTTAAAAATCATCAATTCCAAGGCGGAAGGAAACGTGGAATCCATAGGTGGGTTTGCTGGTGGTTTAGTTGGTTATGGATTGAATACCGTGGTAGAGAAATCCTCGTTCCAGGGTAACGTGAAATGCAGTGGCATTGATTGTGGCGGTCTTGTAGGATCTGGATTTAATTTGACCATAAAGGATTCCTGGTCTATTGGTGATGTGAGTGGAAGTTCTACGAATGTAGGCGGCTTGGTAGGGGTGGCAAAGGGTGATACTGAAATTGAAAATTCCTATTCCAAAGGTAACGTGAAAAGCGGTTATCCTGGTGTTGGCGGTCTTGTTGGGGTGGCTGAATCCAATTTGACGATAAGGGGTTCTTTCTCGGAAGGTGATGTACAATGCGAAAACTATTATCAGGCGGGTGGCTTGGTTGGACTTGCTCCTTCTACCACCATCGAAAATTCCTACGCCAAGGGCAATGTGTCTGCAAAATCAGGGAAAGCTGGTGGCTTGGTTGGAGAATTAATTTATACGCTATCTGTCAGGAATTCCTATTATGCAGGAAAGGTAAGCGCTAGCGATGGTTCTTCCGGACTTGGTGGTATTGTCGGCGGTTTGAGCGAGAAGACTGTTGTCACATTGGATAATACCTTCTACCTGGCAAATGAAGGTTACAAGTCTTATGGTGATGAAGAATTTAATGGTGCTACTGCTGTGTCTCTCGAAAAATTTGCCGATGGCACTGTGGCTGTTGCCATGCATGACTTTGCCGCTGCTGAAACTGATGGCGAAACTGTCGGTTATGATGTCGAGGGGAAAATCTGGGGCCAGAATTTAGCCCTTGAAACGCCGGATGTTTACCCGACGCTTGCTGCAGATGGCAACGGCAAGGTTATTTTCCCGATTGTCGCCGAATTGAACGGTGGTGCTTTTAAGGATGGCGAAGGCAAGAGCTACATCTATGGCGAACAGGTGGCCCTCCCGACCCCGACTCGCGAACATTACGGGTTCAAGGGCTGGTTTACAGATAAAGACTTCGCCGAAGGTACAGAAATTGCTGAAATTGCAAAAACGACTGTCGGTACTGTGAATATCTATGCAAATTGGGATGGCAACGAATATACTATTGCTGTTGCCTCGAATGATTCCGACATGGGTTCTGTAACGGGTGGCGGCACGTACCTTTATGGTACAGAGGTCTCGCTTTCGGCTATTGCAAAGGATGGCTACAAGTTTAGCAACTGGGAAGATGATGTGAACGCTGCTGCCGAAAGGACCATCATCGTGAAGGGTGATTCCACCTTTACGGCTAACTTCGAAGAAATCGCTTCTTCCAGCTCTGAGTCCAGCTCCTCTGCGGAAGGTTCCAGCAACTCCGGAACCAGCTCTTCTGCGGAAGAATCGAGCAGCTCAGAAGGTAGTTCGTCTTCTGCCGAAGAATCGAGCAGCTCGGAAGGTAGTTCGTCTTCTGCCGAAGAATCGAGCAGCTCGGAAGGTAGTTCGTCTTCTGCCGAAGAATCGAGCAGCTCGGAAGGCGGTTTGTCTTCTGCGGAAGAATCGAGCAGCTCGGAAGGCAGTTCGTCTTCTGCCAATAGCTCTAGCAGCAAGAAGATTGGTATTACCCCAGTTGTGGGAATGCACTTCAGTGTAACTGCCGGCAAACGCAATATTCTGTTTGCTGGTGCTCCGACTGGAGCAAAGTTTGCCATATTCGACATGCAAGGCCGTGTCGCTACCGTTGGCCGCGTGGAATCTGCAAATTTCGGCGTTCCTGTAATGCGTGCCGGGAACTATCTTGTGCGTGTTAACGGCATTACGAAGATTGTGAAAGTTAAATAATTCCTCAAATCCGCAACTTTAAGCCCTAAAAGCCCTCCAAATGGCCTTTAGGGCTTTCTTTTAAAAAAATTAGCCTCACCCCTTTCCTAGTGAAGGGGTGCTTTTTTATATTTGTGCCGAACTCAGTGAAACAACAACAAACGCTGTGAGCCCGGACTAGCTGAAAAGCAGTGATGATGATCCGATAACGGCGTACATATAATAGGAAGGTCCTATGATTTTGATGATCTTAAAGATGATCGGGTGCCTTGCGCTCCTCATGTTCGGTATGAAAACGATGAGCGAAGGCTTGCAAAAACTCACCGGCGGGCATCTCCGCGCAGTCCTTGGCACAATGACTAAACACCGTGTCGGGGGGCTACTTACGGGTACGTTTGTTACCGCCGCCGTGCAGTCCTCGACTGCGACTACCGTTCTTACAGTTTCGTTCGTTAACGCTGGCTTGCTCACACTTGGGCAAGCCATTCCTGTTATTATGGGCGCAAACATCGGTACGACGGCTACGGCGTGGGTCATGTCCATATTCGGGTTCCAGTTCAACCTGAGCAGTTTCGTGTGGCCGATTTTTGCCGTTGGCATTATTCTTGGCTTCACCAAGAAGAACGGCACCAAGAGCTTCGGTGAATTCATTATGGGTTTCGCCTTCATGTTCCTTGGTCTTTGCACCTTGCGCGAAAACGCCGTGGCGATGGACCTCTCGCATAACGAGACGGTCATCAACTTCTTCACGAGCTGCGGTGGCTGGGGCATCTGGACGACGCTCCTGTTCCTTGTGCTCGGTAGCGTGCTTACGATGTGCGTGCAGTCTTCTGCAGCCATCATGGCCATCACCTTGATTCTCTGCTCGAGCGGCGTATTGCCGATATACCAGGGCATTGCGCTTGTGATGGGCGAAAACATCGGTACGACGGTGACTTCGAACCTCGCTGCGCTTTCGGCGAGTACGCAGGCAAGGCGCGCGGCCTTAGCGCACATGCTCTTCAACGTGTTCGGCGTAATATGGGTGCTCATCATATTCCACCCGTTCGTGAACATGGTTTGCCACTTGGTGGGCTTTGATCCGAACTTTGTGCCGCAGACTCAGGAAGAAATCGCGAAGGCGAGCGTGCGCGTGACTTACGCCCTTTCCGGCTTCCATACGGCATTCAACCTTTGCAACGTGCTGATTCTCATTTGGTTCATCAAGCCGATGGAAAAGCTGATATGCAAGATTATCCAGGGCAAAAAAGAAGAAGAGGAAGATTTCCGCCTCAAGTTCATCAGTTCCGGCATGCTGACGACTTCGGAACTTTCCCTGTACGAAGCGCAGAAGGAAATCAACAACTTCGCCGTCCGTACGCAGAAGATGTTCCGCTTTGTGCCAACGCTCCTGGAAACCCACAACGAAGATGACTTCAACAAACTCTTCAGTCGCATTGAAAAGTACGAAGGCATCAGCGATAATATCGAACTCGAAATTGCGGATTATTTGAACAAGGTCACCGAAGGTCACTTGAGCCCGGAAAGTAAGACGCAGGTCCAGTGCATGCTCAAGGAAATCTCCGAGATCGAAAGTATCGGCGACGCCTGCTACAACATGGCCCGCGCCATCAGTCGCAAGTTCAGTAGCAAAGACGACTTCACCGATGAACAGTACGCTCATATCCGCCACATGATGGTCATGTGCGACAATGCCATGGAATTCATGCTGCGCGTCGTGAACGATGAGCCGGTCGATGTGAACCAGGCGCTCAACAACGAAAACGAAATCAACAACTACCGCAAGCAGCTCCGCGACAAGAACTTCGACGATGTGAACGACCAGAAGTACAACTACCGCATGGGCGTGCACTATATGGACGTGGTGAACAACTGCGAGAAGATGGCCGACTACGTCATCAATGTCGTCGAAGCCCATGCACACGTGAGGCTGACGTATTAGGAGGAGCGAGGTCGTTCGGCTTCGCCTCACTTTGAGGTATGAGGTCGGTCACTTCGTTCCCTTTGAGGTATGAGGTCGTTCGGCTTCGCCTCACTTTGAGGTGTGAGGTGTCAGGTGTCTGCATTTACGTGCATTTTTTTGCCGTCACCCTGAGGGAACTCAGGGTCAGCATTTTAGGAAAAGTGAACAGTAGACA
>JAKSIK010000024.1 GCA_024398835.1 Fibrobacter sp.
GTCGCCGCTGGATTCACGCCCCCCTTGAGGTCATCCCTCGAGGGGGGCTTTTTTTTGTGCCCGCGAACGCGCGGGATTATTCTATATTCAATAGACTGATGAAACCCACTATATCTTTCATTTTGCAGACAAGTAATGCGGCCATTCGTGAGAACACGGATGCCATTGCTCGCAATGTGCTGGATGGAATTATTTCCATTCTGGATTCTGCAAACATGCGCAGCTCTCTCTTTCTTGATGGAAGGATGCTGAATGCCTTAAGCAAGGCGGCGAAGGCCTTGTCCCTCGGCAAGATTAAGGCTGGTATTCGTGAGGGACGCATTGAATTCTTAGGTGGAAGTTTTCACGATGCCATGCTCCCGCTGTTTCCAGAGGAGTTGCAGCTGATGCAGTTGAAATCCCATCGAGATGCGATGCGGAAAATTTTTGACGCAGAACCAGCCGGATACTTTAACTCCTCCATGGTGTGGGAGACGGAGATGACAGAAACTTTAGCGAGGACGGATTTTGACTTCGCTGTTGTTGCGGAATCCGCCATCCAGGAGGTCTTGGATTGCGAAAAACCTGTTGCTGGATGGTTTACGACAGAGGACAAAGGCTCTCTGATGCGGCTTGTGCCTGTATCGGAGCGGCTTTCCTGTGCGATTGAAGATGATGACATCCGCTGGAAGGAAATTTTGGAGCCCTATTGTTCTGAGGGTAAGTTCCCCGTAGTGGTTCTGCGTTTGCCCGAAAACCCTGCTGATATTTACAATTTCTTTCAAAGGTTGATGGACTTCGTTGAGACCAACGATATCCAGACATGGACGGTTGGCCATATTGTGAACCAGATGCAGCCCTCCGGCTGTGTCAGCAGTTTTACCTCTGTGGGAAAGACTCTTGGATTGCCCGAGAAGAGCAGAACTTGCAGGGATTTGCTTATCCGGCGGCCGGAGGTAAACGCCCTCCATAAGCTGCTGCTGTCTATTTACAGACAAATTAATAACTTGCTAGAGGTTTCTGACAAAGACCGCGTCTTCCTTACGGAGAAACTTCTTCCGGCGATGGCTCCCATGTTCTATTGCGATTTGGCCGAGGGCAAGGGAATGCGTTCTCCAGAGGTTTGTTGGCAGGGCTTCCGCTATCTGCTTTGGGCCAACAATGATTTGAATCATGCCTCCAATGCATCAGGCCTCCGCCTGGATGTATCGGATTTTCTCTTTACGGGTAAGAAGTTTATTTGGGCGGAAAATCCAGAAATTGGATTCCTGATGGACTACTACGGCGGTGGTTCCCTGCGGACTTTGATTTTCAAGCCAACCTCATTAAATCTACAGACGCCTTGTCGTAAGGATAATGAACCGTCGCTATCCCTTTTAGATTTTTTGCTCCCCAGCGCGGAATGGTCTGCAACACAAATACAGGAACTTTTGCTGCAGCGGAAATTTGCGTTGAAGGATGCCTACGATTACCAAATCAAGCGCGGAAACGGCATGACGGACATTTCCCTGGTGGGTGAGCAGCCTTATGCTTTTGATTTTGAGAAGGGCCTCCTGCATTTGGAGAAGAATTTTACCATCCATCATGAGCGGCCTCGGTTCTCCCTGAGTTACAAGCTGGAGAATTCCACCTATGTGAACGTGGCGGGAATGTTTGGGACTTTGATGGAAGTGGGCATGCGGTCTTTTGATGAAAAATCCCAGGCGATTCGCATTAACGATAAGAAGGTGGATTGGAATGGGACGGCTGCGGAAATTTTTTCTGCCGTAAAATCCATTGAGGTGACGGACAAGATTTTGAGTTGTCGCCTGCGGTTGGATTTTGATGCTGAGGCAGAGCTTTTATTTGCGCCGATTTCTGGCGGCGTGCAGATTTTCCCCTACTGGAAGGTTTCTCTGGAGAGCTTGCAGGCGGAATATATCAAGGTGAATGTTTCTCTCTCGCGAAGGACGCTTTTTAGATGAAATCGGAGTTGATTGACATCCAGGTGGTGGACTACGGAGACGAATTGGAGATCGCCCTCTCCGGCGTTCTTGGAGTATCCCAATTGCCTGCTGTTCGTGAGAAGATTGAAATGCTCACGCAGGGCCCAGGCTGTTTCATCTTCCTGAATCTAGAACGCGCCCGATTTACAACGAACGATTATCTCCAGCTGTTTTTGGATTTGCTGAATAGTGTGCGCGGACGCAATTCCTCTTTGATTCTGCTTTTTAAATCCCAGGAGCAAGAGGCTTTCTTTGCGGGTTATAGAAACATTTTTGAAATCTATGAAAGCCGCGAAGCATACCGGAAATCGGGACTTTCCAAACAACTGAAGCAGATTGGAGTTTACTACGGGAAAAAGACGGGCCTTCGCTTGAGTACAAGTGTGGCTATCGCTATTGCCGTTTTGATGGTGGGCTGGGCCATCTCCTTATTCTTGATTATTGCCGCTCAAGGTCGTGACATTGCGGATAAGCAGGCTCAGATTATTGCCCTCCAGAATCAGAAGGACCGCTATGTGCGTGAAATCGACAAACTGGAAACGTCCATTGGGCCTCTTCGCAAATTAGGCGTGGTGGAAGATACCACGCTTTTGAATTCTTTTGGCGCAATACAGGATTGGGTATCTTACCTAGAGTATTTGGAGAATACCCGTCGTGAAAAATAGCTTGCAGCTATCGCCCCTCTGGATGGTGGTTATCTTTGCCGCATCTGTTTTCGCTTTGGCCTCCTTTGCTGGTTGTTGGTATTATCGTCAATCGGAATTGAAGGCTTTGAATCAGCAGGAGCAGGATCTTCGCAGTGACATTGAACAGCTAGATACCTGGGGAAAGTGGACCATTGACTACGTGAAGGTGGACAAGGCGCTCGCCTACCTTTCTAAGAACAAATTAAGCGAAAATACTCGCCGGAAATTGACGGAACAAATCTGGATGATTTCCAGGACCTATTCCATTGACCCCTTACTCATTTTGGCGGTGGTTGCCCAGGAAAGTCACGGAAATCCCAACGCTAGGGGAAGGATGCGTTCCGGTGCGGAATCGGGAGCCATGGGACTGATGCAGATTAAGCTGGAAACTGCCCAGATGATGGCCAAGCATTTTGGCCTCCGGGTAGATTCTGAAGCAGATTTGATGCGGCCGGAAGTGAATGTGGCGGTGGGAACGGCCTATTTGATTCGTCTTATGGGAAAGTATGGGAGCTATAAGGAAGCCTTGATTGCCTATAATCTGGGCCACTCCGCCGTAGATAGGAAGCTTTCTCGCGGAGAGGCGCTCCCAACCCGTTATTATGAGCACGTGATTTCCAAGTATCGTAAACTGGCCAGGGAATCTTTTTCTAATTTTTAAACGATGTTAAGATTCTTGCTTCCAATCTTGATGGTGGGCGTTGCCATAGCGGGTGAGGTTCGTTATGACGTGTTGCGCTTCGTGGAAACAGGACTTTCCAATGACCCCCAGGTTGCGGAGGAGAGGCAGGGAATTGAATCCAAGCAGGATAAGCTTCGTGCATTGAAGGCCGAAGCTATTCTCCCCACACTTACGGTATCCATGATGGTGGGCCCGGCTCCCGGCTTGAAGGAATCGGTGGATGACTGGGGCGATACGGTGGATGTTTACGATTTTTCTAGAATGGGCCCATTTTGGGGTGTGGAAGGAAAGTTCGTACAGCCATTGAATTTTGGGCAGTATAAGTCTGGTAAGGAAGCTTTGGAAGCGGATATCCAGCAGAAATCCCATGCCATTGACAATCAAATCCACAAGAAGGATGTAGAGCTCCAGACCTATTACTACAACTACCTCTTGGCCATGGAAATGCAGAAATTGGCAGGAGATGCCCAGAAGCAGGTGGACAAGGCCTACGAACAGCTGGAAGAGGCTCTGGATGATGACGACCCCAATGTGTCCCAGATGGATTTGCTGAATTTGAAGGCGCAACTCCATACGGTGAAGGAAGGGGTGACGGAAGCGGATTTGGGCATGAAGCGTGTGCAATTGGCGATTCGTTTTTCCTTGAAGTTGCCGGAAGGGGATACTTTTGTGGCGGAGGATACCTGCCTTGTGCCGCGTAGCGAACCTTTGCCCTCCCTGGAAGACGTACGTGAGTATACATTGCAATACCATCCGGAACTGAAGCAGTTGAATGCGGGCCTGAAGGCTCGCCGCGTGCAGATGGATTTGGCGGAAGCAAAACTTGCTCCGGAGTTTTTCGTGATGGGCGAGTTCCAGTATGTGAAAAGCTGGGCTGGCAACCGCAAGGTGATGCAGAAGAACGCTTTTGCAGAAGATGCGGTGAACAAGCTTTCGGGACTTATCGGAATCGGATTCCGCTATCGTTTGAACTTTTGGAAGAATTGGGAGAACTATCGCTCCGCCCGTACGGATTATCGCGGGCTGCAGATGAAGGAACTCTATGCGGCGGAGGGCCTCATCGCGAAGGCCGAGGAACAGTATTATCAAGTGGTGGCTGCCAAGGAGAAGATGGAAGCCCTGAAGGAAAGTCTTCGGGCATCGGAAGCCATTTTGAAGGGTGCCGCCATGCAGTATGATTTGGATAAGTCCAAAACGGGGGACCTTGTATCGGCCTACACCCAGAATGTGAACCTGCAGAAGGACTACTATTTTGCGGTGTGCCAGTACAATGTGGAATTTGCGGGATTGATTTCAAAGATGGGATGGTCTCTCCAGGAGTTCCATTCCATATACATGAACAAGTAAGGAGTCAATATGTTCAAGAAGTTGTTGATTTTGATTGCATGCGTCTCTCTGATGGCTTTTGCTGCGGAAGATCCTGTGGCTGCCATCAAGAAGAAGGATGGAGAACTCCAGACTTTGCTGAAGAAGTCCAACCGCAGTGTGAAGGAAACGGAGCGTGTGAAGACTTTGCTGAACGAGTCCTTCGACTTTGAACTCCTGGCCAAGAAGTCCCTTTCCAAGAGCGATTGGGAAAAGCAGGATGCTCCTTCTCAGGAAAAGTTTGTTGCGGAATTCCAGCGGATGGTTCGCAATTCCAGCGCCAAACGTCTGGAACTCTATCGTGCGGATTCCACCATTTACGAACCGGCGAAGATGAAGGGCGATGACGAAGCCCGCGTGGTGGCTCATTTGTGGTATAAGGGCAAGGAATCGGTGCTGGAATACAAGATGAGCCTGGTGAACGGGAATTGGAAGGCCTGGGACTTGATTATCGATGACCTTTCTACTGCCCGTAACTACAAGGAACAGTTCGGCCAGATTCTCAAGACTAAGAGCTTTGCCGAGCTTATCGACATCATTACCAAGAAGGCTGATGAAGCCGAAAAATAATGAGTAGCGTCTTTTTTTGGCTACTGATTGTTGTTTGCGTTGTTGCGCTTGTTTTGCTCTTTTTCCCGCTGAAGGTTAGAATCACTTTTGAGGTGGGAGAACGGGGCGGACAGGCGCATTTCTTTTTCTTCAAGAAGAACTTCTGGAATTACGAGAAGAAGTGGGGGAAGGACAATTCAGAATTAAAAATTCAAAATTCACAATTAGGTTCGGGCGGGGAAGGCAATTCAGAATTCAAAATTCAAAATTCACAATTAGGTTCGGGCGGGGAAGGCAATTCAGAATTCAAAATTCAAAATTCACAATTAGGTTCGGGCGGGGGAGGCAATTCAGAATTTAAAATTCAAAATTCACAATTAGGTTCGGGCGGGGAAAGCAATGCAGAATTTAAAATTCAAAATTCAAAATTGAAGTCGGACGAGAATATTGATTCGGGCGAGGAAAAGACTTGCAAGTCGGAGAAGATGGAGGGAGAGAAGGAAAAGCGGAGTCTGACGGATAAGGAATTCTGGACTTTGCTTTTGACTCCGGATTTGGATGCCCGGGGGCTTCGGTATGCGAAAGCGGTGCTTGTCGCCCTCTTCAAATTCCTGAAGGTGAAATTTGTGGATTGCTATGTGGAAGGGATTCGCATGGACTATGAAACCATGGGGTATGGAGCCGCGGTCAATGGCGTGATGAAGGGCTTCCCGTATTTAGAGGATTGGGACATCCGCATGGATTGGTGCAATGAGAAAGAACTGCATTCCGCTGGAACCATTCTTTTGCCAACGAACTTGTGCCGCACTTTGGGATTCCTGCTGTGTGCGGCTTACTATTGCGGAATTCTTGCGTTTATTTTCTGGCGGCGGAGAGCGGCAGTCCTTAAAACAGGCGAACTGCCCAAGCTTGGTTTTGTGCGTCGGAAGATTGTGGATTGGATGGCGGAGGATTGATGCCGGCACTTACTTTGGAACGTTTGCTTTCGGGAATTGGATTTGGGAGCCGCAAGGAGGCTCGTGCTCTGGTGCGCATGGGTCTGGTGGAACTGGATGGAAAGGTTCTGGAAGACCCTTTTGTGGAATTTGAAACCCGGCCGGAAAATATCACCGTGAACGGGGAGGAAGTCCCTACGGTGGAAAAACTCTATGTGATGCTCCATAAGCCTACGGATGTGGAATGCAGCCACAATGCCCGGGATCATCAGTCTGTTTTCGCCCTCTTGCCGGACCGCTTTACTGCCATGGGCATTCAGACCGTGGGGCGTTTGGATGCGGATTCCTCGGGAATGATTCTCCTCAGCAACCAGGGTGACTTTATCCACAAGCTGGAAAGCCCGAAGAAGGGCTTTTTGAAGCGCTATCGCGTGACTCTTGCACGGCCCTTTACTGAGGCTCAGAAGGCGGAACTCTTGAAGGGCGTGATGCTGAAGGATGAACGACGCCCGGTGTTTGCCCGCGAGATTGTGGAGGAACGGGTGGCGATAGATGGCGTTGAGACGGATACGGTTGTCATTACCATCGGGGAAGGTCTCTACCATCAGGTGCGGCGCATGTTTGCAGCTGTAGGGAACCATGTGGAGACCCTGGAGCGCATTTCCATCGGGAATCTGCAACTGGACCAGAGC
The DNA here is from genome assembly GCA_024398835.1 of Fibrobacter sp. Taxonomy (GTDB): domain Bacteria; phylum Fibrobacterota; class Fibrobacteria; order Fibrobacterales; family Fibrobacteraceae; genus Fibrobacter. The sequence continues at coordinate 6,874 of JAKSIK010000024.1, forward strand.
CTCGGGCTTGGCGGCTGGCGGTTCCTTACTGCAGAAGAGCTGGCGCTGTTTGCTTAATTGCATCCTACGGCGTGGGATTGTGTCGAGAGCCTCGTGAACTATTGGATTAGATGTAAAAAAGGGCTTTCCTTTAAGGAAAGCCCAATTTTCAGAAGTTAAAACTTTTAAGGTCAAGAAGCTGCGTGTTTTACAGGGCTTCTGCTTCAGAACTTTGGCGTGCCATGTGATGTTCTGCTGCTGAGGCGGCTGTTTCTGCTACAGGCGCTGCTTCTTTCACTTCAGGAATTTCGGCGGCGACACCGGCGATAGCTTCCAAGGAATTGATCTTATCCTTGATGTCGTTGCTGAACTTGAAGGTGGGGACCAGGCGATCTTCGATGAGGACGGTTTCGCCGGTGCGGGGGTTGCGGGCAGGGCGAGCCTTGCGAGGCTTGCAAGCGAAGGTCCCGAAGCCGCGAATTTCGATGGTATTACCTTCCACCAACTTTTCGCCGAGCAAGTCCAGGAACTGCTCCACCACAACTTTAATATCGTTACGCACAAACCCGGTGGATTTGGCGATATCTTGAATCAGGGATTGTTTAGTAATATTAGGCACGACTTAAATATAGGATTAACATAAGTTTAGGGAAGGGTCCCTTTTGAAATTAATATTTTTTTCGGGGCGGTCATTGCGGAAATTTTGTGGATAATTGTGGGTTAAATGTTGAAAGTTGTTGAAACACCGAAACGGACTAGTTTTAGGCTCAGAAACAGGGAAATTTTCCCGAATACCATACTGAGCCCCATGGATGGAGTGACCAACGCCCCCTTCCGGAGGCTTTGCAGGGAGCTTTCGGGGAACCGGATGGGCCTTCTGGTGTCGGAATTTGTGCCCACGGACGCGGATGCGGTGTTCAGCCTGACGGGGCATAAGCAACTGCATTTTTACCCGGAGGAAACGCCTTTCGGTATACAGATTTTCGGGCGGTTTCCTGATAAGATGGCGGCTGCGGCGAAGAAAATCCAGGATGGACTTCATCCCGACTACATCGAGGTGAACGCGGGATGCCCGGCACCGAAGGTGGCGGGGAAGGGCAGTGGCTCTGGGTTGTTGAAGGACCTGCCGCGGCTGGCGGAAATTCTCCACGAGGTGAAGGCCGCTATTGATATCCCGCTGACCCTGAAGTGCCGTATTGGCTGGGATGATGACTCCATCAACGTGATGGAAACGCTGGATATCGCGGAATCCGAAGGCGTGGAACTCTTGGTTGTGCATGGACGCACGCGACTGCAGGGCTACAACGGACTTGCTAACTGGGATTGGATAGGGAATGTGGCTGCGAAGGCCCGCATTCCGGTGGTCGGAAACGGAGATGTGAACAGCGTGGCGGTGGCTTTTGACCGCATTGAGAAGTATGGAGTATCGGGCGTGAGCATTGGTCGCGGAGCGATGCACAATCCTTGGATTTTTGGGCAGATTGCTGATGCCTGGGAAGGAAAGCCCGCAAAGGAGTTGTCGGGCGCCGAGGCGCTTTCGGTGTTCCCGCTTTATTTTGGATTTATGCGTGAGGATGGTGCTACGGAAATGGGCGCTCTCGGTCGCATGAAACAATTGGCTGCGCGTTTATGTAAAGGCTTTACTGATGGGGAGTTACGAGAATCTAACCTCACGGAATCGGGCATGCTTGTGCGCCAGACATTACTAACAAGTGAAGACCACAATATCTTTTTTGAGCGGTTGCAGAATTTGATGGAAGGTGAGGCCAAAAATCTCCGTTTTGAACCGGAACGCCTGGTAAACTTGAATGGCGCCAAGGAACTGGACCTGAAGTTCGGGAACCAGTTCAAATAACTATATTCCCTTCTGCCCTTCGGGCGTTGTAACTAGGGCCGCAAGGCCTGCGCTATCCTGTGGAGTGTGCAGTTCTGCGGATCCTCGAAATGAAATCTAAAACGTAGGAATCTGAAACATGGATTTTTCTGCCATTATTGCTGAAGAGTTGAAGCTTGAAACCTGGCGTGTGGCCAAGGCTCTGGAACTGATGGACCAAGGTGGTACCATCCCCTTTATCGCCCGTTATCGTAAGGACCAGACGGGAACTTTGAATGAAATTGAACTCCGCGACATCAGTCACCGTCGCGACTATTTGCAGGAACTGGTGGACCGCAAGGAAACCATCCTGAAGAGCATTGAAGAACAGGGCAAACTCACTCCCGAACTGAAGAAGCAGATTGAAGACTGTAAGGACAAGACGCTGTTGGAAGATATCTATGCTCCTTACAAGCCGAAGAAGCGCACTCGCGCTACCATCGCGAAGGAACTGGGTCTGGAACCCTTGGCCCGCTTGATGATGGAGCAGGAACAGAGCACCAACACTGCCGAAGAAATCGCCCGCATCTACCTTTCTGAGGAGAAGGGACTGGCTGACCCGAAGGCTGCGCTTAAAGGTGCCGCAGACATTTTGGCTGAAGAACTGGCCGACAATACGGAATACCGCCAATACCTCCGTGCTCAGATGGAAAAGAAGGGCATCATGGTTTCCAAAGTCCGCAAGGATTTCGAAAAGCAGGAAACCAAGTTCAAGAACTACTACGACTTTAGCGAGCCGGTTTCCAAGATTCCGAGCCACCGCATGCTGGCCCTCCGCCGCGGCGAGAAGGAGAAGGTGCTGCGCCTCTCTATTGAAGTGCCTGCTGAAGAAATGGTGGGCTACCTGAAGAACAATGTGATTAAGGCAGACACTATCTGGAAGCCATATCTGGAAGAAATGTGCCAGGATGCTTGGGACCGTTTAATCCAACCTAGCATGGAAAGCGAAGTGCGCCTGCTGTTGAAGGACGCTGCCGAAGAGGAAGCCTTCAAGGTGTTCAGTAAGAACCTTCAGGATGTTTTGCTGGCAGCCCCTGCAGGCCACAAGGCAGTGCTTGCGTTGGATCCGGGATTCCGTACCGGCTGTAAGGTTGCAGTGCTGGATGAAAACGGCAAGTTCCTGGATCATGGCGTGATTTTCCCGCATGAGCCCAAGAACGACAAGGCTGGCGCCTGCGTTTATTTGATGCAACTCATCGACAAGTACAAGATTGATTTGATTTCCATTGGCAATGGAACGGCAAGTCGCGAGACGGACGCCTTCTGCACCGAGATGGCTTTGAAGTTCAAGGGCAAGGTTCCGCCCCGCGTGATTGTGAGCGAGGCAGGCGCTTCCGTTTACAGTGCAAGCATGATTGCCATTCAGGAATTCCCGAAGGAAGACGTGACCACTCGTGGCGCCATTTCCATCGGTCGCCGCCTGCAGGACCCGCTGGCTGAACTGGTGAAGGTTGACCCGCAGTCCATTGGCGTTGGGCAGTATCAGCACGATGTGAACCAGCGCGAACTGAAGAAGCGTTTGGATGAAGTGGTGGAAAGTTGCGTGAACATGGTGGGCGTGGATGTGAACAGTGCAAGCGCTCCGCTCCTTGCTCATGTGGCTGGCCTCAGCAGTACGCTTTCGGAAGCCATTGTGAAGTATCGTGAAGACAACGGCGCCTACGCAAGCCGTCAGGATTTGCTGAATGTGAAGGGCTTTGGCCCCAAGGCCTTTGAACAGGCTGCTGGCTTTATGCGCATTCCTGGTGCGGAGAACCCGCTGGACGATAGCGCCGTCCATCCGGAAAATTACGCCCTCGTGGAAAAGATGGCGGAGAAGGTGGGCGTTCCTGTGAAGGATCTCGTGGGCAACGGCGAAGCCGTGAAGGGCATCAAGCTGGACGAATTCCTCAGCGACGAAGTGGGTAAGGTTACTTTGGAAGATATCTTGAAGGAACTCCAGAAGCCCAGTCGCGACCCCCGTAAGGAATTCCGTTATGCGAAATTTGACGACCGCATCCAGACCATCAACGACCTGATTACAGGCAGCTGGATGGAAGGCGTGGTGACCAATGTGGCGAATTTTGGCGCCTTTGTGGACATCGGTGTTCATCAGGATGGTCTGGTGCACATTTCTGAAATCAGCGACAAGTACATTACCGATGCCAAGGAAGCTCTCACTGTGGGCGATGTGGTGAAGGTTCGCGTGGTTGCTGTGGATGTGGGCCAGAAGCGCATCAGCCTCTCCATGAAGCAGGAACAGACTGATGGTGAAGCCGGCGCTGGTGCAAATGGTCCTCGTGGTCAGCGCGCTGGCGGTCCTCGCGGTAAGGGAAACTTCAATGGTCGCGACAATCGCGGCGGTCGCCCGCAAGGAATCCAGGGTCACGCCACGCTTGCAGATTTGAAGGCTAAGATTGCTGGTAAGGGCGCTCCCGGAAATCAGCAGAAGAAGCCTGCCGCTCCAGTGCAAATCGGCAAGATGAACTCCATGCTGAAGCAGATTATGAAGGGTGGTCGGTAAACCCCGATTAGAGTCCGGCGGCTGAAAATGCCGCCGGTTTAATAAATTTTTAAAGGATGGCGCTTGCGCCACCTTTTATTTTTTCTTGCGCTTGGGGCCGGGCATGAAGGGGCTTGCAGCCTCTTCCTTCTCCACCTTTTTCGCAGTCACGACTTCCTGACTGACGACGACGGAATCACCGACACTGAGCCCTTTGAGAATCTGGACGTTGACGCCATCGTTGATGCCGATTTTCACGCGGCGAGGTGCCAACTTTCCGTCCATATTAATCCAAACCCGATTGCCCTTCAGTTCAGGAGGACGGTTGTGTTTTTTGCCACCCATCTGAGGGCCGCCTGGGCCAAAACCAGGCCCGAAACCACCCGGGCCACCGGGGCCAGGACCCATGCCAGGCTTAGCACCGCCAGGCCCACCATGCGCGAACTTCCCGTCATGAGGTGGATGCGGCATATCCTTCGGGTCCATCATGGGGGTCCCCTCCGCAGGCATAAACTTCAATGCCTTCACGGGGATTGCAATCGCATCCGGAACTTCCTGCGTGATGATGGTGCAGGTGGCGGTCATTCCCGGCAGTAGCTTCTGCTCCGGATTTTCCGCGGTGATGACAACGGTATATGTTACCACGTTCGAAGTCGTGGTGGGATTCAGCCGGACCTCTTGAACGGTGCCGTTGAACTTGTCATCCTGAAAGGCGTCTACGGTAAATTCCACACGCTGGCCCGCTTTCACCTGCCCGATGTCCGCCTCATCCACATCGGCCATGACCTTCATTTGCACGAGGTCTTTTGCGATGATGAAAAGCGTTGGCGTACTCATGGAGGCCGCAACCGTTTGCCCCACGTCTACAGCACGCTCCAGAACCACGCCATCGATAGGGCTCTTGATGGTGGCGTAACTGAGGTTCAGCTTTGCCTGCTGCACTTCATTCTTGCTGCGTTCCACCGCCAGCTTTGCAGAATTGTAGTTGTATTCCGCCTGCTCCAATTCCACCGCGCTTGCGCTGTTGCTTTCGGCCAGTTTTTTGGTGCGCTGGAAGGTGTTTTCCTTGAACTGCAAATCAATTTGCGCGCTCTTGTAGGCGATTTCAGTCTGGTCCAGTGTGGCCTTCAGTTTGGATTTGTCCAGCTCGGCGATGACCTGACCCTTCTTGACTTTGGAATTGAAGTCCACAAAGATTTTGCTGATGTCGCCCGAAACCTGAGTGCCCACTTCTACCTGATCGACGGGTTCCAGAGACCCTGTGGCCGAAATGGATGTGGTGATGGTATTCTGAACCACCTTCACGCTGACGGGAGCGCCAATTTCTGCAGTTGCGGCGCCATCGAAAAAGAATTTTTTCACCCCGAAGGCGATGGCTCCGAGAACCACCAGAACAATCAAGATTTTCAATAACTTTTTCATAATAGCACCTGCTGGACCGAATTACATGGATTTAGATGATTTGACATGTATGTCGGTTGCATTCATAAAACATCGGGACTACTGCTAGCCAAAAAGCCGCAAAACGCGCTTGATTCCCTCTACAAAGCGGTCGATGTCCCGCGGGAGGGTGTAGGCGCCAAAGCTCAGCCGGAGAGTGGCATCGAGGCCGAACCGGTCCATGACCGGTTCCGCGCAGTGGTGGCCACTGCGCACAGCGACGTTCTCCTCATCGAGAATCATGGCGGCGTCGCTGACCGCGATGCCATCCAGCGTGATGCTGATGAGGGCGCCCCGCTTTTGCGGGTTCCCGAGGACTTTTACCTGCGGAATGGCGGCCAACTTCTCGAGGGCGTAATTCACGATGGACTCCTCGTGAGAACGTATTTGTTCCAACCCCTTTTCTTGGAGCCACAAGATTGCCTTTCCGAGACCGATGACTTCTGCGATGGCGGGGGTTCCGGCTTCAAAACGGGCGGGAACGTCGGCGTAGGTGGTTTTTTCGAAAGTGACTTTTTTAATCATTTCGCCACCGCCGTGCCAAGGAGGCATGCTGTCCAGAACTTCGTATTTGCCGTACAGGACGCCAATGCCTGTGGGTCCGTAAATCTTGTGCCCGCTGAAGGCGAGAAAATCGCAATCCAAAGCCTGCACGTTGATTTTCAGATGGCTTGCGCTCTGGGCTGCGTCAATCAAAATCTTCGCGTTGGGCGCGAGGCGGCGGACCAGCGGGATGATTTCTTCGATGGGGTTTACCGTTCCCACGGCATTACTCACGTGGGCGATGGCCACCATCTTGGTCTTCACGCTATCCAGGAGGGCGGGGAGCGCCGTCAAATCCAAATCGCCATCGTCTTTTACGGGAATCACCTTGATTTTGGCGCCTCGTTCTTCGGCGATTAATTGCCAGGGCACGATGTTGGCGTGGTGTTCCAGACCGCTGATGAGGATTTCGTCCCCTTCGTGGAAGAATTTGCGGCCGTAACTCCAGGCCACCAGATTGATGCTTTCGGTAGTGCCGCGGGTGAAGACGATTTCATCTTCGCTTTTGGCGTTTAAAAACTTTGCCACATTCTTGCGGGTGGCTTCGAAGGCTTCGGTGGTGCGGGCGCTGAGGCGGTACACGCCACGTTTTACGGAACTGTAGTGCTCCCGGTAAAATTCGTCCATGGCATCGATGACGCAGGCAGGCTTTTGGGTAGTAGCGGTACTATCCAAAAAGGCGAGAGGTTTTGCCTCTTTGTCCCCGTTCACCAACATGGGGAATTCGCTGCGGATTTTTTCTGCGTCAAATGATTCTGCCATACTCATGGGGCCAAATGTAGAAAATGTTGGGCTTTGCGGAATAGCGGAAACGGTTTGAAAATATGGGATTTTTCTATATTCTGGGCGGTTTTGAATGATGGCCTCCTGCTTGGATTTTGAGGAGGCCAGGAGATTTGCGATGAAGAAGATTCTTTTGGTGTTGGCGATGGCCTCCTGTGTTTTTGCCCAGGATGCGCTCCGTACCGCGATTGACGAAAAAAATCTGGCGGTAGCGAAGAAGATGGTGAAGTCCGGAGAGATTGAGGAAATCTACTGCGGAAATCTTTCGCCCAAGGAAGCAGTTACCGTGTATGAGAAACTGTTCAAGCAGCTCCCGCTGGAAAGCTTCAATGCCTGCCCCAACCAGTTTACCTACGGCTATGGTGATAAGGCCTGCGGAAACCCTAAGGCATTGGAGGCTTGCACGGAGGTTTTGACTAAGCTGTTTACCGAGGGAACTGCCGGAAATACGGAAGCCATTGATGCCTTGGGAAAGGTTTTGAAATCTGCGCTAAAGACCAAGGATTTCATTAAGCCCGTGAAGGAGATGGTGGATACGACGGCTTGGATGCCTTGCCCGAAAAAAGCGGCGGATAAGGTGGCTTGCATTGAACAATGCAAGGCTCAGGCGGATTCCTTGAAGGATACTACACGACTTGCGGCATGCGAAACCAAACCCGAACATTATGTGGATACCAGCCTTTCCGTTTCTAAACCTTCGCCGCTATTTGTGATGATGCAGGAAGGCGTTGTGAACGGCTACTGGAAATCTCCGGCTGCGGTGGCTTTGAAGTTTGCGGATTTGATGAAGGCTAACGCCAAGGCTTTGGCAATTGCCGATACCGCAATACCTTCCATCAAGTATGTGGAACGCTGGGCGGACAAGCACCAGGCAGATAGTACAGCTCTCCCTGGTGGCGAACTGTTCCGCTTCTGCACAGCTTGGGAGCAGAAGGTGAATGAAATCGTGGCGGCACGTGGTTTTGAAGCCCGTTGTCCGGTGTTTGAAAAGTTTGAGGACCCGAGAGATAAGCAGGTATACAAAGTAAAGGAAATTGGCGGACTTCATTGGTTTGTAGAAAACTTGAATTTCGCGGTGGATTCTGGCTCCATCTGCTATGATCAGGAACCCAAGAACTGTGAGAAGTTTGGTCGCCTGTATACTCAGGAAGTGGCGAAGACGGCTTGCCCGGAAGGAACCCGCCTTGCTACCGATGAAGATTGGAAGGCTTTGGAGGAATTGGCAGGTGGGTCAAGCGTTGCCGCGGAAAAACTCCGGAGCAATGGAAGTGACGACTATGCCTTTACGGTGATGTTTGGTGGGCATGCCAACAAGAGCGGTTTTTCCAATGTGTTGGGTGAGGGGGCTTACTTCTGGACGGAAAAACTGGATGATGACAACCGTGGTGTTGCCCGCTCCATGTTTAGTTCCGATAAGGATGTAGCCACCATTACGGTAGACCCCAAGTTCTATCTCTCGGTACGTTGCATTCACGAAGTGGTTGCTGCGCCAGCAGATTCTACGCAAGTACAGGCCGCGGATTCTACTGTTGCGGAGGGTGTTGTTGCCGATTCCGCGGAGGCTCTGTCCGCACCGGATTCCACTGCTGGGAAATAAAATCTAGGCTACAGATGAAGAATTTAGAACAAAGTAATTTCAGGCCTACGGCTACCCGAGAGAATTGGGTGGCTCGCCAGCAGTTGATGGCGAAAGTGCGGGACTTTTTTGTCCGTCGTGGCGTTCTGGAGGTGGAAACTCCAGTGCTTTCCAATGCTTGCGGCACTGACCCACAACTGGATTACTTTGTGACCGCGACGACGCAATCTTCTGCGACTCAATCCGCGTCTGTGAATGCTGCGCAGTCTTCTGATGAAAAGTATTTGATGACCAGTCCGGAATTTCACATGAAGCGCCTCTTGGCGGCGGACTTTGGCGACATTTTCCAGATTACAAAATCTTTCCGCAAAGATGAATTCGGGAGTCATCACAACAACGAATTCTCCATGGTGGAATGGTACCGCGTTGGCATGCCACAAGAGCAGTTGATGGATGAGGTGGAAGCCTTAGTGAGCGAAATCCTCGGGACCCCGATTCACGCCAAGCGCACCCGCTGGATAGACGCCTTCAAGAACTACGCCGGCGTGAATCCCTTCTGCGAAAATCTGGCGGATTTTGCAGCCGCTTGCCGTAACCGCAATATCCCAGTTCCGGAGCACAGCGGGAATCTTACTCGGGAGGAGTGGTGGGATTACCTCATGGTGTTTGCGGTAGAGCCCGTTCTCGCAAGCAACGGACCGGAGTTCCTGCTGGACTATCCGCCAACGCAGGCGGCGCTGGCTCAGACGTACACGGGCTCGGATGGGCTGACCTGGGCAAAGCGCTTTGAACTGTTTGTGGACCAGGTGGAGCTTTGCAACGGCTACACGGAACTGACGGATGCAGCGGAACAGCGCCGCCGCTTTGAGGCTGATGCCGACATCCGGAAAGCCATGGGGAAGGACGTCCCGAAAATTGACGAGAACTTCCTTGCTGCGTTGAAATCCGGAATGCCTGCCTGCTCTGGCGTGGCCCTTGGCCTGGACCGCCTCTTTATGCTGGCGTTACACAAAGAAAATATCTCTGACGTAATCCTGTTCCCCAGTCCAATTTCTTAATATTTGCAATATGATGTTTTGGCGCGAAATTTTGAGGCGTTTTTCGGTGGGCGGATTTCTCCACAAATCGGGCAGTCCTTGCTTGAAATTGAATCGTTCTTGCCCAAAGTTGATGGGTATTCTTCCGATGGGTTTTCTTCTCGTCTTAGTTTTTTTCTTGCTCAGTTGCGGCGATGCCTCTCAAAAGCAAACCATAAAAACAGCCAAGGATTTGGATGGAAAGATCATTGCTACATGTTCTTCTAATGCTTCCTACGAGGATGCTTTCAAGCGGCTTTTCCCCCATTCTCCAATCCGCTACTACACCAATTATTACGACGTGTTTCTTGGCGTGATGAATGGCGAGGTTTCCGGCGCCTTCTCCATCCTCTCTCTTGAAAAAACGATACAGGAAAGTTATCCTGCTTTGTTTGCTGTTCCTACGGATATGGAGATCCCTGTAGTGGCAGCTTTTTCGAATTCAGCAAAGAAGGAATTGATTGACGAATTCAATGAGTTTGTGGAGCAGGTGAGATTGGATGGAACGATAGACCGCTTGGCAGAAAAGTGGATTGCGAATTACCCTAGCGACAATACTCTGGATTTGGACGATTTGACGGGAGAGAAAACCTTCACTTTGGGCTTGGATGTATTGAATCCGCCCCATGAATATCTGTACAAAGAAAAACTGGTAGGGTTTGAAGTGGAACTGATATACATGTTCTGCAAACGTTACGGATATAAGCCCAAGGTGGAGAGCCCGGCTTACGATGCTATTTTGGCAGGCCTTTCTACGGGAAGGTTTGATATGGGTATGGGCGCCTATGGTTATACGGACGAGCGTTCCGAAAGCATGATTTTTTCAAAGCCCTACTACATGGACCGCGTTGCCTTTATGGTGATGGATTATTCCAAGGTTGAAGAAAAATCTTTGCTCCAGTCCGTCAAGGAGAGTTTTTATAAGAACTTTATTAAGGAAAATCGCTGGCTGGTTTTGGTTAAGGGCTTGGGTGTGACTCTCCTCATTACTTTTCTCTCCATTTTCTTAGGAACAATTTTCGGGCTAGTGCTGTTTGTATTTGGCCGTAAGCGTGAAAAACTGAATCGCGCACTTTCCTTTGCACACGAGACCTTGGAATCCTTGCCGGTGCTGGTGATATTGATGGTGTTCTACTACGTGATTTTCGGGAAGAGCGACATCAGTGGCGTGTGGGTTTCTGTAATCGTGTTTGGCATGATGTTCACCCTCAATACATATCAGACGGTAAAGCTGGGCGTGAACGCTGTTCCTGTGGGCCAGATGGAAGCGGGCCTTGCCTTGGGCTACACGGAATCCCAGTCTCTCGTGAAAATTGTGTTCCCGCAGGCGGCAGAGATTTTTATGCCTGTTTACAAGGGCAGCATTGTTGCCTACTTAAAGGCGACTGCGATTGTGGGCTATGTGGCGGTGTCGGACTTGACCAAGGCCGGAGACATTATCCGCAGCCGCACTTTCGAGGCGGTTTTCCCGCTTTTGGCGGTGGCCCTCATCTACTATGTGGTGGCCAGAATCCTGATTCGCCTGCTGAATAAGATTCACTACGGGAAAAAAGAACGGCCGGCCCGCATGAAGGGGTAGCGGGAGACCCGAATTTTGAGGGGCTCACGCGAGGGGAAGACTTTCCCCCTTTATAAAAAGAGCTAAATTTCCGCCTGTAAAAATTTAAAGGAAGTATTATGTCCGAAGTTATGACTTCTGCGCAGGTGCGCGAATCGTTCATCAAGTTTTTTGAATCCAAGGATCATCTTTTTGTCCGCAGTTCTCCGGTGGTGCCTCACGATGACCCCACGCTCATGTTTACGAACGCCGGCATGAACCAGTTCAAGGCCATCTTCTTGGGCGATAATCCCAAGGGCTGGAAGCGCGCTTGCAACAGCCAGAAGTGCCTCCGCGTTTCGGGCAAGCACAACGACCTCGACGTGGTGGGCCGCGACAATTACCATCACACCTTCTTCGAGATGCTGGGCAACTGGAGTTTTGGCGACTACTACAAGAAGGAAGCGATTTCTTGGGCCTGGGAACTTTTGACTAAGGTTTGGAAGCTGCCGAAGGAACGCTTGTTCGCGACGGTTTTCAAGGATGACGACGAGGCTTGGCAGATTTGGAAGGACGTTTCGGGGCTCCCGGACGACCGCATCATGCGTTTTGACGCCAAGAGCAACTTCTGGGAAATGGGCGATACGGGCCCTTGCGGACCTTGCTCCGAAATCCACTACGACCGCGGCGATTTGGCCACCCAGGAAGAGACTTTCAGGGACCCCATCAAGGGCGTGAACGGCGAAAACGACCGCTACATCGAAATCTGGAACAACGTGTTCATGCAGTATGAACGCATCAGCGATGGAAGCCTCATTCCGCTGAAGGCGAAGAATGTGGATACGGGAATGGGCTTCGAGCGCATCTGCGCTATTCTGCAGGGCAAGAAGAGCAACTACGATACCGACGTGTTCACTCCGATTATCCAGAAGGTGGTGGACTTGAGCGGAGTGCCTTACAGCGATGGCCCCGAGGGAACGCCCCACCGCGTGCTTGCGGACCACATCCGCGCTGTTTCTTTTGCTATTGCTGATGGAGCTCTCCCCAGTAATGAAGGCCGTGGCTACGTGCTTCGCCGCATTCTGCGCCGTGCCAGCCGTTTTGCCCGCCTTCTTGGCCAGAAGGAAGCTTTCGTGTACAAACTGGTGCAGGTCTTGGCCGACACCATGGGCGCTGCATTCCCGGAAATCCGCGAACGCAAGGCCTTCGTTTCTGAAGTCATCAAGAGTGAGGAAGAACGCTTCATCAAGACTTTGGATGCTGGCCTGGAACGCTTTGAAAACATCGTCGCCGAGATGGGCAGCACTAAAGTTGTTCCTGGTGACAAGGTGTTCGTGCTTTACGATACCTACGGCTTCCCGCCGGATTTGACGGGCATTTTGGCCGAGGAAAAGGGCCTCACCATCGACGAAGCTGGCTTTGAAAAATGCATGAACGAGCAGAAGGAACGTGCCCGCGCCAACATGAAGCAGGGCATCAACACCATGGCCACGGAAGGCTGGACGCAGTACAGCGAAGACAGCACCCGTTTTGTGGGCTATGAACTCACCTCCTGCGAAACAAAGATTGTCCGCTACCGCGAAGACAAAGGTATCCTTTCCATTGTGCTGTCCACGTCTCCCTTCTATGCTGAGATGGGTGGCCAGGTGGGCGACAAGGGCCGTCTTTCTTCCCGCGATGGTGAACTGAAGATTACCGTCATCGACACCGTGAAGGTGAATGATACCGCCATTTGCCGCGGCAAGGTGGTGAAGGGCGAGGTGAACGAGAAGTCCATGAGCCAGATGTTTACGGCCAAGGTGGAAAATGAACGCCGCATGGACATTCGTAGGAACCATTCCGCAACCCACTTGATTCAGGCGGCTCTCCGCCAAATTCTGGGCACCCACGTGCAGCAACAGGGTAGCTATGTTTGCCCCGACTTCCTGCGTTTTGACTTCAGCCACTTTAACGCCATGTCCGAAGATGAAATCCGCGCTGTGGAAGACATCGTGAATGCGAAGGTCATGGAATGCCTGCCAGTTCGTACAGACGTGATGAATGTGGATGAGGCTAAGGCCAGCGGCGCTATGGCGTTGTTCGGCGAAAAGTATGGCGACGAAGTCCGCGTGGTGAAGATGGGCGCTAGCGGCGAAGAATTCTCCAAGGAACTTTGCGGCGGTTTGCATGTGGCGAATACCGGCAACATCGGCCTGGTGAAGATTGTTTCTGAATCCAGCGCCAGCGCAGGCGTGCGCCGTATTGAAGCCGTCACGGGCCGTGGCGCCTTGGCGCTCCTCCGTGCAGGCACCGAGATTCTCACCGCTCTCCGTGAAAAGCTCCGCTGCAAGGATGCCGACGTTCTCGCCCGCATCCAGCAGACCTTCGACAAGACCCAGAGTTTGGAAAAGAGCCTCCAGAGCGTGAAGCTGGAACTGGCAACTCTCGCCGCCGCCGACATGCTGAAGGGCGGTTTGAATGTGGCTGGAGTGCAGCTCTTTGTTCGCGAACAGGAAATCGCCGACGACAAGTACAAGGAACTTTTGGATGGCGTGCAGAACAAGCTTGCTGCAGACTCCGTGGCGGTGATTGCCAACAAGGGCCAGGGCAACGGAAGCATTGCCGTAATCGTGGGGAAGGAAGCTCAGGCCAAGGGCATCAAGGCCGGCGACATGGTTCGCGAACTGGCTGCCGCATGTAATGGTAAGGGTGGTGGACGCCCCGACCGCGCTCAGGCTGGTACCCGCGAACCCGAAAAGATCAGCGGTGCTATTGCAAACGCTAACAACTGGATTCGTGCAAAACTTGGAGCATAAAGCTTAGCGCAAAACAAGAGGTCTCTATGAAAATTGGGAAGACAGAAGCTCGTTTGAATGCGGAAATCGAAAAGCGCGGTGCATTGTTTGCCGTGCTCATCGACCCCGATACCTCTGACGAGGCCGCCTTTGTGAAGTCTGGCGTGCAGGCTGCCGAAAATGGCGCCGACGTGCTTTTGGTGGGTGGTTCCTACCTGGGCAACTTCACGCTCCCCAAGCAGGTGGCAGCCCTCAAGGCGCATGTGGATCTCCCCATTGTGCTGTTCCCCGGTGGTGCCTCCCAGGTGGTTCCCGGCTTTGACGCCATGCTGTTCATGACCCTCGTGAGCGGCCGCAATCCCAACTATTTGATTGACGAACAGGTTCGCGGTGGCGCCTTGGTGCGTGCCCTGAACATGGAAGCCATTCCTACGGCTTATCAACTCATCAACAGCGGAAAGCGCACCACGGTGGAATACATCAGCGGAACGATGCCTGTGCCCGCCAACAAGCCCAAGCTCAGCATGGTGAACTCCATTGCCGCAGAACTCATGGGCATGCGCTACGTGTACCTGGAAGCAGGCAGTGGTGCCGAAGAGCCCGTACCTGTGGAGCATATCGCCTACACCCGCAAGGCGACCGAGATGACTATCATTACCGGCGGTGGAATCAAGGACCCGCAAACAGCCGCCATCCGCGTGGCAGCAGGCGCCCAGATTATCGTGACCGGCACCCTTTGGGAGAAGGTGGACGACCCCGCGCTCCTCAAGGAATTCGCCGCCGCCATTCATGTGAAGGGATAAATTTCCCGCGCAGTTCTCGCGATTTTACACTTCCGTGTCATTTGCAATTTTGCCATCCTCCGGGGTGGCTTTTTTTTGTAAAAAATCATTTTCTCGTGTGGAATTTGCCCTAAAAAAGCGTCTATAAGGTTGTGGACTCAATTTCGGGTCTGCCGCCGACCGGGCGATTCCCGGCAAAAGGGTAAATGAAATGATGAAAAGATACGAAGACTTGGACATCACCGACAACTTCATGTTCGCAAAAGTATTTAGCAACAAGGACGTAGCGAAGGACTTTCTGCAAAGCGTCCTGAAGATTCAAATTGAGAAGATTTCCGTGGTGGGCGAAGCAACCACCCAGGAGGATCCGTTCCATAAGAGCGTGCGCTTTGATGTTGTGGCAAAAGACGATACGCCAGGTGCTGCTCGTTACTTTGATATCGAGATGCAGATGGAGAATACAGGAGAACTCCCCAAGCGTGCCCGTTATTACCAGAGTATGTGCGATCTGGACGCTCTCGGCAAGGGTGTAGACTATGACGAACTCCGCGAACAATTTATTCTGTTCATTTGCCCGATGGATTTTTTCGGCAAGGGAAAGGCGATTTACCGGTTTGAGAATCGTGAGGCATCAGACCCGAATATCTTGATGGGAGACCTTACTTACAAAAATTACTATATATTTAAAAAGTACGGTGAAATTGAGGATAAATCCACCCGCGAGTACATGCAGTATTTTGCCACGCAGAAGCATGAATCCGAAAAGATGAAAAGGATTCAGGAACTCGTGGAGAAGTACCGCAGAGACCCTATCACAAGGAAGGCTTACATGACTCTTGAACAGGAACTTAACATTCGGTACAAGAAGGGGCGCATTGACGAACGTAAGAAAATGGCCAAGGGTTTCCGCGATGCTGGTTTTCCTGTAGAGGCCATTGCCAAGCAAACGGGCCTCACCAAGGAAGAAATCCTCGCGCTGTAGGCGCCCCTCAAATCACTTGGCCGCTAGGCTATAATCCTTTGCCGAAAAAGACCCGATGACCAGATTCCCCTGGTAGACCACATGGTACAACGTTCGGGTGCGCGCACCCTCGTAGACATTCCAAGATACAGTCTGCTTTGACCCGCTTGAAAAGTACAGGTAGTACCTGTTTCCGGATTTACCGCCGCGAATCATGTCCTTATGGGATAGCATTTCCGTCTGAACGAAGGGCTTCTCGTTCATCCTGGTTCCGAAATCTGCGGTGTTGTATAAACTAAAGGTTAGCCCGACTACCACAAAGAACAGAACTCCCCAGGCACAACTTTTCGCTTCTTTGTCCCGCCTTTTCTTCAAACGGAATCCAAGGGCAAACAGTCCGTTCGCCAAAGTCAGGAAGAACGCCAGAATCAGGAAAACCTTGCCCACGGCATTGTCGAACTCCTGTTGTGCGAGGGCTGCCATGAATTGCTCGTCTATGACTCCGCCCAAAGCTTCCGTGCTGGCAGAAATGTAGAAGGCCGCCGCCACTACATAGCAGCATGCCATTGCAATCACTAACGCAATTAGGACGTTCTTGTTGAAGAAAATGCGGTTCACGTAGACAATTTATATATTTACGGCATCTATGGAATCCGTCGTTAAGCTGTTAAAAAACAAATATGCGCCGTTTTTCTTTGCGGTGCCACTGTTTTTTATTTCGTACCGGTATAGCGGAATAGTGGTGGATGCCATATTGTACTTGATACAATACGCCCACTATATTGACCCTTCCCGGTTTGTCGGGGACCCTTCTTTTGAGTTTGGAAATCAGGATTCCTTAGGATTCTTCACGCCGGTACTGGGGTTGTTCATTAAGCCTTTGGGCGCCAATTTGGGCATGATGGTTTATACCGTCACCATGCAGTTCCTATGGATTATCGCAGCGGTGTTCATGCTGAAATCCCTGATGCGATTGACTTGTAATCGGCTTTGGACGCTCCCTATCACCATTCTTTTTGTGTTTTGCTTTTCGAACGGCATGCCCATTGAAGTTGTTCGATTCTTCCATTTTGTGGAATGCTATGCTTGTTCCCGCTCCCTCTCCATGGTGGCGGGGATTGCCGCCTTGGCAGCACTCTTTAGCAATAGGCGTTGGCTGAGCCTTGCCTTTATCCTCTTTGGCACGGTGGTTCACCCTCTTACGGCAGGCTGGTGCCTTCCGCTATGGTTCTTTTACTTTTTCCCAAAGACCCGGTGGCCCATTGCCATATTTTCGCTGTTATTCCCCCTGACCTTCTTGCTGCATACGGGTCCACTGGATGTTTTCCCGGAAGATTGGCTACGTAAGCCTTTGGTATTTCGACCCACATACGTAATCATTGGTAGATATGTTGCGTTACTGTCGTTTTTCGGTCTTGTTGTCAAGAAGTTCTCTAAAAATGAAAAGGTCCTGAGAATATCTTCTGCCCTGGTTCTGGTTTTGGCCATTGCTCTGTATTGGGATTGCTGGGGAGGCTATGGCAAACATGTGCTGCTTTATCAGGTGCAGCCCTGGCGCGTTTTTTGGCTAGGGGCCATTATTGCGGTTCCACTGTTCCTGTGTTTTTTGAAGGACGCTCTCCTTTATGTATATGGGCATAAAAAGGTCACAGAACCTCATTTTGTTCTGTTTTTGATAGGGATGAACCTGTTGGCACCTCAGAGCTTTATTTTGATTTCCTTATCGCCATTGGCTTTGTTGCGAAAGAAATTCGTTTCAAAACCAATTCAGGAAAAATATTTTATAGCAGTGTTTGCGTTGTTTGTTGTTTTGGGCTTGGTCATCCAACAGTACAATGCTTGGTGTATACAGGGATTTAAAACTTTTTTAGGTTATGATTTCCGCGCTTTGAGTTATATGCGCGATGGCGCCCTCTTCGCCCAATTTTGCTTTAGTGTAGGCTTTGCGGTTCACTATCTTCGTAGGCGTAATTTCATTATTCCCGGGATTCTCGCTTTGTATTGCGTGTTTCCTTGGTTCCAGATGATTCCCCTCCTAGCCATTGCCTTGATAGCTTTCCCGAAGGCGAATAAGAAAAAATACTGGGGCATGGCGGTATTGGTGCTGTTGGTTGTGGTGGCGGATGGCATACTTAATTCTGATGGCCGTCTCCATAAACTGATTAATGGCTACCCTTCTATTACGTTGCAACTTTTGCTTCTGTTAGTGCTTACAGCGCTTGCCGTGTGGGCGAGAAAGTTCTCTAGAATCCCCATGGTTGCTCTTATACTCGTTTGTGCTGTGGTGGGCGTTGCCACATACGATGATAGAAGACCATCGATGAGGGAAGCGGAAAAGGCGATAGATGATTTTGTAGAAGAAGCCGTATTCCCTCAGGTAGAGAATTGGGGTCATGTGCTTTTTTATGTGAACGATGTTTATGCCTTTGAATCTCAATTGCGTTTTATGACGGGGAGTTATCTTTCGGTTTCTATGGGGGTTGGAACCATATTCAACGAGAAGTATTATAGAGAATATCGTCGGCGCTGTTGGCTTTTGAATTTCGGTAGATATCCAACGACAAAGGAAGAACTCCGTTCAGATGAGATGAATGTGTCTACATTATCTAATGCGGATACTTTGATGAATCGTGTGGAATTTTTGTGCCGTGAAAAAGAGATTACGAACTTTATCTCCAACATACCGGCTGCCTCCCTAGAAATGCAGGACTCTACGACGCTGAAAAATGGTACGAAAGTGTACTTGTACGCCTGCCCTTAGTCGTGTTATTTCGTCCCTTAGTAGCAGTTATCCACTCTGTGGATATACGACACTTGGAACTTTAGTTCCGTAGTGGGTAGTTATCCCCTTTGGGGAGAAGGATCTAGACATTTTTGCAAACAGTTGTTTGCAAAATGAAAAATTTTCATTTCCCTCGGCAAGTTTTACCCCAAAAAAGCGTCTATAAGGTTGTGGACTCAATTTCGAGTCCACCGAAGCGGCATGCTGCCGCCAAAAGGGTAAATGAAATGATGAAAAGATACGAGGATCTGGACATAACCGACAATTTTATGTTTGCAAAAGTATTCAGTAATGAAGATGTGGCGAAGGACTTTCTGCAGAGCGTCCTGAAGATTCAAATTGAGAAGATTTCCGTGGTAGGCGAGGCAACCACCCAGGAGGACCCATTCCACAAGAGTGTGCGGTTTGATGTGGCTGTAAAGGAAAATGTTTCCGATGCGTCAGGAAATCTTGGCATAGGTCGATACTTTGACATCGAATTGCAGATGGTTGACACCGGAGAACTTCCCAAACGCGCCCGTTATTACCAGGGTATGTGTGATTTAGATGTTCTTGCCAA
This sequence comes from Fibrobacter sp., assembly GCA_024398835.1. GTDB lineage: Bacteria > Fibrobacterota > Fibrobacteria > Fibrobacterales > Fibrobacteraceae > Fibrobacter. The sequence continues at coordinate 26,021 of JAKSIK010000024.1, forward strand.
AGGCGTAAGCTATACGAAACTTCAAGAGCAGTATATTTTATTCATCTGCCCCAAAGACGTATTTGGTAAGGGAAGGTCGGTATATTGTTTCCAAAATTGTGAAGTTTCCGACCCAAGCATCGTGATGGGCGATCTCTGCTATAAAAACTTTTGAGCTACGCTCCAAAGTTGCTATGGCTCGGAAATGCCAAAATAAATTTTGTCACTTCTCTCGCCTTGCTAACTTTTATATATTTGAGAAGTACCGCGAGATAGAGGACAATTCCACCCGCGAGTACATGCAGTATTTTGCCACAAAGAACTGCGAGTCTGAAAAGATAAAGCGGATTCATGAACTCGTGGAAATATATCGCAGGGACCCGATCACAAAGAAGGCGTACATGACTTTGGAGCAGGAACTTAATCTTCGGTACGAGAAGGGCGTAAAGGAAGGTTGTGCTGAGAACAACAGGCAGCTTGCCAAGGGTATGCGTGATAAAGGAGTCTCCATGAGTATAATTGCGGAACTTACGGGTCTCTCTGAAGCGGAAATCCTCGCGCTGTAAGCGTGCTCCCGCGTGTCATCTATTAAGCTACCTTTCGGGGTGGCGTTTTTCATACAGGAGATCGCCACAGGGCTGCGCCCTTCGCGATGACGTCTGTTCTTGCATGTCATCCCCGCGCTGTCCTCCCCATGTCATCCCCGACCCGATCGGGGATCTAGCAGTTCTAGATTCTCGCTTTCGCGAGAATGACGAAGGAAAATGAAAAAATTTTCATTTCCCGCGGCAAAAATCACTCCAAAAAAGCGTCTATAAGGTTGTGGACTCCATTTCGGGTCTGCCGATGCGGCACGCTGCCGCCTATGGACGCAATTATGAGCGAAAATAAAATTACTACCGAAACGAACAATGCCAACGAAGTCAAGACCATCGACTTCTCAAAACTGTCCATCACCGACAGGTTTATCTTCCCGCTGGTCATGAGCCACAGGGAAATCGCGAAACCCTTCATCGAGGCCGCCCTCGGCATCAAGATTTACGATTTGAGGGACCCAGAGCAGGAGAAGACGGAACAGGTCAGCGTCTTTGGAAAGAGCGTGCGCTACGACGTGTTCACCCAGCAGATTGGCAAAAATGGCGAGGTTATCCGATCTTTTGATATCGAGATGCAGGTGGTGGATACCAAGGAACTCCCCAAGCGTGCCCGATACTATCAATCCATTCGCGACGTCAACGAATTGCGCAAAGGCTGCTTCTATGGTGGACTCAAGGACCAGTATGTTCTCTTTATCTGCCCCGACGATATTTTCAAGGCGGGACTTCCCATATACAGTTTCCAGAACTTTGCTGTTGAAAATAAAAATGTCGCCTTGGATGATCGCACCTTTAAATGTTTTTATATTTTTAAGGAGTACAAGAAACTTCCGGATTCTCACCCACTGAAGAAGTATCTGAAGTATTTTGCGACCAACGCCGCCGACTCTGTGGAGACGAAGGAAATCGATTCCAAGGTCGAGTGGTACAAGACGGATGGCTTAACACAGGAGCGCTATATGACATGGGAACAGGAAATCCAGCTTGCCGCGGCCGCCGCTGAGGAGAAGGAACGCAAGCGCAACGAGAAAGCCCTTGAGCAGAAAGATAAGACCATTGCCGAAAAGGACCAGGCTCTTGCTGAACAAGCCCGTGAAATTGCCAGGCTCAAAGAACAACTTGCAGCTGTAAGTGGTACAAGACGGACGGCTTAACGCAGGAGCGCTATATGACATGGGAACAGGAAATCCAGCTTGCTGTTGAAAATGAACGTCAGCGCAACGAGAAAGCCCTTGAGCAGAAAGATAAGACCATTGCCGAAAAGGACCA
>JAKSIK010000025.1 GCA_024398835.1 Fibrobacter sp.
GCCTTCTTCTCTTCGGCTAAGCGTTTGGCTTCTTCCTTAGCGGCCTTTTCTGCGGCTTTCTTTTCTTCAAGAGCCTTCTTCTCGGCAGCCTTCTTCTCTTCTGCTAAACGCTTTGCCTCTTCCTTAGCGGCCTTCTCTGCAGCTTTCTTGTCTTCGAGAGCCTTCTTTTCGGCAGCCTTCTTCTCTTCGGCTAAACGCTTGGCTTCTTCCTTGGCGGCCTTCTCTGCAGCTTTCTTGTCTTCGAGAGCCTTCTTCTCGGCAGCTTTTTTCTGTTCCTTGAAAAGTTTAGAGAGCGTCCAAGCCTTAGCAGGGCTACCCTTCAGCATCAAGAGGAAATCAGCCTTGTCCAGCGCAATTTCATTCTTGTCTGTAGCAAGGGATGTGCCAACATCCATTTCAATCTTCAAGAAATCCGTACCGCGGTAAGGTTCCTTGAAAACCCGCATGGACTTCACAAAAGCGGAAGCACTATCAATAGCAAACGTTCCTTCACCCAGAGCAAATTCCGTAGCCGAAAAACCAAGGGTCAGTTTCTTCTTGGCCGCATCATACTTCTGGAAGAATGTGGGCAGATCCTGTTCTGAGGCGAACTGGAATGTCATTGCGCACTTCTTTGCATCACACTGGAAACGCACATCCTTAATCTGGGCAGCGCTCACAGCCACCGCAGCCGATAGAATCAAAAGAAGCAGTTTATTCTTCATTATGGACCTACCTTCTTGGACGTGTACGTAGTGAGGTTGAAGGTCACAGACATCGTGATAGGCGTCCATCCATGGGATTCAGCCTTCTGCAGTTCTGCAGCAATGCCAGAGTAACGGTTCAATCTCAAGTTGGAAATAGCAGTCGGATAGTTGAAGTTTGCAATTTCCGCAAACAGGTAACCCAGCATGTGGTAACCGGAGTTCACCGCAATAGAGTAGCGGTTTTCAATGTAATGCTCCTTAGGAGAATTACCTTCCGGATTGAACTTCTGGATTTGTACGCCGGAACTGCGCAGCACAGAATAGAGGTCCTGCAAACGGAGAGGCACCTTTTCTTCTTCCGGGAACATTTCCTTCAGTTTTTCAAAGTCCTTTTCGGCCTGCACCAACTGAAGTTCCAATTCTGCAAGGCGAGCCTTCTTGGCATTAATCTTATCCAGTTCTGCCTGTGCAGAACTGAGCTCGGATTCCAAGCGTTGGCGGTCCAGCACGAAAGGATCCCACATATAAGTGTATACACAATAAGCAGCAGCAAGCAGAATTGCCACTACAGCAACTGCGTAAATATTCTTCTTATCTTGCCAATTGATATTGCCCATAATTACTCCTCCATCCCGAGATCTTGTTTCAAGATCACTTTAATGGTGAAGTTGTAGGCTTCTTCGCCGTCAACCTTGGTCGTGGAAACTGTCGTGAGAGAAACCTTATCAATACTGGTCTGCTTTTCCAGTTTGACCATGTACTCTGCAACCTCGGCAAAGTCAAAGGTTATTCCCTTCATTTCCAAATCAAATTCGCCCAGCTGATTCAGGCTGGTAAGCCACATGTTAGGAGGAAGAACAGAAGAGATGTTTTCAAACAAAACCACCCAGCGTTTTTTGCTTACCTGAATGGACTTGAGAGCATTGATCTTTGTATTTACAATGTTCTGCTTCTGTTCCAAGTCGCTAATCTTCGTAAGAAGCGGACGTTCCCGTTCCACCTCAGCCTTGACTCGGCTCAACTCGTTATTCAAACCATCTATAGTTTCGGTAATGAATGCCTGCAGCATCATCACGCTGAATATGGCCACAATAATCGCTATCGTCGGCCAAACTACACGCCTGTCTGTAATCCAAGAGAAATCCTTCTGCGCTTTACGATACTCTGCAGGGAGCAGGTTTATCGAAATGCAAAGAGACTTTCTTGCAGAAGGCTTTGTCTTATTCTTAGCCTTATTCTTAGCCATTAGAACTTCCTCATTGCAAGGCCCAATGCAGGGGCGTAAATATTAGACAGGGCGAGAGAAATACCGTTTTCGCCAAACACCTTGGAATCGCATTCCACATAGCGGAAGGGGTTCACCGTGTCGGTTTCAACGCCGGTACGTTCGGCCACATAAGCCTTAAATCCAGGAATGGAGGCACCTCCACCACCCAGATAAATCTTTTCCAAATTCATGGAATCTTCGGAAGTTTCGTAATAGCGAAGACCCATTTCAATCTGACCCATCAAATCTTCAAAGGCAATTTTCAGCGCTTCTTCCACATCAGCTTCAGAGAAGCCATCCACAATGGAGAGGTCACCCTTTTCAAATACTTCATGGGCCTTGGCAGCGTCAATGCCCAAATGAGTACCTAGTTTTGCAATCACCATGTCCAAGGATCCACCGGCCATAGAACGCATGGAGTGGAACACGCCATTTTGAACAAATGCTAGGCTCATCTTCTTTTCGCCAATATTGATGATGGCCGCGGTCTTATTGGCTTCTTCATCGGAAACCGTAGCCATATAAGAATTGAGGAGGCCGAAGATGTCCACATCCATGGCAGAAAGCTTGAGGCCCTTCATGGTAAAGAACTGAGCCCAGGAGTCTAAGAGCGAGTTCTTTGCAGCCACCACATTGACTTTCACCTCATCGCCTTCACGAGAGTTCACCTCGTAGTCGATGACGTTATCCTGGTCATCGAAGGGCGGACGAGACTGGGCGGTCTGGAGAATAATGGCGGATTCGTTTCCGTTTTTCGGAATCTTCACGTTCAACCGGTCCACCAGGACGCCTCCCACACCGGCACCGCAGTTCACGGAAGCAACGATATCTGTAGTGGCATCCAGAGGATGACGAAGCATGAGCTTTGTAAGAGCATCGCTCAAGAGTTCAAAGCCATCTTTGATTTTTTTGCCTTCAGCATCTGCCGGGGCATCACCTTCACGACGCTGGATTTCACCATTGACGATGGCTCCATCGGGGACAGGTTCCAGGTCAGCATCAACCACAACCTTTCCGCCGCGGCTGTTATGGTAAACCTTCACATATTTGATGCTGTAATGGCCAACATCAATACCAACGGTTACGCGTTCACCGCGAATTCGAGCAATTAAACTTAAAGCCAATGTTAACTCCGATGGGAAACAATACTACCCTAATTCTACCTTTATAAATGTCAAATGTCAAGCGAAAAATGCGTCTAAGTCATTAAAAATCAATTAGTTAGCCACTTTTGGGGGGCTATTTTCCGCCTTTTTTGCCTTATGAACCTCAAAAATGTACTGGAGGACCCTCTCCTGAGTCCAACCAAAGGTGCCGGTAAAGGATGCCGTCTGAGAGAAAAAATCCGGATGTTCTGGATTTTTACGCCCTATACTGCGCAAAATTTCCACTTCCACATCCTCTTTTCCAAAACTGGGAAGTTCGAACCGGATATGGATGTGCTGGCCGGGAGCGCATTCCCGAGGAAGCCCCAGAAGAATACCGCCTGCGGATAGGTCATAAAGTATCCCCTTGCAGGATTCACCGTCAGGAAAATCAGCTTCCAGAGGCAAATTCACGATTTCGCGGACCCAGCGGCGGAGTTGCTGCTTTTCAAGGCTGGAGGAATGAGACAGTACCAACTCTCCTGGCCTTGCCTCCAACACCTTCACCACGGAAGTATAAACCGCATCCTCTGGACGGGTCCAGCGAATGTGGACTTTCTCCCCCACCAGACCACGTCCGTTCCCATACTGTTCTCCGTATGCAATGGAGAACTGCCGTTCATCCATCCGAAGAATATTGGAATGCTTTGCTGGGGAACCATCATCTAGAATCAGGTCAATACGGTCATTCACATTGAACTGCCGCGTGGAGACGACTGCCTCCAACAGGTTTGAAGCCGTAAAATTCAACTTGCGACGAAGAGAGGTCACCGCATCCAGTGTACCTTCACGAACGGATAGCACATCCCTGAATTCGTAGAAATCCGAAACCGCTTCCTCAAAAAGCTTGGCGGAATTGATGATAGCATCTTTATTCTCGTATCTCGAGGCGCGGACAATTTTTTCCAGAGTGCTGATTTCCTTATCCGTAAACTGGTACGCCCGAACCCGCTCGTTAAAAGCTTCCGTATCGAACATGACCGAATGCACTCGCCGGTGATGACTGCGCTGAATCTCTAGCAAGAGCAGGAGAAACAGCACCGCCGTAACGAAGAGCGCAATCCAAGCCAGTTGTGCAGGAAGAATCATGAACTAGGCCTCGCTCCACACACCGTAGATGTAGGAACCCACAATAGAAGACGGAAGTTCCTTCCCCAGGAGAGGAGAGTTGTACACATGGCCCGCAAAGTCGGAGGACTCCACCTGGTGAGGTTTATCCGCGGCAAGCACAACCAAATTAACTGGTTTGTCAGAGCCGACTTCACAGGCTGGTTGGGCGCCCGCCAATTTTGCGGGAGCTGTAGAGAGGAGTTCGATTGCGCGAGCCTCCCCTACGCGGGCACTGAGTTTGTTCCAGATGGCCGGAAGCGCGATTTCCAGAGAAACTGCTCCCGGGACGGAATCCTCAAAGTTGACCAAAGTGTCCTGACGGAGCACCGGCGTGTGATTCATGCTGATGGCGTTCACCGTTCCATCTTCGATGCCGGTCCAAAGCGCTTCGCAGTCCTTCGCAGACCGGACCGGCGGAATAAGATGATAGCAGGAATCCAGCGTTTCCAGGCAGGAATCGTCCAGCAACAGATGGTAGAGACCGACATCGCAGGTCACATCCAGGCCGTTCTTGCGGGCGGTGCGGATCAGGTCCAGAGTTTCGCCACAGGTCACTTGCTTAAAGTGAACCGGCACCTGAAGGAAGCGGGCCATTTCAAGGATGGTGTAAGCGGCAATGGTTTCCGCCACACGAGGAATAGCCTTCATTCCAAGCATGTCGGAATAGGCTCCTTCATGCACGCATCCGCTGTTGCGAAGCGTCTTGTCCATAGGCTGGAAGAAGAAGCGCTTGCCCGTCATCTTGCCGTATTCCATGGCAAGACGGAGGAACCGGGAGTGCGGGATGGGAGCGTTTCCATCGCCAAATCCAACCACACCATCCACAATGGACTTTCCAAAAGAATCCGTAAGTCCTTGAGAAAGTTCCACCATTTCAGAAAGACTGTTGGAGCCGAACTCCTGGCTGTAAGCTCCCAGGAACTTGATTTCCAAATCAGAGTAGCAGCCATTCTGCACCAGGCGCTTTGCCGCAGCAGAGAGTTTTTCAATATCATCGATGGGGTTCGCCACGCTTTCGTAGAGGCCGCCGTAAAAACCACCGCGGTGCATGGCATCCAGACCGTCACCGAAGGTATACACATCATCGCGAAGTGGCGCCATAAAATCAAGGCCCAGGCCAAACAGAGCGGGCATTACAAGCGCACCCTTGCAATCGAATTCCTTGGAGCCCTCTTCGGGAGCATCCACAATGCGACCGCAGGAATTGATAGCGAGCGTTTCACGCTGTTCAAACTTACGCCCGTTCCAGAGCTTCAAGTTCTTGAGGACAACGCTATCCGTGTTGCCCATGAGACCATAACCATAATTCTTATACGTCTTCATTTGCACGACCTCCTGCCAAGAGGAAGAGAACTGCCATACGCACAGCAACGCCGTTCGTTACCTGATCGAGAATCACGGAGTGCTTGCCATCGGCGATGTCGGAATCCAGTTCCACACCGCGGTTGATTGGACCCGGATGCATGATGATGACCTTGTCCTTCACGTTCTCCAAAAGTTCTTCCGTGATGCCGAACGTGTTGCGGTATTCACGCATGCTGGGGAGAAGTGCATCGTCCATGCGTTCCTTCTGCAAGCGAAGCGCGATGATGGCGTCTGCGTTTGCGACTGCCTTCTTCACATCGCTTTCCCATGTGACCTTGTCCATGAGGTCCGTGTTGCGCGGCATGAGCGTGCTTGGTCCGCAAAGCGTGACGTGAGCGCCCATGGTGGTCATGCCCCAGAGGTTACTGCGGGCGACGCGACTGTGGCGGATATCGCCCACGATGGTGATGTTCTTGCCTTCAAGGGTGCCCAACTTCTCTTCGATGGTGAGCATGTCGAGAAGAGCCTGGGTTGGATGTTCGTGAGCACCATCGCCAGCATTCACGATAATGGCGTTGCTGTTTTCGGCCAGGAACTTGGGAACCCCGGTGCCCTTGTGACGCACCACCACGATATCGATTTTCATAGCCTCGATGTTCTTCAAGGTATCTACCAGAGTTTCCCCTTTTTTAACGCTGGAGTTACTGCTGGTGAAGTTCACCGTATCGGCGGAGAGGCGCTTTTCTGCCAGTTCAAAACTGGTGCGTGTGCGAGTGCTGTTCTCAAAAAACAGATTTACAACCGTCATGCCCCGAAGGCTCGGAACCTTCTTTACCGGGCGTTCCAAAATTTCACGAAACTGCTTTGCATTGTCGAGAATCATGCGGATGTCGTGCTTAGACACGCCCCGCAGTCCGAACAAGTGCTTGATTTCTAGCGCACTCATCCTTCAGCCTCCACCTCTACGAGGTAAACAGAGTTTTCATTATCAATAGGTTCAATCATCACCCGGACTTCCTGATTCTTGGCGGTCTCAACAGTGAGGCCCACACAGTCCGGAGCGATGGGAAGTTCACGATGGCCGCGGTCCACCAACACGCAGAGGCGAATGGCCGAGGGGCGCCCGAGGTCAAGAATCGCCTGCATTGCAGCCCGGACGGAACGGCCCGTGTAGAGCACATCATCCACCAGAATCACCGTCTTGCCCTCTACTGAAGCAGGCATCTCCACAAAGCGCATCTCCGTAGAGGCAGCCTTTTTGCGGTAGTGGAAGTCGTCCCGATAGAAGGTGGCGTCCAGGCTCCCCGTCTCGATGGGCGTGCCGAACTTGTCGGAGAGGCGGGCACTGAGTTTTTTTGCCAGAGGAATGCCACGACTTGCCATTCCAAGCACAATCAATTTGTCAGCAACTGGATGCATCTTGGCGATTTTAGCCGCCATCTCATCCAAAGCGAACTCCATGGCTTGCGCGCTCAGGAGTTCTTGAAGTCTTTTGCAATTATCTGTCATATCAACACCAAAATCTAAAATTTTTATGGTTTTTGAAGATTGGGTTGGAGACTAAAAAAGGTTTTTTGGGGATTGGCTCTCTTTTGGGAATTGACTTTATTATATTAAGTCTTGTATACTCAACAACTTAAGGAGATTATATGTTTAATCAGCTGGATAAGCCCCAGGCCGGCGAAACCATCGCCATTATGAAGACCAACCACGGCACCATGAAGATTCGCCTCTTTGTGGAACGTGTGGGCGAATGCGCAACCAACTTTGTGGAACTCGCTCAACAGGGCAAATACGATGGAGCCCCCTTCCACCGCATCATCAAGGATTTCATGATTCAGGGCGGTGACTTTACCCGCCGTAACGGCACCGGCGGCCACTCCGCCAAGGGCCCGGGAACCACCATCGGCGACCACTACGACCCATGCCTCACCCACATGCGTGGCGCACTCAGCTGGGCAAAGACCGCCATGCCCTTCAGCATCGGCAGCCAGTTCTTCATCGTCCACGGCGAAAACGTCCACTTCCTGGACCACGACCAGTGCGGTTCGGGCCCGGCCGATGGCTACTCCGTGTTCGGACAGCTCTACGAAGGCTTCGAAGTGCTGGATGAAATCGCCGGCGTAAAGACCGACCGCCGCGACGCCCCCTACGAAGAAGTCCTCATCGAGAGCGTGACTATCGAAAAGGCCTAGACAATCAGCGATTCAAAATTCACAATGCAAAATTGTGAATTCGAACCTAAAACGTCTTTTTTGGCATCAAAAGCGGGATTCGTCCTGCTTTTCTTGTTTTTTGGACTTTTTTTAAGGCTCCCCTTGACATTTTAGGGATAAATTGCTCTATTTGGTCCACCTTTCGGGGTTATAGCTCAGTTGGTAGAGCGCCTGCATGGCATGCAGGAGGTCAGGAGTTCGAATCTCCTTAGCTCCATAACAGAAAAGAGGCCTCGCAGAGGTCTCTTTTTTGTTATACGTTGAGGGAGATGAGAACTCCTGAAAGGAGTTCGTTCTAGCCGAGCAGCTGCGAAGCTGTCGCGAGGCTAGCGCTTCTCGCATAGCAAGATGAAATTCTTATGCAGAGCGAGAAGCCCGTAGGGTGAGCCTTGCATCGCGTAGCGATGTCAAGCAAGGCTAACAATCTCCTTAGCTCCATAAAATAAAAACGGGCCCTAAAGGGTCCGTTTTTATTTTATACGCTCAGAAGGGATGAGAACTCCTGAAAGGAGTTCGACTAGCCGAGCCGCTGCGAAGCTGTCGCGAGGCTAGCGCTTCTCGCATAGCAAGATGAAATTCTTATGCAGAGCGAGAAGCCCGTAGGGTGAGCCTTGCATCGCGTAAGCGATGTCAAGCAAGGCGAACTATCTCCTTAGCTCCATAACAGAAAAGAGGCCTCGCAGAGGTCTCTTTTCTGTTATACATTGAGGGAGATGAGAACTCCTGAAAGGAGTTCGACTAGCCGAGCAGCTGCGAAGCTGTCGCGAGGTAAATTATAATGCGCGGATGTCGTCTTCTGTGAGACCAGAAGATTCTGCAATCAAAGAAATATCAACGCCCTTCATAAGGAGACCCTTCGCCATTTTCTTCTTGGCATCCAAGGCTCCCTCATTAAAACCCGTTCTATGGGCAGTACCGATGCGAGTCATGATTTCCGCTTCCGTGACCATACCTTGTGCTACCTCCGAAATGAACAAGTTTGACGACTTTGCAACCAGCATCCGTTCATAGACATCTTTGAGGACCTCGTCCACATCCTGGGGAGTTTCCTTCGCATCCGCCATAGTGGTGAAAAGTTTTAGCCACTCCATCTCCGGAGAGCACTTCCCGTCTGCCTTGAACTTCGTCAGGTCTATCAAAATATACTTCTTTTTCCCATAAATCGGCAAGGCTCCCCTATTGCCGACATCACTTGCCCGATAGAGCCCGATTTCCTCGTGATATGAATTGCAGAACTCCACACTAAAATTGCAGAGCCAAATAGAATATACCGTTGGCATCGTATACGAGTTGCTTTTCTGAGACTCCCTCAAAAGAACTCTATTCATGTCTATCTTCGAGTTAATGGAGAGAAGCGAACCATAAAGTTCCACACGGTCAAGAAAATCTTCGTGACTTGCCCGTTGCATTTCAAGGTCGATGAACTTACCACACTTGGTTTTGGCATGGACATCGAAGCGAACCTGTTCCTCGCCCACACCCGTGTCCAAGGTTACCGTGGGCTTACGTTCCTCCACGCTCACAATTTGAGCTTCATCTTCCAAATGGAGAATTGCATTCAAGAAATGGATGAGGGTTTCCTTCTTGGAGAAGATTTCTTTGAAGACGATGTCGTATGTAGGGTCAAAGAATGTTTTGGAGCGTATTTTTGCCTCCTGCTCCAGGAGTCTTTTGCTTTTGTATGGCATTTTTTCCCATAGGATGAACTTGGCGGACACCCGCCCACAACCTATAAGACGTTTAAATGGCCGAAATTTCACACAGGAAAATGAAAATTTTTCATTTTGCAAAAAAAAACGCTGTTCCTTACTGGATATAAGAAACAGCGTCAACTAATTTCAAACAAGAAACAAGTTGAACTGATTATTAGGGCTTGTTTGGAGTTCGTCTAGCCGAGCAGCTGCGAAGCTGTCGCGAGGTAGAGTTTTATTTTTCAACTTTTATTTAATATTTTCTTATTCAAGCATGATGGTGAATGGTCCGTCATTCACGAGGCTCACCTGCATATCGGCGCCAAAGCGGCCGGTTTCCACAACAGGAATTTCCTTTTTACATTCTGCAACGATATATTCGTATAACTCATTTGCTAATGTAGGATTTCCGGCGCTATTAAACGTAGGACGATTACCTTTATGACAGTCTGCATACAAAGTAAACTGAGACACCAGTAGAAGTTCTCCACCCACATCCCGAATGTTCAGATTCGTTTTTCCCTCACTATCTGCAAATATCCGGAGGTTCATCATCTTGCGAATAAAGCGATCTGCCACCTCACGGGAATCACCCTCCCCGACACCAATAAAGACAAGAAGGCCTCCGCCGATTTTTCCTACAGTCTCACTATCAATATCCACCTGCGCATGTTTCACACGTTGAATCAAAAACTTCATGTCATCCCTTCTTCCCTAGGATTCCTAAGGCTTTTTCAATGATTTCAGGAGAAAGGCGGAAAACAGAACTTAAAGTTTCCACCTGATTTTCAGTAGCGATGCATTCCATGCGGGAGCCATTCGCGTCGCGGGTCACCAGATTCCCCTTCTGGTAATAATACTGCACGCCACGTTCCCGATCCAGGCGGTTCAACACCGGATACGTCATCATCTCCCGATAGAAGCTTTCGACCCAATGCTGCTTGAATTCCTCTACCGAGACGCCGGCGACGGGATATTCGAACCGGAGTTTCATGGGGCCGCCCGCGCCACCTGTCCAGAGTGCGAGGGACTCCATAGAGGGCCTATCCAGACGGACGGTGTTGGGGACCAGCGGGAAGAATGCGGTGCCCTGCCCGAAGGGCGCTGGAAGCGGAAGTTCCAACGGCTCAAAAAGAAGGTAACCTGGGTCTAGAAGGTATTCGCGAGAAAATGGTTCACTAGATTGCCACGCGGCTTCGCCGCTCGCAATGACGTTTTGATTTGCAGAACAAAGGTGAGTTTCATTATTTTGATTTGCAAAACGAAGGCGGGTTTCATTAAATTCGTCATCTGGCAGGATCAGCGCGCAGTGGATGTTGCGCTCCTTACGCTTGTGGCCCATGACCAATCGCGGATTCAGGCCCATGTCCTTCAGATTCTGATAGAGATGCCATGTCATGCTGAAGCAGGTTCCGCCACCCATCCAGGCATCCACATCATTCTGATTGCTATCGTCCAGATTGCGGGCGCCAGAAGCACTACCCGTCTGTTCCAAGCGGATAATCTTCGTCAGATTTTCATAAGTGACGTTGGAGAGGCTGTTACACAGTTCCAGAACTTTTTGCCAAACCGAAGGGTTCACAAGCAAAGCCTCCCCATTTTTTACAAAGTCCCGTTAATACGGCTCCAGGACCGATTTCAACAGCCGCGGTGACACCCAGAGACTTCGCCGTTTCCAAAGTTTTCACCCACTGCACGGGCGATACCAACTGCCGGCGCAAATTTTCCTTCAATTCTGCCGCAGACGTCACCACCGCACCTGTGACGTTATCGATAAGCGGTGCGGTGGGTTCGTTAAATGTTACAGCATCCAGAGCGGCGTTCCATTCCGGCAGCGCGGATTCCATCAGCGGAGAATGGAAGGCGCCCGCGACCTTGAGGAATACGGTGCGGATTTTCTCGGCGGCGAGGAATGCGGCAAAGTCATCGATGGCGGAAGCGTCGCCCGAGACGACGATTTGCTTTGGCCCGTTGATATTTGCGATGACGAGGACGGGGCCCGAGGTAATTGCGCCGCGGAAGCGATCGAGCGCCTGCTCCACAACTTCCTGAGGCTGCCCGAGAACGGCCAGCATCTTCCCCGCCCGCTGTTGGCAAGCTCTTGCCATCAACCGCCCGCGGGTTGCTACGAGGCGGAGACCCTCCTCAAACGAGAAAACGCCTGCGGCACAGGCTGCGCTAAACTCCCCGAGGGAATGGCCCGCGAAAAGCCCATCATGCCAACCCTTTTTATTAGTCCACAACGCCATGGATGTAGTGAAAATGGCGGGCTGGGCAATTTCCGTTCGGCATAGAACTTCGGCAGGACCGTTTTTCAGGATTGCAGACAAATTAAAGTCTAGAATTTCGTCGGCGGATTTTAGGAGCGCTACGGCTTCCCCGTATTTCTCCATAGCATCAAACATTCCCACTGCTTGGGAACCTTGACCCGGGAAAAGGAAAGCTGTTTTTTTCATTTTCAAAAAAGAAAGCCCAACCTTCTTGCGAGGGTCAGGCTTTCAAAAGGTTCAAGTCGCAATTAAGCTTCAGCCTTGGGTTCGTCCGCCTTGATTGCATTCAAGCGTTCACCAATTTTCTTGGCCACACCTGTTTCTGCATACTTGGCAGCGACCACCACAGCCTGTTCAATGGCAGCGGCATCAGAAATACCGTGGGCGATGATGCCCGTGCCGTTCAGGCCAAGGAGAAGTGCTCCACCCGTTGCGCGGTAGTCCCACATCTTGTCGAAGCGGTGACCTGCCGGCGTATCAATGGTGCCGAACATCTTCTTGTGGAGTTCGTAGAATCCTTCCACCATCTTGAGAACCACGTTGCCAGTGAAGCCAGAGCAGGCAATCACGTCGGCCTTGCCCTGAATCAGGTCGCGACCTTCGATGTTGCCGATGAAGTTCACCGGAGCTTCCTTCAAAAGCTGATAGGCTTCACGGAGGACTGCGGGGCCCTTGTGTTCTTCTTCGCCCATGTTGAGAAGGCCAACCTTGGGTTTTTCAAGACCCAGGAAGCATTCGGCGAAAGCGGAACCGGCGATGGCAAAATCCACCAAGGTGGAGGCGCGTTCATCGACGTTAGCTCCGGAATCCACCAGCACGAAGTGTCCGTCTGCAGAGGGCAGGGCGCATCCGATAGGGGGGCGTTCAAAGCGCTTGCAAGAGCGGCCAAGAAGCATGAGGCAAGCCACCATCATGGCACCGGAGTTGCCGGCACTGACGCTAGCGTCCACCATTCCCTTCTTCTGGAGGGCAACACAAGTCACCAGGCCAGAGTTGGGCTTCTTGCGGAGAACATCCGTCGGGGACTCGTCCATGGCCACGGGAGCCGGAGCGTCCACCACCTGAATGGCGTCACCTGCATAACCCAGCTTGGCAAGGCCTTCCTTGACCTCCGCCTCAGGTCCGCAGAGCACCACCTGGATATTCGGATTGTTCTTGACGGCGTTTACGGCGCCTTCAATCACCACACCTGGGGCGTAGTCGCCACCAAGAGCATCGAGAGCTACACGAATCACAGTTACCTCCTGTGAGTTTAAGCGAAATTAGGCTTCAGCACCCTTCATGTCCACAACTTCCACACCATTGTAGAAGCCGCAAACCGGGCAAACGCGATGGGGACGCTTCACGGAACCGCAATGATCGCAGGTAGCCATAGCAGGTGCTTCCATCTTCCAGTGAGTACGACGCTTGTCACGACGAGCAGTGGAGGTTTTTCTTTTAGGTACAGCCATTTTTAACTCCTATTTTACTTGCTCTCCAGTTTTTGCTTGAGAGCCTTGAGTTTTTCCCAGCGAGGGTCTATAGCGGACTCCTCCTCGGGAGGTTTGTTTGTTACAAAGATAAATTCTTCGTCAGGATTTTTCACGGGATGCTGCGGTTCCTGTAGGATAACCAGCTGTCGGACGCACTCGGAAACATCCACGAAGTCCTGTCCCTGGGGAATTTTGTAGGCGAAGGCTTCATCGTCATCGTCGTCCAATTCCTGTTGCCCTATGGGAAGCCGTTCCACCTCCACCACCATTTCGGTCGTGAAGGGCGATTCGAACTCCTCCAAAGTGCGGGAGCAGGTCAGAGTTTGCACTCCGGAGATAGTACCTGTCACAAGGCACTTACTGTCGCCTTCGGGGCAAATCAACACCTGCGCTACCAGATCGCCAACAAGGTGCAGTTCATCAAAAAGCTCCGCCGATTCGGCATGGGACCAAACTATCCGGCGTTCTTCTGATTCGGTAAGAGTATGTGCAATATCTATTCTCAAAGTGGGCACAAATATAGGAAAAACTTATATTTCGAGCGATGCTCAGGGAACATATTTCCAACTTTCTCACATACCTCAGGGTGCAGCGACGCTTTTCGGAGCGGACTCTGGTCACTTACCAGAAGTCTTTGGATAAGTTCATGGCCCTATTGGGGGAAGATGCTCCCCTTTCCGCCTTCACGGAGATGAGCCTCAAGAATTTCGTGTGGGACATGAAGATGAAGCAGAAGCTCGCCAGTACCAGCATCTGCGAGCACCTGGCCGCTATGAAGAGTTTCGGGAAGTACCTGGTGCGGTCCAACATCCTGCAGAAAAATCCGGCGGACGGCATCCCCATGCCCAAGAGGCCCAAGCGGCTGGTGGCTTTCCTGGGGCAGAAGGATTTGGCGACTGAAAAAATCGCAGAAAAATTGGGCGACGAAAGCGACGCGAACCTGCAGCAAGTGCGGGCACGAACCCTCCTGGAACTCATCTACGGTTCGGGCCTCCGTATCTCGGAATGCCAGAGCCTTCACTGGAACCAGATTCGGGAAAAGGAAAAACTGGTGCAGGTCATCGGTAAGGGGAACAAGGAACGGATTGTCCCCATCACAGACGCTTTGATTGAGCAACTTAATTTGTTCAAAATCCGGCAGACCGAAGCGGGGCACCCCATTACGCCGCTGGGATACGTGTTCCTGGCAGAAGACGGTAAACCTTACAGCGTGCGCACGCTCCGGAACGACATTCACGACTTGCTGCGGGACATTGGCTGGGAAGGGAAAGCGAGCCCCCACGTACTTCGCCACAGTTTTGCGACCCACCTGCTGGAAAATGGAGCGGAAATCATGAGCGTGAAAGAGATGCTTGGCCACTCCAGCATTTCCACCACCCAGATTTACACTCACGTGAATGCAGAGCGCTTGCGGCAGGCCTTTAAGAAGACCCACCCGCGTGCGTAATTTTTCTACATTGCTGTTTAGATGAACAGTTTCAAGCTCCTCAAGACTTCTAGCAAATCCAAGGCAAGGCTCGGGATTCTCCACACGGATCACGGAGATATCCAGACGCCGATTTTTATGCCCGTGGGTACGGAAGCTTCCGTGAAAGGACTCACCCCGACGCAAATTCATGAGGTGAAGGCCCAAATCATTCTCGCCAACACCTACCATTTATACCTGCGGCCGGGAACGCCCCTGATTGCAAAGGCCGGCGGCATCCACAAGTTTATGGGCTGGGATGGTCCGGTGCTCACCGACAGCGGTGGATTCCAGGTGTGGAGCCTGAAGGATTTACGGAAAATCAAGCCCGAGGGCGTTGAATTTCGCAGCCATCTGGACGGTTCCAAGCACTTTTTTAGCCCGGCAAGCGTCATGAACGCCCAGCGGGAAATCGGTGCGGACATCATCATGGCTTTTGACGAATGCACGCCCTTCCCCAGCACCGCGAAAGAAGCGGAACACAGCCTGAACTACACGCTACGTTGGACCAAGGAAGCCATGGACTGGCTAAAGGAACATCCGCCGATTCACGGCTACGACCAGCACTTTTTCGGGATTATCCAAGGCGGGATGCACAAGAACCTGCGAAAGCAGGCCATCGAGCGCATCCAGGAATTGGGCCCCGACGGTTATGCGCTGGGTGGCCTCTCCGTAGGAGAACCTACGGAAACCATGTATGAGATTGCGGACTACTGCACCGATTACATGCCTGCAGACCACGCCCGCTACGTAATGGGTGTAGGGACTCCCTGGAATCTGCTGGAACTCATTGGCCGTGGCGTTGACATGTGCGACTGCGTGATGCCGAGCCGCAACGCCCGAAACGGGATGCTCTTTACCAGCGAAGGCGTTCTCCGCTACAAGGCCGCCCGACACGCCGAGGAATTGGACAAGCCCGTGGACCCCAACTGCGACTGCTATTGCTGCCGGAACTTCAGCCGCGCCTACCTCCGCCATCTGCACCATGCCGGAGAAATGCTCGCCATGACGCTTGCCACCATCCACAACCTGCATTTCTACCTCCACCTGATGGAAGAAGCTCGCGCCCACATTGCCGACGACACATTCGAGGAATGGGCGAAGGCCAAGTGCGAGATTCTCCAGCGGGATTTGGAGTAAGGTGAACAGCGTCTACATCGAAATCACCGATGCCTGCAACCTCCATTGCAGTTTCTGTCCCAGTTCCACCCTGGGCGAACAACGCCACTTTATGGACGAAGCCGTATTTGAAAAATGTCTGAACGACATTCAGGGTATTGCGGATTCCGTCTATTTTCATGTGCTGGGGGAACCTCTCCTCCACCCCCATTTCATTGATTTTACAAGCAAATTAAAAAGCCGTAATTTGCAACTCAACATGACAACAAACGGGACCCTTCTCCATAAATTTGATGATGTGTTATTGAATTGCGGTGCACTGCGACAAATAAATGTCTCCACTCACGCCTACGCCGAGCTCCCTTTTGAAACTGCAGCAAAGCATCTGGAAACAGTACTGAATTTTGCGGAAAGTGCACTGGAAAAACGTCCGGAATTATACATCAATCTCCGGCTGTGGAATGTGGGCGATGCTTCTTCAAGCGCGTGGAACGCCTACATGCTGGAAGCCATTGAAAGGCGTTTTGGCACCCGGCTGGAACTGGGAAATTTCTGCAGCCGGCACAAAAGTTTCATCGTCCGCGGAAGGCTTTACGTCCATCAGGATTCCCGATTTGAATGGCCCGAAACGACGACGCACATTTCCCCAAACTGCGCCACGTCTCGCCAACCCATTATCAAAGGAACCTGCCGCGCCCTAGACACCCACGTAGGGATTCTCCACGATGGCCGCGTGGTAGCCTGCTGCCTGGATTACAGCGGGCAAATCACCCTGGGGAACATCCAGGAACAATCCTTACAGCAGATACTAGAAAGCCCCCCCGCCACAAATCTGCGGGAAGGCTTTGCAAATCACGAACTACGGCACACCTTCTGCCAGAAGTGCGGATTTTGCAAACGGTTCAAGTAGCCGAAAATTTCCTAAAAAGTGAAAACACGCATTAAAGCGCAAACAAGCCCCGTCTTGCAAAATTAAATAATTCATTAAATTATACGAATTATCGCTTATTTATGTATATAAATCGTATAATTTAGAGAATAACATAACATTCATAAAAGAAAAATACTATATTTGGAGAAAGGAGGCGAATATGCTCAAACACGTACCATTTTCCGACGAAGCCGTTCTTGTCGAGTTCGGCAAGCGCATCGAAAATCTCAGGCTCAGCAACAACTGGACCCAGGCGGAACTTGCCAATATGGCAGGAGTCGGCAAGAGCACCATTGAGCATATCGAAAAAGGGCGCTCAACGCAATTTTTGAACATGCTCAAAGTTTTGCGCGCATTTGGTCTCGTCAATCAGTTTGTGAACATTATACCCAAACCATCCCCCAGCCCCATGGAACTCCTAGCGCAATCCCGCAACGAGCAAATACGTAAGCCCAAGCGAGCCTCCAAGCGGAAAAAACAGTCGCAATTGTACCAACGCGAGCCATTCAACAGTAGCGAATTCACCCCTGCAAACGTCCTGGCCGAACCCAAGCCAAAGTGGGTCTGGGACGAAGACAAGTAATTCGGAGATATTATGATTGCCGTGGAAGTCAGACTTTGGGGAACAACCATCGGAGCCCTTTCCATGCTCGAAGGGGAGACATGTGCGCGTTTCGAATACGCACCCGCCTTTATCGGCGCGGGCATTGAACCATCGCCGCTCATGATGCCCGTATCCAACAAAATCTACACCTTCCCCCTTTTGCCGGAAACCTTCAAGGGGCTCCCCGGACTTTTTGCAGATTCCATCCCCGACAAATTCGGGAATAAACTCATTGACTCCTGGCTCATCAAACAAGGGCGGAGCCCGGCATCGTTCACGGCACTGGAACGGCTGTGCTACACGGGGAACCGGGGCATGGGAGCCCTGGAGTTCTACCCCATGGAAGGGCCCGCGGCAACGGAAGGCGATGTTCTGGATGTGGAAAACCTGCGAAATTTTGCAGCAGACATATTAGGCACACGTAAAAACTTCAAAGCAAGCATAGGAGTAAAAAACGCGACGCCCGCACTCCGAACAAAAAAACAAAAACAGACCTTTGAACAGATTCTCCGGGTCGGTACCTCTGCCGGCGGGGCACGAGCTAAGGTCCTCATCGCCCTTGACGAAGCCACGGGAGAAATCCGTTCGGGGCAGGTGGCGAACGATGAAAACTTCACGTACTGGCTCTTGAAACTAGATGACGTTGAGAACAATCGCGACAAGGAGGCCGCAGACCTCCAAGGTTACGGCCCCATCGAATACACCTACTACCAGATGGCCTTGGCAGCAGGCATCCAGATGTCGGAATGCCGACTGCTAGAAAGTGCCGGGCACAGGCACTTTATGACACGGCGATTCGACCGTCTGGCCGGCGGAAAAAAGTTGCACTACCAGTCCCTCTGCACACTCGCCCACTATGACTTCAACATGCCCGGAGCCTACAGTTACGAGCAGGCGTTTATTGCCATGAAGCAGTTGGACCTGGGCTACGACGCACTGGAGGAATTCTTCCGCAGGGCAGCCTTCAACATCTGCGCAAGGAATCAGGACGACCACGCCAAAAACATCGGGTTTCTGATGGACAAGGCTGGCGTATGGCGGCTCGCCCCAGCATTCGACATGACTTACGCCTACAACCCCGGCGGCCTCTGGACGGGTTCGCATCAGCTCACCTTCAACGGAAAGCGGGACAACTTCACTTTGGAAGATTTCAAGGCCGTGGCAAAATTCGCAGGCCTCAAACAGGGGCGCTACAAGAAAATTCTCAGAGAGGTTCAGGAGGCGGTTTCTGCCTGGGGCAAACTAGCCCGGCGCAACGAAGTAAGGCCCGAATACATTCGGGCCATCGGGAAAACTCACCGAAAATTTTAGGCTTGATTAGTTGGAAGAGACGGACTGAGAAGGAGCATCGTCCTTAATGCAGCGGACAGACATTTGATTATCTTCCGGATCACCTTGCGCAAAGCCACTTTCGTCAACAAATAAAATCATCGCAAAAGCACCTACATCCACAGTCTGCCCCCAGAAAAAAGCATCTCGACCAATCGCATCATATCCACCACTATAGTAACCCGCAGGAACCGCAGAAAAACCAACCTCATTTGAGCCCCCACCCCAGCTTTCAGTCCTCAACTTATCGCCATTGTCAAATAACATTGGAGTTTCATCATCTTCATCATCAATATCAAAATCGGAATCCACATTGACAACCAATTTTGTAAAATCATCCTTAGTGGGCAAGTGCCAACCATCTGGGCATGCACTCTTAGCGGCATCCCATGTGTAGAGACGGCCATAAGCATCGCAAACGTCTGACGAATTATCATAGCAAGAACTTCCACTACTAGGCTCATAATTCAAGTTCTGGGCCATCCAAGTCTGATTGCCGATTTTGATGGTGCGGTAAATCAAATATGAGTAATCTCGAGTATCAACCATTACACCATACTTGCCCTCATCAAGCATCTTTTGGTTAAGGTATTCCGTAGTGACCTCGGCACTCATGAAATCATTACAAAATGACGCCTCCATCTCCGCTTCAGGAAATAAAAGTATATTCGATTCTGATGGATCTGATGTGCAAACTAACGTTTTCTTTGCCCATTTATTTCCAGCAACGCAATCACTAACTTCACAAGAAACACCTGGAGCTTCATTAGGACTTCCTATAAAGTCGAAATCATCTATGTTCTCACACGAGGAACCCTCGTATGTAAACGACACCTTAGGTGCAGAAGCGTCCTGTTCAACGTTTTCTTCAAACACTCCCCCAACACCATACTTTACAGTGAGTAAATTCCCTTCAACTTTTACATCGCAGAAAAGTTTGTTAACATCCCAATCACTAGACCTCGTAATTTCGCTGCTGGAGCTCACGGTCTCACTGCTGGAGCTGGCAGCTTTTTCGCTGGAGGAGGAGTCGCCCTTCTTGGCTTCAGAGCTGCTGGACTTTGCATCGCCAGATTCCTCACTGGATTCCGGGGCCTCTTCTTCAGATTGACTGCTGGAGGAAATGTCTTCTTCAACAGAGGAAGAAGATTCGTCTTCTGCCTCGATGGAAGAGCTGGATTCTTCTTCCGGGCCAGAGGAACTGTCGTCACCGCAAGCCGTGGCGAAGATGGCCATGGCTGCGAACATGCCGTAAAGTGCAAAACGTTTTTTCATGAGGTTTCCTTTTTTTTATTCATATCAAATATAGTAACGCCCTAGATTGCTTCACCCCTTCGGGGCTCGCAATGACGTGCAAGGCGAGAGCTGCGACCGAATTTATTCGGGCATTGCCGAGCCGAAGCGGTCATGGCGCTTTGCGCAATGACGTGCTTTTGGGATTGTATAAACCCTTCGGGGTCACAAAAAAGCCCTCCGCTAGGGTAGCGGAAGGCTTGAAATTGTTTGCGATTAGGCTTGATTAGTTGAAAGAGACGGACTGAGCAGGAGCATCAATCCTTGATGCAGCGGACAGAGAGCGCGAGCCCGGACTCAGGAATGACATACAGATAAACTCCTTCAGAAGATTGAATCATTGGCAGCCCATCCGGCCCCATTATCAATGTGTTCTGTAATTCTATCGATATGACCGGCACATTTCCTTCCTGGGGTTCATCACCAAGCCAATAAACACCAGAAGAACCACGTGAATTGTATTCAGGAGTCTCATCACCAGGTTCTCCATAAGCTCCTCCGAGGACAAATGACAAACCATAACTATTTGCGTAAGAACCACCACCTAGCAAACTTATATCATTCCCAGAATATGATTGTCCAGACTCATCCTTTGTTGCCCCCATTGTCGTCACGAGAAGAGTTTCCCATTCAGTTGATGTAGGTAGACGCCAACCAGTGGGACAAGCACTCTTTGCTGCTTCCCATGTGTAGAGGCGACCATACGTGACGCAGTATTCAACGTCATTATCATAACAGGAACTTCCGCTTTTGCTCCCATAGTTCATATTCTGAGCCATCCAGATCTGTCCATCAACCTTAATGGTGTGGTAGAGTTTGGCGTCACGAGTGTCGCGAAATGTGCCATACGCGCCATTTTCAAGCATTTTTTGATTTAGAGTTTCTGTGCCATACGCAAGTCCACTTTCAAAGAATTCGCGTACAACCGGCACAAATTCCTCAATTGTTCCAACTTCTTTCTCTATTCCATCTACATAATTTATGGTCACATCATAATATTTTTCAGCATCTGAGCAAGATAAAGCCACAACTGGCCTTTTTTTCAGCCAAGTTTTTAACATCGAGCAAGACCCAAAATGGAACAAACTTCCTTGAGATGACAAAGTCCATGTATTTTTCACATAATCCACAACCGTAACAAACTTGACATCTCCAGTCTCTGTGCCATAGTAAGTGCATTCGCCAGAAAGTACATTGTCTTCCGTACTGATGGTGCATTTGGGTTCCGTAGAATAATGGCTGCTGGAGCTCACGGCCGCACTGCTGGAGCTGGTCGCTTCTTCGCTGGAGGAAGAGTCGCCCTTCTTCGCTTCAGAGCTGCTGGACTTGCCTTCCTCTTCAACAGAGGAAGAAGATTCGTCTTCGACCTCGATGGAGGAGCTGGATTCCTCTTCCGGGCCAGAGGAGCTGTCATCACCGCAAGCAACAAACATGAGGGCAGCACTAAAAAAGGCAATGGGGAACAATTTCTTCATTGTATTCCTACTATTTTTGGGGATTTTCTTAATACCAAATATAAGAAAAGCCCTCCGCCAGGGTAGCGGAAGGCTTGAAATTGTGCGCGATTAGGCTTGATTAGTTGGAAGAGACGGACTGAGAAGGAGCATCGTCCTTGATACAGCGGACGGACTGACCATAGCCCTTACCCTCTACAAACAAACTAGTTTCGTCATCATATGAAGTTCCTATAGCAGCCATGTAAACGTTTCGTTCGCCAATCTCGCTAGATGACCAGAAATAAACCCAAGAACCAACATCTACGTATCCAGCACCGTAATAGCCTGCAGGAAGGGCTGAGAAACCATACTCATCCAATCCTTCTGGAATCTCCACTCCTGATTCAGCTTTTCCCCCTAGCGTCCATTCAGTAGGATTTCTCAACATAGTGCCTGCGGCATCATAAGCATACGCTCCCGTCGCCATCGTGATAGAGTCTACCCCCGTCCCCACAAAACTAAACAACTCATGCAGTTCTTCCTTGCTGGGCAAGTGCCAGCCATCGGGGCAAATGCCCTGAACCGTGCCAGTCATGCCACAAATGTGCCCATCACCACAGGAGCTTTCCGGCTTATCCATCGCAGCAGCCCAAGTATAGAGTCTCCCATACTTGGCGCAACTTTCAGGATCTTCATAGCACCAACTAGAGACTCCATCATCTGCATTGCCATCATGAGTAACATAATTCAGGTTTTGAGCCATCCAAGTCTGATTGCCGATTTTGATGGTGCGGTAAATCGCATAATCACGAGTATCAACCGTTACACCATACTTACCCTCATCAAGCATCTTTTTGTTAAGGTAATCCGTGGTAACCTCTGTGTGCCTGAATGCGTCACACAAAGATTCATAATCCTCTGCAGAAGACAGGTGTACGTTTGATGCTAACAATGTACAAGCCGCCGTCTTTTTTGCCCACTTATTTCCAACAACGCAATCGTTTATCTCACAAGAAAAAGAGGCGGCACTTTCAAGATTTCCTATAAAGTCAAAATCAACTATGTTATCACACGAAGAACCCTCATATACAAAGGTCAACTTAGATGTTGAAGCATCCTGTGTGAAAGTTTCTTCAAACACTCCCCCAACGCCATACGCTATGGTGAGTAAATCGCCATCAACTTTTACATCGCAGTATAGTTTGTTAACATCCCGATCACTAGACCTCGTAATTTCGCTACTGGAGCTCACAGCCTCGCTACTGGAGCTGGTAGTTTTTTCGCTGGAGGAGGAGTCGCCCTTCTTGGCTTCAGAGCTACTGGACTTCTTATCGGCAGCGCTGGACTTGCCCTCTTCAACAGAGGAAGAAGATTCGTCTTCAGCCTCAATAGAGGAGCTGGATTCCTCTTCCGGGCCAGAGGAGCTGTCGTCTCCGCAAGCGGTGGCGAAGAGGGTGAATGTTGCAAGAATCACAGATGTGAGGAACAGTTTCTTCATAGAGACGTCCTTTTGTGGAGATACGCCTCAAATATAGAAAACAACACGCCGGGCTCTGTCAAGCCAGTCTGTACAGCGGGCCAGAGTGCTGTAGGGCTAGTCCTTGATGCAGCGGACGGACTGACCAAAGTCCTTACCCTCTGATTTCAAAACGGCACTTTCGAAGTCGGAACCCACATAAAACATGTAAACTTCATCCGCATTTTTCTCGCTGGACGACCAGAAATAGGTCATATTTTTAACTTCGCAATATTCATCATCGTAATAGCCCGTAAGAAGCGCAGAGAAGCCATACTCATTCGTTCCAGAAGTTTGCAACTTAGTGCCTGCGACATCATAAACCGATTCTCCCAAATTCGTGGTAGAGTCTACCTCCGTTGACGCAAAGTTAAGCAACTCATGCAGTTCTTCCTTACTGGGCAGGTGCCAGCCATCGGGGCAAATGCCCTGAACCGTGCCGGTCATGCCGCAAACGTGTCCATTGGCACAGGAGCCTTCCGGCTTATCCATCGCAGCAGCCCATGTATAGAGTCTCCCATACTTGGCGCAACTTTCTGCATCATCATAGCACCAACTAGCGACCCCATCATCTGCATTGCCATCATAAGTAACATAATTCAGGTTTTGAGCCATCCAAGTCTGATTGCCGATTTTGATGGTGCGGTAAATCAAATATGAGTCATCTCGAGTATCAACCATTACACCATACTTGCCCTCATCAAACATTTTCTTGTTAAGGTAATCCGTAGTGACCTCGGCGCTCATGAAATCTTTACAAAATGACGCCTCCACCTCCTCTTCAAGAAGTAAAAATTTATCCGATTTTGATGGTTCTGACGTCCAAACCACCGTTTTCTTTGCCCACTTATTTGTGCCAACGCAATCACTGACTTCACAAGAAACACCCTCAACCGTACCAAGGTTTCCTATAAAGTCGAAATCATCTATGTTTTCGCATGAGGAACCCTCATATGTAATTGACACCTTAGGTGCAGAAGCGTCTTGTATAACGGTTTCTTCAAACACGCCACCCACGCCATACTCTATAGTGAGTAAATCCCCATCAACTTTTACATCGCAGTAAAGTTTGTTGACATCCCAATCACTAGATCTCGTAATTTCACTGCTACTCGAAACCGCACTGCTGGAGCTGGTAGCTTCTTCGCTGGAGGAGGAGTCGCCCTTCTTGGCTTCAGAGCTGCTGGACTTCTTATCGGCAGCGCTGGACTTGCCTTCTTCCTTGGCGCTGGACTTGCCCTCTTCCTCAACGGAGGAAGAGGATTCGTCTTCAACCTCGATGGAAGAAGAGGATTCTTCCTCGGGACCGGAGGAACTGTCATCACCGCAAGCCGTAGCGAAGATGGCCATGGCTGCGAACATACCGTAAAGCGCAAAACGTTTTTTCATGAGGTTTCCTTTTTTCTGTTACTCTATTTGTGTCAAATGTAGAAATTTCCTGGATTGTCAAGCACAAAGCCTTTTATAAGAAAAGCCCTCCGCCAGGGTAGCGGAAGGCTTAAAATTGCGTGCAATTAGACTTGATTAGTTGGAAGAGACGGACTGAGAAGGAGCATCGTCCTTGATGCAGCGGACGGATCTCCTCCTATCTCCTGTAGCGGCATCGTATATAGCATTATTTTCGTATCCACTTATCACCAACGTATAGGCACCTTCCTCAGCAGCCGTTTGGCTCCAGAAATATGCTTGCGAATCCTTATAATCATATTCGCCATAATAGGTGCCTCCCAAAAGCGCAGAAAAACCGATTTCATCTGTGCCATCTAACACACTTTTGCTTATCAATTTGAATCCATTGCCAAACTCACCAGAAGTTTCATTAAAACCAGGCTCCACATTGGCAACCAATTCTACGAAATCAGCCTTGGTGGGCAAGCGCCAGCCATCGGGACATGCACTCTTTGCGACTTCCCATGTGTAGAGGCGTCCGTAATCATGACAATAACTAATATTCCCTTTATAGCAAGAGCTTCCGCTTTTGCTTTCATAATTCAAATTCTGTGCCATCCAGGTCTGTTCGCCAATCTCTATGGTATAGTAGAGCATGGCATCACGAGTGTCGCGGAATAAACCATACTTATCTTCATCAAGCATCTTGGAATTCAAGTAACCTGTAGTGGGGTTGACAATGGACAATATATCTTCACAAACGTCATTTTCCATATATTCTAAAGTTCCAACATATTCCTCTATCGCTTCAATACTGGAAAAGGTTGAAATAGCGTCAAAACTCCGTTTTTCATCAGAACAACTTTTTACCTGTTCAAACTCAGTACTTACGCCCGCGCAACCGTTATACATTAAAAACGTTCCCTCTCCCTTCATTCTCATACTAAAATTATCGTAATCCACCACCAAAACAAATCTTACATCTCCTATTTCCGTGCCATAGTAAGTGAGTTCTGCTGTAGCCACATTACCTTCCGTCTTGGTAGTGCATGTGGGCTCCGTAGAATAATGGCTACTGGAGCTCACGGCCTCACTGCTGGAACTGGTTGCCTTTTCACTGGAGGAGGAGTCGTCCTTCTTGGCTTCAGAGCTGCTGGACTTCTTATCGGCAGCGCTGGACTTGCCTTCTTCCTTGGCGCTAGACTTGCCCTCTTCAACAGAGGAAGAAGATTCGTCTTCGACCTCGATGGAGGAGCTGGATTCCTCTTCCGGGCCAGAGGAGCTGTCATCACCGCAAGCAACAAACATGAGGGCAGCACTAAAAAAGGCAATGGGGAACAATTTCTTCATTGTATTCCTACTATTTTTGGGGATTTTCTTAATACCAAATATAAGAAAAGCCCTCCGCCAGGGTAGCGGAAGGCTTGAAATTGTGCGCGATTAGGCTTGATTAGTTGGAAGAGACGGACTGAGAAGGAGCATCGTCCTTGATGCAACGGACAGACATTTGGACCCCTCCCAGCATACCTAACCCAAAGCCACTTTCCTTAACAGTCAAAAACATCACAGCAGGAACTGTAGTCTCAATTTGAACCCAGAAATAAGCGTCACTACCCGCGTATTTATAGGCATCAACATAATAACCCGCAGGAACCGCAGAAAAGCCAATTTCATTTGAGTCTC
Organism: Fibrobacter sp.; assembly: GCA_024398835.1. Classification (GTDB taxonomy): domain Bacteria; phylum Fibrobacterota; class Fibrobacteria; order Fibrobacterales; family Fibrobacteraceae; genus Fibrobacter. Next base: position 25,928 of record JAKSIK010000025.1, read on the forward strand.
CTCCCCAGTTTTCAGTCATCAACTTATCTCCATGATCAAATGGCCCAGTAGTTCCACCAAAATCGGAATCCACATTGACAACCAATTTTGTGAAATCATCCATAGTGGGCAAGCGCCAGCCAGTGGGACAAGCACTCTTAGCGGCATCCCATGTGTAGAGGCGGCCGTATACCAGGCAATTGCCATTGATTACACCCTCAGGCATAGGGTCATCGTAGCAGGAGCTCCCACTTTCGGTCTCATAAAGCAGGTTCTGTGCCATCCAGGTCTGGTTGCCAATCTTGATGGTACGGTAGAGCATGGCATCACGAGTATCGCGGAATGTGCCATACTTACCAGCGGCAAGCATTTCCTGATTCAGAGCGGTCGTGTCTACAGTATATTCAGACAAAATATTCCCGCAAATGACCTCTTCCGCATTTGCAAGAGTTCCGTAAGTCGGCTCAAAATACTCTGAGGGGATAGTAGATACAACCGAAACCGTTTCATCGTCCGGAGAACATTCTTTCATTTGCGCTCCAAGCTTCGTTTTCGCCTCCTCACAGGATGTAACTCCTAAAGTGACAAAATATTGAGTTGAACTAACCGTGAAATTATCATAATCAACTACAATGAACTGTTCAACATCACCGCCCATATCTGTAGCATAAAAATGAGTTTCTACAGAAGCGACACTGCCTTCCGTCTTAACTACACATGTGGGCTCATAGGAAATTCCGCTACTGGAACTCACGGCCTCACTGCTGGAGCTGGTAGCTTCTTCGCTGGAGGAGGAGTCGCCCTTCTTGGCTTCAGAGCTGCTGGACTTCTTATCGGCAGCGCTGGACTTGCCTTCTTCCTTGGCGCTAGACTTGCCTTCCTCTTCAACAGAGGAAGAGGATTCGTCTTCGGCCTCGATGGAGGAGCTGGATTCTTCTTCCGGGCCAGAGGAGCTGTCGTCACCGCAAGCCGTGGCGAAGATGGCCATGGCTGCGAACATGCCGTAAAGCGCAAAACGTTTTTTCATGAGGTTTCCTTTTTTGTGGCTCTTCATCAACATGTGTGGGTGGCTTCGCCACCCTTTTTTGTTGACTT
>JAKSIK010000026.1 GCA_024398835.1 Fibrobacter sp.
TACAGCGCGAGGATTTCCACTTCAGAGAGACCCGTAAGTTCCGCAATTATACTCATGGAGACTCCTTTATCACGCATACCCTTAGCAAGCTCCTTGGTCTTATCCTTGGCACCCTTCTTGTACCGAATGTTGAGTTCCTGTTCAAGAGTCATGTAAGCCTTCCTTGTGATCGGGTCCTTGCGGTACTTCTCCACGAGTTCCTGAATCCTTTTCATCTTTTCAGATTCGTGCTTCTGCGTGGCAAAATACTGCATGTACTCGCGGGTGGATTTATCCTCGATTTCACCGTATTTCTTAAATATATAGTAATTTTTGTAAGTAAGGTCGCCCAGCAAAATATTCGGGTCGGACTCCTCGCGATTTTCGAACCGGTAAATCGCCTTCCCCCTGCCAAAAATATCCGTCGGACAAATAAACAAAATGTACTGCTCACGAAGTTCGTCGTAGTCTACACCTTTGCCGAGAGCGTCCAAATCGCACATACTCTGGTAGTAGCGTGCACGCTTGGGAAGTTCTCCTGTATTCTCCATCTGCATCTCGATATCAAAGTACCGAGCAGAGCCAGGCACATCGTCTTTTGCCACAACATCAAACCGCACACTTTTGTGGAACGGGTCCTCCTGGGTGGTTGCTTCACCCACCACGGAAATCTTTTCAATGTTTATTTTCAGGACACTTTGCAGAAAGTCCTTCGCCACATCCTCGTTGCTGAATACCTTCGAAAACATAAAGTTGTCGGTTATGTCTAGGTCCTCGTATCTTTTCATCATTTTTACCCTTTTGCCGGGAATCGCCCGGTCAGCGGAGGACTCGAAATTGAGCCCACAACCTTATAGACGCTTTTTTGGCGCGATTCTTGCCTAGGGAAATGAAAAAAAAACGCCCGGATTTAATTCCGAGCGTTTTCAATTTTCTTCGTGAAAACTTCTGAGCGATTAGCCGAAGAAGTTCATCTTGGAGAGGGCGAACATCATGACCCAAGAGAGCACGAGACCGCCAATACCCATCACAAGGCCGGTAATTGCCATGCCGCGGGTATCCGTGTAGCCCGTCGCGTGGGCCAAGGCGTTAGGCGGCGTAGAAATGGGAAGGCACATACCGAGGGAGCTTGCGAATGCCACAGCCACCATGAGGGAGGTAACACCACCAAGAGGAGCGAGGAGATCCTTGCAGCTCACAGCCACCACGATGAAGATAGGCACGAGGAGGCTTGCGGTAGAAGTATGGCTCATGAAGTTTGCCATGAAGAGGCAGATGAATCCGCAACCAATCATGAGGGCAAACGGAGACCAGGAACTGAACGGGATAGTGTTGATGAGGTGCTTGGCAAGGCCAGTGCTCTGGAGGCCAAGACCGAGGGCAAAGCCACCAGCCACGAGCCAAAGCACATCCCAGCTCATGTCGTTCAAATCCTTCTTACCAATCACACCCGTCAAAGCAAACACGGCCATAGGAATCATGGCAATCACGTTATCGTTGATGCCGTGGACCTTGTTGCCGGTCACCCAGAGGAGCACGCAAACTGCGAAAGTCACATACACGATGATGGCGCGGGGGCTCTTATCGAAACCGTTGGCACCATCGATGTTCAGGTTCATTTCCTTCATCTTGATAGGGTAAATCTTGAGGAGGAGGAGCCATGCAATGACCATCAAAATAATCACGTAGGGAACACCGAATTCCATCCACTGGCCAAAGGAGATGTTGAAGCCGTTGTTCTGGAGGGCGGCAAGGGCGATGGCGTTAGGAGGGGTACCGATAGGAGTACCCATACCACCAATGTTAGCGCCAAGAGGAATGGCGAGAGCGAATGCTGCTTTACCGCGGTCGTTTGCATCAAAGAGCTTGAGCACCGGGCCCAGGATGGCGAGCATCATGGCGGCAGTAGCAGTGTTACTCATGAACATGGAGAACACGGCGGTGATAATCATGAGGCCGAGGAGCACGAACTTGGGGTTGTGTCCAAAAGGCTTCAGAAGCACGCGGGCCAGGTTCTTGTCCATGTTGTACTTGCAGGCAGCGGAAGCCAGGAAGAATCCGCCGAGGAACAGCATGATGACCGGGTCTGCGAAGGTGGCCATGATGGCCTTGAAAGGAATAGGGTCAACGCCTTCCACACGGAACGGAATCAGGGCCGAGTTGGAAAGGGTGAGGATCATCAAGACGATGACGAACATGGAGGTTGACCAAATCGGGAACGGTTGAAGAATCCAGTAAAGGGCGGCCATCACGAAGATTGCGATGACGCGGATTTCCAGAGGGTTCAACGCATTGTCGCCGACGAATCCGAGAGCTTCGTACGGGACGAACAGGGCCGCGATGGCGAGCACCGAGGCAATGATGAGTTTGATGAGTTTAGCTTTTGTCATAACGGGCCCAAAGATAGCTCTTTTGAGGGCCCGTGGCAATGAACTTTATCGGCTAAAAATGCTATTTCACGACAATTTTGCCGGATGTTTGGGCGCTCCCCGCACGCACGCGGAGCATGTAGAGGCCGCCTGCGGGAGCGGTCAAAGTTGCGGAATTTGCGCCAGAAACAGCATTTCCGACGGTGCGAGCCGCAACTTTACCCTTCAAATCCAGAACTTCGACAGTCAGGCCCGAGCCAGCGAGGCCATCGCTTGCCATAAACGTCACGTTCAGGAGGCTGCCGGACTGAACCATCCGGAGACCGCCCAAGGCATAGGTAAGCGTCTTCCGCGGTTCGGCAGCCACGCGCACAGTAGCCGTTTTTGCGAGACTCGTGAGCGGAACTTCTACAGCAGAGCCCGCGGCAACTTCCTGAGTGAAGCCGTCCACCGTCACAAACACTCGGTAGCCCAGCTTGCCGATGGCGTCCAGGCCCTCGAAACTCAGATAGCCCATGCGTGCGGTAGAAGCACTCAGCTCCACCTGCCATTCATAAGCATTGTCCGCGGCCGTTACCTTGGAAGCATTAGCCGTCTTCACACTCTTGGCCAAGGAACGCTTGCCATCCATAATGGAGAGGTTCACGTGGTTGCCCATGCCTGCAGGAGGTTCTTCCCAGGCCACATTCCGGGCACCGACGCCCAGCACGTTCCAGGAATCCCGCTTGCCGTTGTGGTCCGAAAGCACCGCACGGATGGACCATTCCTTCTCCGTTGTGGCCTTCGAGAGCGACTTCTGCAAACTATCCTGCACGGAATCCTGCGCCACAAACACCGGCTTTGTATCCAAAGTCCAATCTACGTGCTTTGCCACCTTTGCCCAGAGGGCCTCGTAGGAGCGAACTGTCGTAGCGCGTTCATATTCCGAAGTCTCTGCATTCCAGCGCCAGAAGGTGACCTCGTCATCATCCGAAACGCCCAGAGAAATTTCCCAGCCAAAGGGGTTGGAAACGAGGTTCCAGCCGCTGTAAAGGCTATCTAGGCTCCAGGCGAGCTTGAAGCCATCCTTCGGGATTTCGATGGAATCCTTCAGCGGGAGAGTGCGGCCTTCCAAGGAACTGTACCAGTAGCCGCGGCCGCGTTCGAACTGCGTCAAATCCGTGAGGCTGTAGTACTGCCAGAATTCGCCATAGCTCTTGGATTCGTTCCACCAGAAGAAGCGGACGTCATCATCCATCACTACGGAGTCCACTTCCACAGCATCCAGGCCAAGCATCTGCCAGCTATCCACACCCGCAGAGGCGATTACGCTTTCCACCGTGAAGGTTTGCGTGAACACAGAAGCGCTATCCTTATGGCCTTCCACATAGACTTCCGCCTTAAGGGTATAGCTGCCAGACAACAGCGGGTAATCCTCGATGATGCCAGAGCAAGCCTCTTCTGCACCAAGAGTCATTTCGACTTTATCGGTATCTCCCTCGGCCATCAGAGCCACATCAAAGCGAACTTCACGTTCCTCGCCGCAATTTTCAATGACATACCTGAACTGGTAGGCATTGCCAGACACAAACAGCATGGTGGAGTCGGAGAACCTGGGCAGAGAATCTGTAGTCAGAGGATCAGGCGCCGGAGCCTTCTTGAAGCCACCTGTGAAAGAAACTTCACCATATCCAAGTGCGAGGGAATCGCCAATCTTCACTTTCCAGGTCTTTTTCTCACCACCAAAATCGCCACCGGCAACATCATGATGGCCTCGGCCAGCACCAGCCACTACCGTTATGGAATCAGCTGCGACATAGCCTTCAGCAGGGATAAAACCCACAACAAAGTGCATATACTCTTCAGAATTCGGCACCAACGCACCGGCGCCGTCCACCTTCGTTACATAATCCCTACCGGCGATGGTCTGTGTCAGAGTAACCGTGCCCGTGGAATCATCCAGGAACTTGATTGCCCTATTATTGGGTTCGCACTCTTTCTCCTTAGCCGATTCCCAAACGACATACATATCAAGAGAATCATTCCTACCATCGGATTCCACCATTCTAAAGTCGAGAGACCAGACTCCTTCCAAAGGTATATCGTACCCATCGTCTACCATTCTGATTTCATCCGAATCGCCATCGCTATCGTAACCCCAACCCATGAAACAGGCGTCTGAACGAAGTACGAAGGGGAGATCTATTTCCACATCGTCCGTAGTAAATGTTGCTAGGAAGTCTCCGCTCATTTCACTGCTATAAAGGATAACATCGTCATCCACATTCACATCGTAGGTGAGATAGTAGGTGCGGTTCTCGCGGAAGAAGGGTTCCAACTTCATCGGAACATCTTCAACAAAAAGTTTATCATGGTTCCACAAAGTAGAATACAATTCATAAGTTTCCCCGCCATCATAGGACTTCCATACATTCAAGGAATCCAAGATGTAACCCTCGGCAGATACGACCCCAACATTGAAGTACATGTAGCCATCCGTTATCAGGGGAACCTGCACCAATTCGCCATCGCCTCCAGCGACATCTTCCACAAACTCATGGGCCACCGTATCGATACCGGATTCATCATCGCCGATAATCTGCCAAAGTTCGATAGTGGCCTTGTCGTCAGACACCTGCCCTGCTTCATTCCGGTACATCCACACATTCGCATAATACACATCATAACCTTCACCCATGAGAGGCGTCATCTTGTTCACCACTTTGGGGTCCAGGAAATCCACTAGATATTCGTCAAAAGTCGTAAATCGTTCACCCTCTCCCGCATTCTCCGGCCGCCACATGTTATAATACACGTAGTTACCGTATTCATCGGGAATGTACATTCCCGGGAAATCCGGGTTCCAATCATCGAGGGACATCTCGCGAAGTCCGCTCCACACATCCCAACCATTTCCGTAGAAGGGCTTCTTATCTACCATGCGGTCAAACTTGAGGGTATACTGGATGGCCTCCACCTTCGGAGATACAGTTATGGTGATTTGCGGTTCAGGCCAATCATGGGTCTTCTTGTAATCCGCTATGGCCGCAAAAACGGTATCCATGACCAAGGTATCGCCGGATGTAAGCGTCAAATGCCATGTCCGGGACAATCCTGAGAGGCATTTCAAAACATTCTGCACCGTCCCGAAGGCCGTGCCCTTGGCAGCCTTGGATGCACTGGGGTATTCATCTGGCGCAGTACTTCCACTAGATAAAGCAACAATGGATATATCAATACTCAAGCTATCGTCCGTCAGGGAATAGCCCTTGTTTGCCCCACCCTCTATAACATAGGCATGAGCAGAGACAATGCTTTCTCCGGTAGGTCCATACATGTAGGGATCCACCGCAACATAAACCTTGGCACCCATAGGCTCAATTATTTTCGTGTCATCCGCTCTGTATCCCAAAGGGAGCACATCGAGAGTTGCCCCTTCAATAGAACTCTGAACAGCAGTCACAGAAGAATACCCCGGCTCCGCTTCGTAAACTATGTAAAGGGTATCTCCAACAGAACTCATGGCAGCACCATCCGTCATTTCAGCGAAAGCTTCCTTAAGATTTCCCAAGAGTTCTTTTGAGTACATAACCCCTTCCATTTCCGTAGCCAGATACGTAGCATTTCCAGAGGCCAACTGCATTCCATTCCAGAAATAGATTTCTGGAGATGTATAATTCACCAGTTCGACATAATCTCCAGTTTCACTAACAAGTTCCGCCTGCAAATCCGGTTTCAACGCGTAGTAGCCCGTATAATCTTCCAGTGCGCCTGGAGCTATCACCTGCATGTCATTCCTACTTGTGATTTCAGATGAACCCGTAGCCAGCACGCGTGGGGCGACAACGATGGACCGCTTTATATTCAAGAAATAAGTCGCATCGCCATTGAACGCTTGGGACGAAATGAACGATCTAGCATTATCAGCATCATACCATGTTAATCCGGGAATGGATGCCAGCGAATCAACAAAGGAGTAGGCAAGTTTTCCCGAATAATCGGTAAACAACTCGATGATAAAGTTTGGGCCATCCCGCAAAGCAAGTCTATCTATCAAATCCCTGTATGCAGCAGGCATGCTTTCATAGTATGAATTATCTGTACTTCCGCGGAATGTTACAAGGTAAGAGGCCTCATCATCTCCCATCACGAAATCAGGCAAGGCGTCTGCCATATCGGCGCCCCAGGTGAAGGAATTCGCCCCGGTCTGGCCCAGGACGTAGGCCAGTTTCGGAGACTTCATGTCATTTTCAGGAAGGGTTCCGAAGGTATTGTTTGGGGAACCTGTTTCAGCGTCAAGAAGGTATCCATCTTTTTGCAGGCTACCTGTAGCCACCAGGGAGCCAACCGCATTGCGATAGACGTACCGGCATACGGCATACTCATCATTACTCTTTAGATATTCCTCAATATCAGCCTGCTGCGAGCCACTTACATCAAGCATGCCAACCATATGCGGGGCATTTGCCGTGGATCCATAGTAGTAACCGCTTTTTACATAATTTTCAGTAGCATCCGGAACATACAGCGCACCAGCCACATAACCTACCATGTCTATAGCAGATACTGAGGACACATTGCCATGAACGTAGAAGGACTGGATTTTGTCGCCTTCGCCAAGTTTAACCACACCAAACAAACCGCCCACAGAGACATTTCCCATGGCGGGGATTTCTTCTGCATTAGTCATTTTGTTCTGGACATCCAGGCCGCGTATTCCAATGGTCATCACGTCGTCACGGCTCTCATTCGTGGCGCTAGACACATAATCAAAACTTCCGTCAAAAGTTCCGGCAATACCACCCAAAGCCGGGCTAAGCGAGGCTGGATTATCGCGGCTCAAACCACTGGCAAAAACATCGGAAGTCATGTAGACCTTGAGTCCATCTGCAGACAAGTCCCTCATAGAAAGATAAGCAGAGCTGCCCATTACCTGGCCCACAAAACCACCTGCAGTGGCACCGATGACCGTACCATTCTTAATCGTTATACCAGAAACAAATTCATCATAGTTATACCCTTCCACAGACCCTGCTACAACACCCACTGGATAATTCCATACAGTGGTCCCCAGGTTCTTCACCCGAACGTAGGGGTTTTCAAAAGTGACGTTATGTACAGAAGATTCGTGGGCGATGGTGCTGAAAAAACCTGCGGCCGTAAACTCCCCGCCAGTAGCATCGGCAACATAGCAGAAGTTCTTGATGGCGTAGTTGTCACCATCATCGCTATAACCGCTAAAGGAAACACCAACCCCAGCGTCCCCCAGAGGCAAAGGTTTAAAGTCATTCTTACAGGAGGTACCATTGCTATTGAGGCCCCCGAAATCCAAATCCGACCCAAGATAAATGTAGAAGTAGCCGTAACCGTCTTCCACAGCATAATCAATAGCCTGAAGTATACCGGAACGCAGTTTGTCCCAACTCTCGTAGCAGATAGTTCCATTATTCAGATCGCCCCATGCATCCAGCATACGAATGATGGTCGGATCCTCCGAGTCTTCACCGACGCTATCGGCACTTACCTGAACAATGGTGAACTGGTTGACATAGTAATTATCTGTCCGGCAGAAATATTTATCGGTGGCGGCAAAAGCGGAACACGCCGCCCAGAGGAGCACAACCAAAAACAGACTCGTCTTTTTCATAAGGACCTCGTCTATAGACACACTTGGAGACACCATAACAATCTCCACCCCGTATGTAAAAAATAACATTTTGGGTTGGAAGGCGGGCGTCGGGGAGGCCTCGGGAACGTCCAATTTGGGTTATTTGGGGCAAAAACCGCGCCGGCAGGGTGTATTTAAGTCCAAAAGCATCAAGGACTTGCATTCCTATGGATTTTTATGTATATTTGTACTTTCTTGGAAGAAATTCCGGCCATTCGGGGCACTCTCCGAATAGCCTTTTTCTTTTTTTGATAAAGTTTACTCGAAAGGACTAAAAATGATCGATCGCAACAAGCATTTCCTCCGCCTCCAGGACTGGAGCGAAGAACGCATTCTGGAAACTGTTGACATTGCCAGCCGCCTCAAGGAAGAGGTCCACGCCGGCAAGGTTTCTGACCGGCTCCATGGCCAGAACATCGGCATGTTCTTCGAGAAACCCTCCCTCCGCACCATCACCACCTTCCAGGTGGGCATGAACCAGTTGGGCGGCCACGCCGTGCTCCTCGCCCCCGATTCCATCGGGCTTGGCAAGCGTGAAAGCGTAAAGGACGTTGCCCGCTGCCTCAGCCGCTGGGTGAACGCCATCGTTGTCCGCTGCTTTAAGCAGGAATTGATTGAACAGCTGGCGGAATACGGTTCCATCCCGGTTGTGAACGCTTTGACCGACGATTACCACCCCTGCCAGGCCATCGCCTTCGCGCAGATGATTAAGGAAAACTTGGGCGGTTTCAAAGGCAAGACTGTCGCCTTCATCGGTGACGGAAACAATGTGGCAAACAGCTTCCTCGCTCTCGCCAGCAAGGTGGGAATGAACTTCACCCTCGCCTGCCCCAAGGGCTACGAGCAACCCGCCAAGGTTGTGGAAGAAGCCGCCGAAGGCCTCAAGAAGCACGGCTGCAAGTACCGCGTGTTCAACGACCCGAAGGAAGCCGTGAAGGATGCCGACATTCTTTATAGTGACGTCTGGGTCAGCATGGGTCAGGAAGGCGAAAAGGCCGAAAAGCAGAGCCACTTCCTCCCCTTCCAAATCAATGACGAACTTTTGAAGTTTGCTCCGGCGCACTGCAAGGTTTCGCATTGCCTGCCGGCTCACCGCGGCGAAGAAATCACGGACTCCGTGATGGACAATCTCAAGGTGAACATGAGCTACGAAGAGGCTGAAAACCGCCTGCACGCCCACAAGGCAGTGCTGTGGCAGGTGATGGAAGCGAGCAAAAATTAATGCTGAATGCAGAATGCATAATGCTGAATTATGAGATGCATCAGAAACGTCATCGCGAGCCCTTTAGGGCGTGGCGATCTAAGAATGATGAATGATGTATGCAGAATGCTGAATGCAGAATGATGAATTAACCGCGGGCGGGAACTGCGGGCAATTTAAAATTCAGAATTGATAATTAATTTCGGGCGCTTTAAGCGTCCGTTTTTTTTGTTTTGAAATCAGCACGGATTGTTTTTTGATTACATTTAACGTGGTGCACGGTTTAAGAAACATCTCCCTTATTTGCGTGGGCACGGCAATCGCCATGCTTTTTGCGAGTTGCGCCTTCCCGACGCGTACCGGGTACGACAGGAGTATTGGCGGATATAAATCCACCACATCCGCCGGCTCGGAAAGCGCTGCGGGTTCTAACAGTACCGCAGGCACAAACGTTGCGGGCAATACCTCGGGCCGTCAAACCTCCGCAGGGGCTCAGAAAGCAGCAGCCGCACAAAAGATGGCCGCCACAAACGCGCCTGCACAGCGCTCCTCCACATCTCTGGAAGCCATGGCCAAAACATGGATTGGCACACCCTACGTGTATGGTGGCAGTTCCCGCTCTGGCACGGACTGCTCCGGCTATGTACTGAACATCTACAAAGATTTATACGGCATCACCCTCCCCCGCACCGCTGCCGACATATATAAGGACGGTCGCGGTTCCAGCGTAAGCCGCGGAAGTTTGAAGGAAGGAGACCTTGTCTTTTTCGGAAGTTTTTGGAAAATTGACCATGTGGGGATTTACCTGAGCGGAGACAGATTCACTCATGCAAGTTCCAGCCAGGGCGTGACCATCACACCCATGAGCAACAGTTATTGGAGTCCAAAGTACCAAGGGGCGAGAAGGTTTAGGTGAATGCTGAATTATGAATGCTGAATGCGGAATGCAGAATGCGGAATTTTGTCAAGACGAGAGCAACGTGACTGCTTGCAGGCACACTGCTGAGCCGAAGTCAAAATGAGTGCGAAACACTAATGCAGAATGATGAATTAACCGCAAACGGAAAAAAGTGTTCAACTCATAATTCATATCTCATAATTCGTAATTTATAATTCACAATTTATACTTGTTCTCTGGTGGAAATGGTTTGATATGAAGAAGATTGCTTTTCAGGGTCGGCGCGGAGCCTACAGCGAAAGTGCAGCGCTCCACTTGTTCGGGGAAAATGTTGAAGTTGTCCCCATGAACACTTTTGAGGAAATTTTCCGGAGCGTGGAATCCGGAGCTGTGGATGGCGGCGCCATTCCCATCGAAAATTCCACCGCGGGTTCCGTGTATGAGAATTTCGATTTGTCGTACAAATGGCGCCTCCCCATTGTGGCGGAACTCTTCCTGCAGATTTCCCACTGCCTGTGTGTAGTCCCGGGCACAAAAATCGAGGACCTTCGCGAGGTGCTGAGCCACCCGCAGGGACTTGCCCAATGCAGCAGGTTCTTTGGGCGGCATCCGCACATCAAGGGCACTGCATTTTTTGATACTGCGGGCAGCGCCGAAGAAGTAGCCCGCCGTGGAGACAAAACCGTAGGCGCCATCGCCAGCGCTTATGCCGCCAAATACTACGGGCTGGAAGTTTTAGCCGAGGGAATCGAGAACATTCCCGGCGTGAACTACACGCTGTTCTACGCCATACAGAAAGAAGCCGCTCCCTTAAATAGTGAGTGCGCGGACCCCGTAAAAACGGCACTCATCTTCACGCTACAGGATTCCGGAAAATCCGGTGCCCTCTATGAGGCCCTGGGCTGCTTTGCCAAGCGGAATCTGAACCTGCTGCGCATCGAAAGCAGGCCTCACCCCGATAGGCCTTGGGAATTCATCTTCTACTTGTCTTTTGAAGGGAACCCGAAAGACCCCATTGTAATTGAGGCCTTGCAGGAACTGCAGAACGTATGCGATTTCGTGTACCGGCTAGGCAGTTTTTACGAAGGCAAAACCGTGAAGCTGAGCTACTAATCCGCAAATCATGCGAATGGATTTATAATCGCCATTTCATTCACAATTTGCCCTGCATTCAAATCCTCGGTAAGAAGAACGGTGCAGCCTTCTGCCATAGCGGAAGACAATATCAACGAATCCCAAAAAGAAAATTGATTTTTGTTGCTAATATCAATGGCTTTTAGAATATCTCCCACCGAATTACAATGAACATGGAGAGAATTAGCAACCAATTCAACAAATGCTTTCGCCCTGTGTCGCGGACATTTCATCTTCTTTGCAAGTACATTATAGAATTCTTGCAGCACCTGCGTTGAAACAAAACCTCTACGTAGCGAGGACAACTCATTGATTATGTTTCTCGCAACAATCTGTTTTTCAGGGTTGTTTTCGTCCACACCATACACAAGAATATTCGTATCTAGAAAGACTCGTTCAACGTTCATGCAATTCCTCACGAGTCCAGGATTTGCCTCGAGTTGAAAGGCGAAGTTTATCGGCCTGTTCAAACAATGCCGCCAATGATTCTGCAGAATCCTCCATCACCCTAGGCTTTGCCGAATACACAGCTTGTTTATCTGCAGCCATATTCATGGCTGCAACAGTGGGTGCATATGAAATTGAATTTGTTTTGGATTTTACGGCAGAAATTTCAAAGGGGATTCCTTGCTCCCGGACAACCGTCCTTGCAAAAATATTGAATGCCGTAGTCATATTCATGCCAAGGCTTTCGCAAAGATCTTCAAACTTTTTCTTCAAATCCGAATCCATACGGACACTAAATGCAACTTGAGCCATACCGCCCCCTTTTTCGCTAATATACATAATTTAGGTTTATTTTTCAACCTAATAGGTGTGTTTCTATACCAAATATATAGAATTATCGAAAAGGCTACCTACCTAACGACATGTCAATTTATTTTACAATCTATGGCATAACAGCCCCGACCACTTGCCACTAACCGCCAAACGTTTACGCACTTCAAAGTTTTACTACAATTTTGACATAAACATCAAACAAAGAAGTTTTTATGGCATACGAACGTACCGATAGAAAATTTGACGAATTTCGCAACCTCAAGATGACCACCGGCTTTATTAGCAGCGCCGATGGTTCCGTGCTCATCGAAATGGGCCGCACCCGCGTGATTTGCAACGCAACCCTTTTGCCGAAAGTGCCCGACTGGCTCGCCGGACGTGGCACCGGATGGATTACCGCCGAATACAGCCTGCTGCCTCAGAGCACGGGCAAGCGCGTGGAGCGCGAACGCAAGGGCGCGAGCGGCCGCACGCAAGAAATTCAACGCCTGGTGGGCCGCTCGCTTCGCGGCGCAGCCAACCTGGCAGCACTGGGCGAGAACGCCATCGTGGTTGACTGCGACGTGATCGAAGCCGACGGCGGGACGCGTACCGCAAGCATCATCGGCGGCTTCGTGGCCCTTGCGATTGCCCTCAAGAAAATCAAAGCTCGCCTCGGCATCACCGAACAAATCCTCCAGCACGGCATCACCGCAATCTCCGTCGGCGTTGTTGCAGGCAAACCCCTCTGCGACCTCTGCTATGTGGAAGATTCCGCTGCCGACGTGGACATGAACGTCGTGATGCAGGATGCCAAGAACTTCATCGAAGTCCAAGGTACCGGCGAACACGCAAGCTTTGACCGCAACATGCTCAACACGCTCCTCGACCTGGGCGAAAACGCCTGCAAGGAGATTTTCAAGCGCCAGATGGAGCTGATTGGCGGAGAATTGCCGTAAAAGCAAACATCATCCAACCCCTTTTATTTCTTAGCTGGCCATTTTACTTATTTTCAAAATATGATTCGGATTCCTTTCAACAAACCACCTTTTATCGGTTCTGAAATCGATTACGTCCGCGCTGCAGTGGAAAGCGGGCGGATTTGTGGCGATGGGGAATTCAATCAAAAATGCCACGCCTGGTTGCGCGAAAAAACGGGAACCGCAAAGGCCCTCCTCACCACCAGCTGCACCCACGCCCTGGAAATGGCCGCAGCCCTTTGCAACATCCAGCCCGGCGACGAAGTCATCATGCCTTCCTTCACCTTCGTGAGCACGGCAGACGCTTTTGCCACGCGTGGCGCCAAATGCATTTTTGTGGACATCCGCCCAGATACCATGAATCTGGACGAGAAGTTGGTGGAAGCGGCGATTACCGAAAAAACCCGCGCGATTGTGCCAGTGCATTACGCCGGCGTGGCTTGCGAAATGGACACCATAAACGCCATCGCCAAAAAGCACAATCTTTTTGTGGTGGAAGATGCCGCCCAGGGAATGATGGCGACCTACAAAGGCAAGGCCCTCGGCACCCTCGGCGATTTCGGATGCTACAGCTATCACGAAACCAAGAACTACAGCATGGGCGAAGGCGGCGCGCTTCTAATTGCAGACTCCAAGTATGCCGACCGCGCAGAAATCATCCGGGAAAAAGGCACCAATCGCTGTCAATTCCACCGCGGCGAAGTGGACAAATACACTTGGGTGGAACTGGGCTCCAGCTACCTCCCTAGCGAACTGAATGCAGCCTACCTCTATGCAGAACTGGAAAAGGCCGACATGATTTTGCAGAACCGTTTAGAGAGTTGGAATGCCTACCGCAAACGCCTGCAAGATTTGGAAAAAAGGGGTTGGCTGGAACTGCCGAAAATTCCGGCGGAATGTGCCCACAACGGCCACATGTTCTACATCAAGATGCCGGATTTGGAAGGCCGCACCAAGATGATTAAGCACCTGGTTGAAAACGGGATTCTCGCCGTATTCCATTACGTGCCCTTGCACACAGCCCCCGCAGGCAAACGATTTGGCGAGTTCCGCGGCGAAGACCGCTACACCACCAGCGAAAGCAACCGTCTGCTGCGCCTCCCGCTGTTTTACGGGCTCGGTCGCGACCAGCTGGACTTTGTGTGCGACAAAGTGCAGGAATTTTTTAAGTAGGGCGCCGTCTCGATGAAAAAACTTCTCCTTCTGGGCGGTGGACATGCGGAAATCCCTCTGATACAAGCCGCACAAGCCTTGGGCTACTACGTCATCACCACAGGCAATGCCCGCGAAGGTCTTGGGCACCCCTACGCCGACAAGAACGTCTTTGCCGACTTTAGCGATAAAGACGCCATGCTGGAACTGGCCCGCAGCGAGAATGTGGATGCAGTTTGTTCTGGATGTAATGATTTCGCCCTGCTGAGTACGGCTTATGTGTGCGAAAAAATGGGGTTTCCGGGGCACGACAGTTTTGAAACCGCCCTGCAGATTCATCACAAGGATAAATACCGCGCCCTAGCAGAGAAATTGGGCATTGCGACACCGCGCGCTGTCACTGTGAAAAATCAAGAAGAATTTGAAGCACTGCTTAGCGAAAACTCCGCATGGATTGCTTCGCCTTCGGCTCGCAATGACATACAAAATAACGACCATTTCTCTCCAGTGCCTGGAAATGATAAGGAATTTGCCGCAAACGTCATTGCGAGGAACGTAGTAACGAAGCAATCCAACAGACTTACATTTCCCATCATCGTAAAGCCCGTGGACCTCACCGGCGGAAAGGGAATTTTGCGCGCCAACAACTTGGAAGAGGCAATCGCCGCCTACAAAAACGCCTGCCGCCGCACCCGTGAAGACCACATCGTGGTGGAGGAATTCGTGGAGGGGTCAAACCACGGATTTTCCGCATTCCTCATCGGCGGGAAAGTAGCGTTCTGCTTTGCAGATAACGAGCAGTACTTTTTGAACAAGTACATGGTCTCCGGCGCGAACACGCCAAGCACCACCGCGCCCGCGGGCATCGCCCAACTGGTGCGGGATTCCGAGAAGCTGGCGGCTCACCTCCATCTGGTAGATGGCATTCTCCACATCCAGTACATCGAGCGGCCCGATGGCACGCCGGTGATCATCGAGATTTGCAGGCGCGCGCCCGGCGATTTGTACATCAACTTCGTGAAGTATGCCACCGGCGTGGACTACCCGAAAATGATTGTATCGGCAGAGACCGGCGAGGCGGTTTGCAAGTCTGAAATCGCGGGCAGTAGCGCGCCCGAGGTAAGTTGCAGCGTGCCCGAGACAAACTGCAGCGGACCTGCGGCTCGTGTAAAGCCTTTCCTTAGGCACTGCATTATGGCGGAGCGCGATGGCACCGTGCGCGACGTCGTTTTCGCACCAGAAATCCAAAAGAACATCGTGGAGAAATTCCTGTGGTTCAAAGCCGGCGAGAAAATCGGCGACCCGCTGTACTACAAGGCGGGAATCGTGTTCCTGCAGTTCGATTCCATCGCCGAGATGGCAGAAAAAACCGCCAAAATGACGAACTACATTCGCATTGAAATGTCCGACCCGAACTAACGAATGTATATTAACCACATGCAGCAGGAACCTTTCAAGATTGCTTTTATTGGCGGTGGCGTTAATTCCGCCATTGGCGAAGTCCACAAGGCCGCAAGCCAGATGGATGGTCATTTTCAGCTGGTGGCAGGCGCCTTCAGCACTCACGCCGATGTGAACGCTGAAACAGGCCGCATTTGGGGAGTTGCCCAAGACCGGATTTATGCCAACTACAAGGATCTCCTGGCTAATGAAATAGGTCGTCTGGATGCCGTCGTGGTTCTCGCGCCTACAGATTTTCATAAAGACATCATCATCGACGCCCTCCATGCAGGTTTTGCCGTCATCAGCGAGAAATCCCTTGCCACAAGCGTTGCAGAAGGCGAAGCCATTGCGAAAGCGGTGGCCGAGACCAAGGGATTTTTCTGCACAACGTACAACTACACCGGCTACCCCATGATTCGCGAACTGAAGCAGTTCATCGCCGACGGGAAACTGGGAAAAATCCAGCAGGTGCAGGTGGAAATGCCCCAGGAAGGGTTCATGCGGCTCGGCGCCGCGGGTGAGCCGCCCAAACCGCAGGCCTGGCGACTTCACGATACCGTCATCCCGAAGATTTCTCTGGACCTGGGCAGTCACCTCCACAACATGGTGTATTTTTTGACGGGCGAAAAACCGACCCGCATCGTGGCGGACCAAGCCACCTTCGGGCTCTTCCCGCAAATCGTAGACAATGTTGGCGCACTGGTGCAGTACACCAACAACGTCCGCTCTCAGGTGTGGTTCAGCAAGACCGCCCTCGGGAACCGCAACGGCCTTCGCATCCGTGTGTACGGCAGCGAAGGCAGCGCGGAATGGTTCCAGCTGGAGCCGGAGACGCTCAAGACCTGCGACCTCAAGGGCAGCGTGAGCCTCCGGGACCGCACCGGCGACGTGAAGATTGCAAACCAGCCGCGATACAACCGCTTCAAGGCAGGGCACCCTGCGGGATTCATCGAAGCTTTCGCCAACTACTATCAGGATATTGCCGATTGTCTCACGCAGTTCCGCGCCACAGGGAGTTTCGTGAGCCCGTACGTTTGCGACATCAACACCTCTCTGGAAGGCCTCACCATGATGGAAGCCGCCGCAAAATCCGCACAGAGCGGCAAGTGGGAAAACATCTAAATCAATAGTTTTGCCCCGCCAGCTCTAATAGCCCCGTAAAAAAAGCATAATTATCTCTACACCAGAATTTCCTGGTGCATAACAAGGAGATGATTATGTTGTTTGTAGAAACCGCTAAAAAATACCTGCATGAAAATTCCGAGGAGCTTGCGCCTCTCACCATCAAAACCTATCACTGGAACATCCATAAGGTTCTCAAATTTGCTCCCAATTTACAGTGCGAAGACTTGACCGCAGATTTTGTCCGTAGGTATCGCAGCCACTTGATTGAGTGCGGCAACAAGGAAAACACCATCAACAAAGCGCTGACGGTGCTCCGCATTTTTTGCAAGAAATTTCACGAAGACGGGATTATCCCTTCCAACCCCTTTGAAAAAATCAAAATCCACCGTGTCTACACCACCCGCGGGTTCCTCACCATCAAGGAGCTCAGGCTCCTATACTTCCTATTCCTGGACAATGGAAGCGTCCTCACCCATGGCGAACAGGAAACCCTCCGCACCTTCCTCTTTTCCTGCTTTACCGGGCTACGTTACAGCGATTTGAAAAGTCTAACTCCCAACGAGATTTTCGATTACAAAATTCGCAAGAAAACCCACAAAACCGGGGAACTGGTCTACATTCCCATACCGGCCCAGGCAAGGCTACTCATCAACCAGAAAAACTACGCAAAAGACGGTCCCATTTTCAAGGTGACCAACAACTCCTACTTCAACAAGAGCCTCCGCAAAGCCGCTAAAAAGCTGGGGTTCCACAAGCACCTCCATTGCCATTTGGCTAGGCACACCTTTGCCACCACCTGCATCACACTCGGCATACCCCTCCCCGCCACCAGCAAGCTCCTCGGGCACCGCAACCTGGACACCACCCTGATTTACGCCAAATATGTGGACACTTTTTTGGACAAGGAGATGACCAAATTCAACCGGCTGCGGTAAAATTGCTAACTTGGAAGTATGGCCAAAATCAGTTTTGTCATTCCCTGCTACAGGAGCGAAGGCACCATCCGCAAGGTAGTGGATGAAATCCGCGATACCGTAAGCGCCCATAACGGCGCGGTTTCGAACGGTGCGGTTTCTAGCTCCGCAGTTGACGACTACGAAATCGTCCTGGTGAATGACTGTAGCCCCGACGGGGTTTGGAATGAAATCAAGACTTTGGCGACAGAGGATCCCAACATCAAGGGGATTTGCCTCGCCAAGAACTTTGGGCAGCATTCCGCCCTGATGGCAGGTTACGCCAACGCCACCGGCGACTACATCGTGAGTCTGGATGACGACGGGCAGACACCCGCCTGCGAAACCTACAAGCTGGTGGAAAAACTGGAGGAAGGTTTCGACGTGGTGTACGGCTACTACAACCATGCCGCGCAGCACCTCTTTCGCAGACTTGGCAGCTGGACCAACAAGAAGATGGCGGAAGCCATCATCGGGCAGCCAAAAACGCTGAATACCACCAGCTTTTTCATCATGCGGAAGTTCATCGCCGAAGAGATTGTGCGGTACCCGCACCCCTTCCCCTACATCAGCGGGCTCGTTTTCCGGGCCACCAAGAACCTGGGGAACGTTTACGTGGGTCACCGGAAACGTCTGGAAGGCAAATCCGGATACACCCTCAGTGGCCTCATCAGCCTCTGGGTGAACGGCTTCACCGCATTCTCCGTAAAGCCCCTCCGGGCGGCGACCTTCATCGGCATCATTTGCGCATTGGTGGGCTTTGTGGCGGGACTCTTCGTGGTGTACGAAAAATTCATGAACCCCCAGGTGCCCATCGGCTACACAAGTCTCCTCGCGACGCTCCTTTTTGTGGGTGGCATGATAATGCTCCTCCTCGGGCTCATCGGCGAATACGTGGGTCGCATCTACATCAGCATCAACCAGAGCCCGCAATACGTTGTCCGGGAACGCACCCAGCCCCGCGAAGGCTAGAACATGGCAGAAAAGTGGACCACCATCATCAAGCCGAAATCCAGCCTGTTGAGCGTGGACTTTGGGGAAATCTGGCAGTACCGTGATTTGTACCGCATGTTCGTAAAGCGCGACATCGTCACCTGGTACAAACAAACTATCCTCGGCCCCCTGTGGTTTTTTATCCAGCCCATCATGACCACCATCATGTTCATGGTGGTGTTCGGCGGCATTGCGGGCATCAGCACCGACGGGCTCCCGCAACCGCTGTTCTATTTGGCGGGCATCTGCCTGTGGACCTATTTTTCGGAATGTCTGAACCAGACCAGCAAAACTTTCATCGACAATGCGAATGTTTTCGGGAAGGTGTATTTTCCGCGGCTGGTGGTGCCCATGGCGACGGTCACCAGCAACCTGGTAAGGCTCGCCATACAGCTGGGGCTGTTCCTCATCGTGTTCGCCTACTACATGATTTTCACCGATGCGCCGCTGCACCCGAGCCTCTACGTGCTCCTCACGCCAGTGCTCATCCTGATGCTCGCGGGCCTCGCCCTCGGTTTTGGCATCCTCTTCAGCAGCCTCACCACTAAATACCGCGACCTGACCTTCCTCCTCACCTTCATAGTGCAGCTGTGGATGTACGCGACACCCGTGATTTACCCGCTATCGACCATCGAGAACCCAAAACTCAAATTCATGATGCAACTGAACCCCATCACCAGCATCGTCGAGACGTTCAAGTTCGCCATGCTTGGGGTTGGCGAGTTCAGCTGGGCAGCCCTCGGCTACAGCGCAGGCTTCATGGCAGTGCTTCTCGCCCTCGGCATCATCGTGTTCAATAGAATCCAAAAGACCTTTATGGATACGGTGTAATTTTCTTAACGGAATCCAAAATTTTCACACAAGTAGCCTTTTGCAAGCCACAATAATTGGCAACCGCAAGCATATCGTCTTCTGAAGGATTCCCATTTCCGTTCACAGTCATTTCATGTTCTGCCTTATCAGCAGTCTTCGTTATATCATAGGCGGGAGACAATTTGTAGGAACGAGCAGACTCATCATAAAGGAACGCAAAATTCTTTCCGTGATCATCTTTATTTCCGTAGAAAACATTAAAAGCCATTCTACGAAATGCCTCATACATGTCAGACTGATCTTGGCATATTTTCTGCACAACCTGAAATAAATGACTGTAATCTAAATTCGGAATTCGATGGGAGGTTTCAAGCATGGATGACAAAGAAACCATGTGAATTCTATTCGCCCCCTCTCGGTCAAAACGCTTTGCGCCAAAAAATCCCCCATATTTCTTTGACAGGAAAAGTTTGAACTCATTCACATTTATGCCGGCATCTCGAGCCAACTTATTGGCTTCAAATTCCCTTTTCCCAGTATTCCTTGAATCATGAGAACATGGGAATTTTACAATCCAGCAATCTTCGCCCACCTTAATATGAGCCTTTGGCCTTGCACCACCACTTGAACCACCTAAGCGATAGACTTCGTCTAGATTGACATTTTCCATTTCATCATTCCAAATCTTATCGGCTTCCGCGGCAAGCATTTCAAGATTAAAGCGTTCCGGTGTTGACATTTCCGAAACACTAGGCTCATACTGCAACCCGCCCATACCATAATCGTTTACCAAAGCGAGTCGGATCAGTGGAGAAACGCGTTCTGCATTAATCCCCTGTCGAGCAAGCATCCTGCGAAAAAGAAGTTCGCCCCAGCCATCTGGCAAAGAATCTGCAAACACCCCGTAAAGACCGTTAAACATTTTCTTATGATTAACAAAAACCTTATTCGTCAACGGAAGAGAAAATGGAGATAAGGGGAAGCCATCTTTCAGCCACACCTCGTCATACTGAAAACCAATTTCACCTGACAAGTCAGCCAAATAGCCAACAACTCTCCCGTTGTATTTTACCGTCAGTTTTTTTACAACAGTCAGTTCCATTATAAGTCCTTCAAATTGGTAACTGCGGGCAACCTAAAAAGCATATTAAAATCCTCTAGGCAATCTAAAGCCATTGCAATTTTTAGCAAAGACTGCAAAGATATTTCACCCAGCAGTTCAAATCGCCGAACAGAGGCGTAACTAACCCCCGATCGGGAAGCTAAATCCTTCTGGGTAATATTCATAGACTGTCTACGAGCCCTCATTCGCGCCACAAGAGCCTCGGTTGCCGCAGGAATCGTCAAGGAATCTACAAAATCGCCAATATCAAATTTCGTTTTCATACTACTAAAATATAAGCAATTTTAATGTATAATTCAATATTATTGCTAATATTTTAGCATTTTTCACCTCAAACTAAGTTCAATCACCCAGCACCTTCTCAATCAACTCGTGGTAGACTTCAGGATACTCCACCAAATCCATCGTTGTCACTCTCTTCCCGGCGTCCTTACTGGAGGCACCGCAATGGAACATTTTCTCATGGTCTGTTTTGTAATCCAGCACGATGTAGCGGTCATGAAATATACCGCCTGCAGGCCTCCGCTCAATATCCACATCCGGCCTAGCGGCTTTAAAGTCAGCAATCATCGCGGGCGTCAACGCACAGCCATTCCGCTGGTCGCTGAAAATCGTAATCTTTACATTCTGCGCGACGCTCCGCAACAAATCCAAAGTCTTTACGCCAACAAAGTCATCAAACACGAAAATTGACTTCTGAGCCATACCGTAAATCTGCGAGTTGGCAACATCTGCTTCAAGCTTCTGACCATTCAGAATCAAGTGATGCTTGTAGGTGGACGGGTCGTGAAAGAATTCCATGACCTTGCCCAAGGATTCCTGAGTTTTCTGAGCCTCACCTTCCAAACGAGACACATCGGAGCGAATTTCGGAAATTTCGTGGGAATGCTGAGCCGTAAGGGTTGCTATTTGGACACAGTTTGCACAACCCAACAACTGTTGATTTTCGGAGGCGATATAGTCCTTCATGTCCTTGAAAAGACGGATGATTGCTTTACTTTGAGCGACTGCCAAGGGCCCTTTAAGAACCGACATGAGCATATAAATGCCTTGCTCGGTGAATGCAAAAGGCATTTTTCGAACACCACCCCAACTTGAAGTCAAATTTTTTGACTTCAAGTTGACATACTCTTCATCATTTAGCTGAAACCGAAAATCCCCCGGGAATTTTTCAGCATTGTTCTTAACTTGCTGATTAAAAGCCTTGACCGAATACCCATAAATTTCCGCCAGATCGGCATCGAGCATCACCTTCACATCGCGGATGGTGTAAACCTTGCTCTTCAGCAAATTCTCGTCGATAAGGACGATTTCTTTTCCCCCAACGGGAACACCTTTCTTCTTCATTTCAACTCCTTTTGCGTACAAGCATCGGCACGAAGCCACGCAAAGAACAATTTTTAAGGCACGGACAAATATAAATCGCTTCGATTGTCAGAAGATGTCATTTTGAACATTTTTTGAATTTTGGATGGTAGGCGTGGCACTCAAGATGGCACTCAAGATGGCACTCAAGGCTATACAGGCAACTTCAGCACCTTCTCAATCAACTCGTGGTAGACTTCGGGATATTCCACCTGATCCATCGTTGTCACACGCTTTCCCGCATCTTTTGAAGAAGCACCGCAATGGAACATTTTCTCATGGTCTGTTTTATAATCCAGCACGATGTAACGGTCATGGAATATACCGCCTGCAGGCCTCCGCTCAATATCCACATCCGGCCTAGCGGCTTTAAAGTCAGCAATCATCGCGGGCGTCAACGCACAGCCATTCCGCTGGTCGCTGAAAATCGTAATCTTTACATTCTGCGCGACGCTCCGCAACAAATCCAAAGTCTTTACGCCAACAAAGTCATCAAACACGAAAATTGACTTCTGAGCCATACCGTAAATCTGCGAGTTGGCAACATCTGCTTCAAGCTTCTGACCATTCAGAATCAAGTGATGCTTGTAGGTGGACGGGTCGTGAAAGAATTCCATGACCTTGCCCAAGGATTCCTGAGTTTTCTGAGCCTCACCTTCCAAACGAGACACATCGGAGCGAATTTCGGAAATTTCGTGGGAATGCTGAGCCGTAAGGGTTGCTATTTGGACACAGTTTGCACAACCCAACAACTGTTGATTTTCGGAGGCGATATAGTCCTTCATGTCCTTGAAAAGACGGATGATTGCTTTACTTTGTAAAGTTGCAAGACTACCTCTAAGAACAGTCATGAGCATATAAATACCCTGTTCAGTAAAGACAAAAGGAAGTTTTCTTGTCCCGCCCCAACTTGATGTCCGATTTTTGGACATCAAGTTCATGTTTTTTATCGAAGAATACTCACTTTCAGTCAGTTGAAATCGAAAATCGGAATCAAATTTTTCAATGTTATTTTTTACTTGCTCATTGAATTTTCGAGTACTATACCCATAAATTTCCGCCAGATCGGCATCGAGCATCACCTTCACATCGCGGATGGTGTAAACCTTGCTCTTCAGCAAATTCTCGTCGATAAGGACGATTTCTTTTCCCCCAACGGGAACACCTTTCTTCTTCATTTCAACTCCTTTTGCGTACAAGCATCGGCACGAAGCCACGCAAAGAACAATTTTTAAGGCACGGACAAATATAAATCGCTTCGATTGTCAGAAGATGTCATTTTGAACATTTTTTGAATTTTGGATGGTAGGCGTGGCACTCAAGATGGCACTCAAGATGGCACTCAAGGCTATACAGGCAACTTCAGCACCTCCTCAATCAACTCGCGATAGGTAAGGGTTGCTATTTGGACACAGTTTGCACAACCCAACAACTGTTGATTTTCGGAGGCGATATAGTCCTTCATGTCCTTGAAAAGACGGATGATTGCTTTACTTTGAGCGACTGCCAAGGGCCCTTTAAGAACCGACATGAGCATATAAATGCCTTGTTCGGTAAACGCGTAAGGTAAATACTTGATATTATGCCCACGTGAAATCTTCAAGGTCGTTTTTTCCGACCTTGAAAGCAATTCGGTTTCCTCTTTCGTCAACTGAAATCTAAAATCATCATCAAAGCGTTCAATATTGGCTTTAACCTGCTCATTGAAACGCTTGGTACTATACCCATAAATTTCCGCCAGATCGGCATCGAGCATCACCCTCACATCGCGGATGGTGTAAACCTTGCTCTTCAGCAAATTCTCGTCGATAAGGAC
>JAKSIK010000027.1 GCA_024398835.1 Fibrobacter sp.
GCATGCGGATGGCGCTTTCCAATTCCTTCTTGGCTTCTTCATAGTTCCCGATTTTATATTGACAGGTTCCGATGTTGTAGAAGAGAAGCGGATTCGCAGGTTCAGATTCCCGTGCCTCGGTGTATTTTTTCAAAGCGCCGGCGTAATCTCCGGCGGCAAAGAGCTTGTTGCCGTCGTTGATGGGCCTTGCAAAGGCGGCCACCGCAAGAAGAAAACAAAATGGAACCAGAAATCGCATGGCCAGAATATACAAAATGGCGCGCCCGGAGGCAAACTACTCAAAGCTTGCCGCTGTCATCATCATTAGAACAATGGAGGATACGACGAAAATGGTAAACAGTAGGTATCCCAAAACATTCCACTTGCGGGAAGCTTCTGGCAATGAGATTCCCTTGGAAATGAAAGGGATAAGCGAAAGTAGTGCCGGCAAGATATAGCGGAAGTCGTTACTGCATGCAAAGGGATATTTAAAGCGAAGCCATGCGAGAGCAGCTACAAACAGAAATCCTTGCGCCAAAAGAATGAAATTGCTTCGGCTGATTTTTGTTTTCCAGAATCCGCGAATTGCGTATGGGAGCAGAAGGAGTGAAGATATGTTGACCACTTCGGCAACAGTTTCGCCGGCGGCTTTGTGAAGTAGATGAAATTCTCCAAAGAGAGATGTTTTCCATAGATAATTGGCGAAGTACTGACGACCGAGATTGTCATCCCAGGGGCTGATGAACGGCTGGGCAATCAGCTGTTGGATATCTATGTAAAGGAAGTTGATGAACCCGTTTCCGACGCGGAGTCCTCCATGTAAGCCGTTTGCATTGCTCACCATGGCGGCATCTCCCAAAGCTGCCTTTGCGAGGAAACTTGCGATAGATATAAAAAGGATGATGGCTGCGAAAATTTCGCCTTTCCGTGGCTTTAGAGAGTTCCCGTTGGTGAAGTAGCCTAGGATAAAGCAAAGACCGCAAAGTGCTATGGAAATAGTGCCTGTAGATTTTGTCCAAAAGGCGAGTAATGCGGAGATAGATGCAATAATGATGTTTTTGCTTTTTTGGTTTTGCACATAGGCAAGACCTGCCCATAGACAGATGATGTGGAAGAGGTAGAATAGTTGGTCGTTTCCAACCCTTGTAGCAGTGAGGGTGAGCAGAGGCCAGAATGTCCAAAGAATGAGACTTAAATAGAATGTTTTTCCACTGAAAATTTTACGAAGGGCTAATGCGCCAAAGAGCAAAATGAGAATGGAGAAACAAAAACTTGCGATTTGTAGAATAGTGCTCCCGCTCATGTTTAGCGCGCTTGAATAAGCGCAAAGGGGGGCCATCAATGTGTAATAAACTGGCGGATGGTAGCAAGTCCAGCATTCTTCGTTATCGGGAATAGACGCGTTTTCTGCAATGTATTGTACATAGGAAATGTGACCGTCCACATCGTGCCCGAACATCATGGGACCTGGCAGGGAAACGGAGAAGAATAGTTTTGTGCTGATTCCCAGAATGAGAATGAGGGAAACTCCCCATCCAAGTTTCAGGCGCTTGAAAATGAATGCACAAAGCAGCAGGAGCAGAATGAAAAATAGAACCTTTGAAATGCGGTGAAGCGTTCCAAATTCCTGAACAACCTGTATGTCGAGCCCAGCAGGGCCACCCTTGTTTTGAATCTGAAACTCAAAATGGTTGGATGACGTTTGTGGAATTCTATCCTTCTCGAGGACGAAGCCTTTATGATAGTCGCAAAGCCCTTGAATTCCGTTGAGAGAAATTTCTTCGCCATCAATTGTAAGCTGCCGTACGCAATCATCGGGGATAATCCTCAAGTCGTAGGGATTGGAAGAGTTGATGTCAAAAGAAATCTGGAACAGTCTGTTGTCGTCAGTCTTTTTCAGAATAGGGAAAAGAACTTCTGAAGATTTCGCGTCTTTTACGAGAATGGCATTTTCTCCAACAACATTTTCACTGCAATAAAGAACTCCGAAAATCACGAGAAGGGCGCCGAGGTACAACTCGGGCACTTTTATCAGCCGCTTCCACAGCACCGTCTTTGGGGTGTCCGCCACTCCGGATTCCTCCATTACTTCTTTCCTTCGTGATACTCTTCTTCGGTGTTCACGTTCCAGAGGTCGTTCTTGTTGGTGCTAGCATCACGGATGCACTTGACGGCTTCCATGGCAGAGAGCATGCTGTGGTCCATGTTGTTGTACTTGTGCATGCCGTTGCGGCCCATGAGGAACATGTTTTCGATGGGGTCCAGATATTCACGAATCTTGCCAAATTCACCGTAGGTGCCGAAGTAGGCGGGGTATGCCTTCTTGATGTGGAAGCACACGGAATCCCGAACGTCTTCGGGCTTTGCCACATGAATCTTGTCTAGCTCTGCAATGGCGAACTTGATGAAGTCTTCGTCCTTCATAGTCCACATGGCGTCGCCCTCGTTGGCGAAGTATTCCAAACCAATCCAAACCTTGGAGGGGTCGCTTACAAGATAAGGGCTCCAGTTGTTGAATACCTGGATGCGGCCCAGTTTCACATCACTTTCCTGAACGTAAATCCAGTTGTCGGCAACGAACTTCAACTTGCTTTCGGGAGTGCCCGGCTTTGCAGGATTCTTGATGAGAAGTCTATCCAGTAATAGCCCAACCGTCATGAAGTCGCGGTACACGAGGCCATTTGCGACGCGGGAAACTTCTGCGGGAACGTTGTCCAGAGAATTTACCAGTTCCTTCACGGGCATGGTGGAGAGGAAGTAGTCGCAGGGAATCGTTTCGGTGGCGTTTCCGCGGTCCACGACAACATTTGTTACACGGTTCCCGTCACGATTCACATGTGTGACTTTTGCATTCATGTGGATTTCGCCACCTAATTCCTGAACTTTTGCGGCTACGGTTTCCCAAAGCTGTCCAGGACCGTATTTCGGGTAGAGAAACTGCCCAATAAGACTGGTCTCTGTTCCTTTCTGGCGGATGTCGCCTGTTTCTGCGGCGGATTTTTTTGAAGCAAAAATCTGCTTTACGGCATGAAGCACGGTCTTTGTGATGGAGAGACCCTTGATGCGCTGGCCACCCCAGTCCGGACTGATTTCACTGCAGGGAACGCCCCAAACTTTTTCGGTGTAGTCCCGGAAGAAGGTCTTGTACAACTCGACGCCAAAGCGGTTTATCATGAAGTCTTCCAGACTCTTTTCTTTGCGGGCAGGGAGCAGTTGCACCTTGATGTAGCTCATACCAATTTTGAACATGCGCCAGAGGCCCAGGTTCTTAATGGTGGCTCCGTTCAGGCTCACGGGATAGTCAAAAAGCTTGCGGAGGAAGAGAATGCGGCTCAGGCGACTGCGGCACAGCATGACGATGTCGTCTTTTTCGGGATCGGGGCCGCCCTTGGTCAAGGGAACCGTGCGACCGATGGCGATGTCGTCGCGGCTGGCAGAACCCTGCAGCGGGAGAATCCCCTGCCACCAGTCCATGACGGTATCGCTCTTGCTGAAGAAGCGGTGACCGCCGATGTCCATGCGGTTGCCGTTGTATTTCGCGGTGCGGGAGATGCCGCCAATGACATCTTCTGCCTCAAAAATGACGGGCTTCACGTCTGTGGTGCGGAGGAGTTCCAATGCGGCGGTCAAACCGGCTGGACCTGCACCAGCAATAACGGCAATCTTTTTATCGGACATCTTAAGAATCCTTTTTTTCTGTTTTGGCGACATTTTTATCGCCATTCTGGAATAAAATAAATTTTCGGGCGGCAAAATTCCACATGAGGACGATGGCTGCTGCTACGATTTTGGCCAGCATTTCCTGTAAGTTCAGCATATCCACGAAAACATACATCAAGCCTTCGTTGAAAAGCATACCTAAAAGCCCGATAGAGACAAAGATGGTCGTCTCAATGACTTTATGCTTTTCCATCCGCCTTTTTTGGGAAGAGAACACCCAGCCGAAGGACAAAATGTAATTGACGATGGTGCCACCCACCAATCCCAAGAGATTTGCTACAAGATAATGTATTCCTAGAACATAAAGAGCTAGGGCGAACAGACCAAAATCAACGATGAAAGCCAAACCACCGGTTACAAAATACCGGAGGAACTGGCGGATAAGGGCCTGAAGGGCTGGTGGGGAACTTTTCCCTATTTGAGGATTGCGTTGATCCTGTTCCATACTCCGAAAGTTAGTAATTTTGTACAGTGAGTTTATAAATGAAGGACATAAATATGTCGTGTTACTTGATAACTGGTGGGTCGGGCTTTTTTGGCTCCATCTTGAAAAAGATTCTTCTGGATAAGGGGCATAAATGCGTGAATATCGACCTCTGTCCTGATGCCGAAAAGCATGAAAACTTGGTTTCTGTTCAAGGCGATATTCGCGATAAGGATTTGGTGGAAAAACTGTTCTCCGAGAACCAGTTCGAAGCCGTATTCCACATGGCGGCCATGCTCGCTCACGACAAGAAGCGCATCCATGATTTGTGGACCTCCAATGTGGATGGAACAGAAATCATTGCCGATGCTTGTATCCGACATAATGTGAACAAATTAGTGTTCACTTCATCCAACTGCCTTTGGGCGCAGAATTTTGATGAGCCGGTGACGGAACAGCAACCTCCTGACCCCATTGAAATTTATGGGAAATCCAAGTGGGAAGGCGAAAAGATCTTGGAAGCCCGCAAGGATAAATTGAACTCTGTGATTTTCCGTTGCCCAACCATTATGGATGAAGGCCGTTTGGGTTTGCTTGGTATTTTGTTTGAGTTTGTAGATGAAGGCCGCAAGCTTTGGATGGTGGGAGATGGCAATAACCGCTATCAGTTTATTTACGCCAAGGATTTGGCGAATGCGTGCCAGTTGGCCTTGAACTATAATGGAACGGAAGTGTTCAACATTGGTTCAGACAATGTGAAAACATTTAATGAAGTCTATGGCTATGTATTGGCTCACTCCGATACGAAATCTAGATTGGCTCATTTCCCCAAATGGTTCATTATTCCTTGCATGAAGCTGGCCAGTAAATTGGGACTTTCTCCTTTGGGCCCCTATCAATACAAAATGATTGCCAGCACCTTTGTTTTTGATACCACAAAGATTAAGGAAAAGCTGGGATTCAAACCTACGCGTACCAATGAAGAAATGCTCCTCTACGCGTACGAATTCTACCACAAGAATCGCAAGACCATAGAAAATCGCAAAAACGTCTCTGCCCACAATGAAGTGGCGAAGATGGGTGTTATCCGTATTTTGAAGTGGTTGTCATGATGCGACTAAAAGATATTGCTCCATTGATAACGACGAGAAAAATTCTTGTCTTTGTCATGATTCTCCTTTTGCTTTTCTTTGCCTTGCCAGAGCTCTTTGGCCGATTGGCCTATGAGTTACAGGAAGTAGCGAATTGGGATACGGGATTGTATTACACTGTGGGAAAGGGCATAACTCATGGCATATCCCCTTATTCCGGGTTGTATGAGAATAAGCCTCCGGTGATTTTTTTCTTATCGGCTTTATCATACCTTTTGACGGATGGCTTTTATCTTGTAAATGTTTTGAATGTCCTTGCCTTCCTTGTGATTCTCCTTGTTCCGGCCACTACGTTTGTTGCAATTGGAATTCGTGACAAGTCAAAGTGGAATGTGTATGCTGGGCTTGCAATATTTGCTCTGTCTATCATGTTCATGTGCTATGCAGAAGAACGGTCTGGTGAAGTTCAGGTGGAGGCTTTCGGCACAGCGGCCCTGTTGTTGTGTTTCTGCTTTACGGCTTTAGCTCATGGCCGGCAACTCAAGTTTTATGATTGGCGTATCATTGTTAGTGGAATCTTTCTTGGAATTGCCGCTATGTTTAAGGAGCCCTTTGGTCTCATTGGCGTAGTTTGTCTTTTGTTTTTTGTTCGCTCTCCTAGGGATTTCGTTCCTAAAATTTTGATGCCTATCGTTTGTGCTGGTTTATTGTCCATTGTACTTCTGTTGTTATCGGGAGGTTTGATTCCCTACTTTACAGTGTATTGGGCTAATATGTTTGGCGCTCATGTTTCTGTTTACGGATCGCCATTTGACAGGGCAAAAGAAGTGTTTAAACTTTTTGATGATATGCGGGACTATTCCCGCTGTTTGGAAGCTACCGTTGTGATTCTACTGGGCATGAATATTATTGCGTGTTTTTCCAGTGGGCTGCATAAATTCAGCCCTTCTCAAATTATGGACGTTGTTTTCAAGTGCTTCAGAGTGGTGTTGATTGTTTGGACGGCATCGTTCATGGTAGGGCTAGGGGGGCCATATTACAATCATCACTATATTTTCGCGTTACCTTGCTATTATACACTGTTTTTTGCCTTGATTGTTGAAACAATGGCATGGAAGAAAAATTGTTCGCAGAGTGTAGAACGTAAGCCGGAATTATGGTTTGCGGTAGCGATGGGTTCAGTTGTTCTGTCGATGGTTTGCTTTTATAATAGGGATGAATATCGCCCCAATGAGGATGTTCCCAAGGCTATTGAAAAGGCGAAGGAGGGCGCGGCTTACATTGATGCCGTTTTGGATGCACTAGGGGAAGAAAATTACCTGTATCTTGGCTTTAATGGTCATGAGTTTTATGCCTACACTAGGCATCTTCCTATCGGCCCTTCATTTACGCAGTGGTCCCTGAATTTTGACAGTAAGAATACTTTTTTTGCAAGGGAATTTCCGAAGCAGATGGATAAGGCAAACGTGGTGATCTTTAAGGGATACAATACGGGAGTTTTGTCGCAACAAACTTTACTGACCGTAGATAACTGCTTTACACGAGATGTCCCAGAAGCAGCCAGGGACATTAAACGCCCCGAGAACTTCACATATCATGTTCATTTTAGAAAAGAACGCGATTGTTCCTATTTTAAGTAAAGCTTTTTAATCTTTATACAAAGCTTTCACCACCTGGATCATATCTTGGTGGTCTTTTGCTGCGGTCATTTCTCGGATGCTATGCATGCTGAGCATGGGCTCCCCGATGTCTACGGTAGGAATTCCGAGACTGGCCGAAATGGCTGGGCCTACGGTAGAACCGCAGGGTATGTCGTTTCGACTGATGAACACCTGCAGTGAGGTCCCAGCCTTTTCGCAGAGTTGTCTTAATTTTGCAGATGACATCACATCGCTGGCGTAACGTTTCTGGGCGTTGGTTTTGAGGACGATGCCACCGCCGAGAATGGGAGCGTGATTTGCGTCGTGCTTTTCCGGATGGTTTGGGTGTTCTGCGTGGGCCATATCGATGGAAAGTGCGAGAGAATTTTCCAACGCGAAGGAGAGCGTGTAATTTGCCGTTTCGGGCGATGCCTGCGTCGCGCTCCAGACGTATTCTAGCACGGCGCGGAGAAAATTGCTGGAGGCACCTTCCCGAGAGACGCTACCTACTTCTTCGTTGTTGAAGAAACAAGCAACTTGAAAATCTTTTTCTGCGGGCTTTGCTGCAATCATTGCTTCTGCGATGGCGTGGCAGCTACTGAGGTTGTCGAGCCTTCCGGAATAAATCCATTCGTCATGGAAACCGCCGAAGGTTGCGGGCTGCGCATCAAATAGCTGGATGTCGAAATCCAGAAGTTTTTCATCCTTGGCGACGAATTGCTGCAGAGCTTCTACAAAGGAGTCGCTTGCGGAAGATGCTGCGTCGGAGGTCCATAAGGCGTTCAAATCCCTTTGCGGGTCCACTTTCAAGCCGTCTTGATTGACGCCACGATTCAGATGAATTGCCAGCTGCGGAATGCGGAACAGCTTGTCTCCACGAATGATTTTTTGCTGAATCTTTCCCTCTTTTTCTACGGCGAGGACGCCTGCGTATCCCAAGTCCCGGTCCAACCAGCTGGTGAATAAGGGCGAGCCGTAGATTTCAGAGTGGAGCGTCTTGATGCCGGCGGCACCGCCATCGGGATTTGGCGCGATTTTCAATGTCGGAAAATCTGTGTGAGCGAGAGCGATGCGGAACTTGGAATCCTGAGAAGGTTTGGTGGGCATGCGGAGTGCGATGAGAGCACCGCTCCGCTCGAAAAAGTAGGCGGCACCTGCCTGAGCTTTTTCACCGACGTCCGCTTCCAACCCATTAAATCCATGGGCGGCAAAAGCCTGCTTGAGTTTATTTACGGTGTGGTAGGGGGAAACGGAATGGTTCAAAAATTCGAGAAAATCCATAATGTGCGTCCTTTCACCCTCTAAAATAGCAAAGGTGTGGTGCGATTTATTTGTATATTTGGGAATATGGCGATAAAGCCAATGAAACAGATTAACTGGATGGAAGTGTCCGGCCTTTTGGTCGGCGTATTCTTCACTGTTGCCGTCATGATTTTTGGGCTGGTTTTTTATACGAAGCTCTTCTCCAGTGGCATGATTGGCGTGGAAGAGTATACCCTCCACAGTACTTTTGAGAAGGCGCTGGGCCTTCGCCCGGGCACCCGTGTGCAGATTAGCGGTGTGGATGTGGGACAGATTTCTGGCATGGAAATCGAGTCCGATGGTCGTGGCGTGCATATGGAGTTCTCCATCCGCAAGGAATACCAGCATTGGATTACGGATAGCGCCGAGGTTTTTGCCATTCGCGACCAGAACGTGATTTCTGCCCGTGTGATTAACATCGATGTGCGTCGCGGTAAGGGCCGTATTTTGCAAGATGGAGAATTTTTGCCGCCAGGCAAGGCCCAGGATATTGAAACGGTGCTGGAAACGGCGAATGAACTCCTTGGCCGCGTGAATGAACTTATTGATGCTGCGGATACCTTGGTGTCTATGGCGCGGGATACGGGAACCACCATTGGTGCCATATTCGGTTCTCGCCAGTTGTACGACAACCTGAATCGCCAGCTCACCCGTTTGGACGACATTACTCTTGAAGGCAGCAATGCTTTGCACAAGACTTCTAGCCTTCTGGATACGCTTAAGGGTGCGGTTCCGCCGCTGCTGGGCAAGGTGGATGGCATTGCGGACGATGTGTCTTCTATGTTGACGGAATTGAAGCCGCTACCGCAGAAGGTGGATGGCTTGATGGGAAGTCTGGAATCTACGGTGGGCAAAGTGGATGGCTTGGTGGACGACTTTGGTCAGGTTACCGCTGGGCTGACGGACTTTATGGAAAGCACGGAGCAGACGCTTCAGAATGCGGATGACCTGATGGCTGGAATTTCCAACATGTGGATTGTTCGCCGGAATATGCCGAAGAAGGATTCTGTGCCTTATATGGTGGAGACGCTATGGTAAAACGCCTTTTCGCCATTGCTTTGTTTGGGTTTGTGACATGGTCGGCAGCCTCGGAATCGGGAGTGCTGGCTTCACGCGCTCAAGCCTCTCTTGAGAATGGAAAGTTTGCAAAGGCCAATGGTCAGTTGGAACGAGCTCTCTTGGCTAGCCGCAAGGAAGCGGACTTGCTTGCAGAAGCCCGCGTGCTTATGGGAATGGCACAAATCCGCACTATGAGTCTGGATTTTGATTTTGCAGATTCTCTTCTCTCACTGGTTCGGAACGAAACTTTGGATGAATCCTCCCAGGTAATGCTGACTCGCTCCAAAGTGGCTTTGGCCAATGCACGGGAAGATTATAGCGCAGGTGCAAAACTTTGCGGTGGCGTAGATGAATCCGTATTGAAAAAATTGGATGATCCTCTGCAGGGGGCCTTCTATTCGGAGTGCGCCATTGCAGCTGCAGGTGCGCGAGATGCGGATGATGCGGATGAATATTTGAAGCGGGTAGGGAAGGCGCTGGATAAGGAAGGCGGCTTCTATGCTTATACGGCGGCTCGTATTGCTGACTTGTCTAAGAATGGCGAGGCAGACTCCTTGTATCAAGAAGCCTCGAAGAAGTCCATTCAGGCAAATAAATCCTACATGACGGCGACGATTCTCTATTATCGTTCCCAGTTGAAGGGTGTTTCTGAAAAAGAAAAAGCGGATATGAAGCTCCGCTGCAAGAATGCGTTTGAGTTGATGGGCCTCCCGAACAATTCAAAGCGCTGTGAAGAATAATTCAGTTATTGTTTTGTGGTGGTGGGTTGCGTAGCGTCGGTCCCATTTTCTGCGGGTTGCTCTGTCGCAGTGGAATCTGTGACGGCTGAAGTTGCAGTGGAATCTGCCGCAATTGCGTTTGCGTTTTCTGTAGCCGGGGCAGGTTGCTCTTCTTTCTTCATGCTGAGAAGTTCGCGGTAGGCGACTGCGGGATGAATTTTCCCATCAGCCATAGCGTTGATGATAGCTTCAATCTTGCTGTAAACATTCTTTGCTTCGGAATTGTCTTTGGTGAGCATATCCCGATATCCTAGAAGTCTGTAGGTCTTATGGTAGAAGCTGCTACGGAACTTTTTGAACCTGGGATTCAGCACATCGCTGATGACAGCTTCTAGGGCAATTTCCGTCTGCATGGTGTCTAATTCAAAGGTCCTGTGGATGGTACGGATGTGGTTAGGAATAGTGGTGTCCGGACTATCAAAATAGGGTCGCATCACATTGGCGGCTTCGGATTTATTAGGATAGGGTCCTTTTGCCAAACGCAGCGCAAAATAGAGTGCCAGTTTCCAATCATCGGGGAACACTTTATGCCCGCGACGGAGCACTACAAAATCTGAAGTGTCTGGCGCTCCGATGGGAACTACGCCGCCGACAAAATAATAGGGCGTGTAGAAGAGCGTATCCAGACTGGTGGAGAGATTGGCTACATGACCGAGATAGCCGTATTCTTTGCCGGTAAGGTAGCTTTCGCCGAGTTCGGTAAGCCCTTTGATCCAGAAGAGGCCTGCAACGCTGGCGTCGTTGCCAGCGGCGATATAACGGACCGTGGAAGCCTTAGGCAAAAAGCTTTCATCGAAGTTGTTGCCTGGGAGAGGCTTCGCAAAATGGAAAGCCACCGCCACAAGAGCAACTGCAAGGATGAAGGCTGCTAAATACCGCAAGGCAAGTCTCCTTATCGAAGGCTATCCGCTAAGCGTTCCAATGCGTCAACGCAATCGTTTGCGAAGTTCGCGGGAGTGTTGTTCCGCTGCCAGGCGAAGTTGAGGCCGCTACTGCTGTTCAGCACATGGAACTTCCGCTTGCCGCCCCCGTTAGCGATGGCGTTCAGCACTGTTTTTGCGTCCCCGCCCTGCCCGCCGGGAACTCCAGGAATGGAAACGCCGGGAATCAGGAAAGGAATCTCGTGCTTCTTTGACACGCAATAAGCAGTAATCTGTTCCAACTCTTCGGGATGGGTTGCGCCTACGACTGCACCCAGGAATCCAAGGTCTGCATCCCAATCCATAATCTTGTCGGCTACGGAATAGAAGGCCTTGGCGATGTCCCGAGGGTCGTCGCTGCGGACGACGTCCATATCCTGAAAATCGTGAGCGCCCTTGTTGCTGGTGCGGAGGAGCACGTAGGCTCCGTTGTCGCTACCTTCACGAATGAAAGGCCCGACGGAATCAGCGCCCATCCAAGGAGAAACGGTTACGGCATCTGCTTTATAAACATCGAAGGCTGCGTCTGCATAGGCGGCGCTGGACTTGCCGATGTCGCCGCGCTTGGCATCCAGAATCACGGGAATGCCCGCGCTTTTGTAGTCGGCGATGAGTTCTTGCAGCACGAGGAGTGCCTGAACGCTGATGCGTTCATAGTAGGCACTGTTGGGCTTTACAACGGCGGGCTGCACATTACGCTTGATGCAGCATTCCAGAATGTCGGAGTAGAAGCGCTTGATTTTATCTTCGGCGGAACCTTCCAGAGGGATGAGTTTCAATACCGGGTCCATCCCCATGCAGACGGGGTTCCCGCATTTTTCAATCCGCTGTTCCAGACGATCGTGAAATTTTGTCATGATAAAAACCTTGCTTCTATTCCTTACTTCAATTCTTCCTGAATTTGGGCGGCTTCGTAAGAGAGGATGCCGTGGGCCACAGACACGTTGAGGCTTTCCAGTTCGCTACTCATAGGAATCTTCACGGTTTCGTCGGCGAGTTCGATGAGGTGCGGGTTGGTACCGGCGCCTTCGTTACCCACCAGGAATGCCATCTTGCGCAGTTTGTGGCTTGCGATTTGCTTGAGGTTCTGCTTGGCGTGAAGGTCTGTAGCGATGATGGTGTAGCCTTTGCTCCTAAGGAAGTTGATGTGGTCAATGAGATCTACGTCAAATTCAAAAGGAACACGGAGGAAGGTGCCCGAGGAGCCACGAACCACTTTCGGGTTGAAGGGGCTCACGGTGCCACGACCGAGAATCATGCCGTTAGAATTGAATCCGAGACTGGTGCGGAAGAGGGTTCCCAAGTTGCCGGGATCCTGAACGGCATCCACCAAGGTGAGCACGCTGCGGCTGGAATCGTAAACAGGCTTCGTGTTTGCAATGTTGCAGTGGGCGATGATGCCTTGAGGCGTCATGGTGGAAGAGAGTTGCTTCATCTGTTCTGCGGTGAGAACATGGAGAGCGATTTCTGCATCATTGATGGCTTCAATGAGTTCTTCGTTTTCAAAGCCTTCCACCACATAGATAGCAATGACGATTTCGCGATGCTTGTGGACCAGTTCCTCCACAACATGCACGCCTTCGCCTAAGAAACGACCTTCCCGTTCGCGGCCCTTTTCAGTAGTGAGGGCGAGAAGCCGCTTGAACCAAGGGGGATTGAATGCGGGTTCTTCGCTTTTTTCAATATTCGCTGCGCGGGCTTCCAAAACGGCTTCGTCTAATGTTTCGTCGGCATTGACTTCTTCCTTTTGTTCTGGACGCTTGCGGAAAATGGGGGAGTGTTCTTCAGGATTGAAACTGCGGAAGGGACGCTTTCCATCGCGGTCAAAGCGGCCCTTTCCTCCGAAACCGCCAAAGCGGCCACTATCGCGGCGCGGGCGGCGTTCACGGCTGAATGGGCGGTCGCCTTCTTCACGGCGGCTTCCATCTTCTCTTAAACCACGAGGGCGGTCTCTAAAGCTACGACGATCTCCATCGCGGTCATCGCGACCTTCTTTGCGGAATCCGCGGGTTTCTCCATCACGGGTTTCGCGGTCACGGCGTTCTCTTTCTTCACGAGGATGACGTTCGTCTCTCTTTTCGCTGACACCGAACTTACGGTCCAGAGTCATTTTCACAGTGCGTTTTGTTTCTTCACTCATAATTGTTCCATCAATTGATTTGCAATGGATTCACCATCAATTTTTAAAAGTTTGTAAAGGTCTTGGATGTTTCCCTGTTCCACAAAATGGTCGGGAATGCCGAAGCGGAAGAACTTTTTGTTTGTATATCCAAGGTCTGTCATAAGTTCGAGGACTGCAGAACCGTAGCCACCAATGCGGGTATTGTCTTCCAGGGTCACAATGGTATCGTGCTTTTCAAAAAGCGAACGATAGCATTCGGCATCCAGGGGCTTGATAAAGCGGGCATCCACCAGAGTCGGCTTGTATCCCTTCTCCTGCAGAATCCTGGAAGTCTTCTTGAGTTCGTTTGTCATGAAGCCTGCGCCCAGAAGGAGAATGTCTTTCCCTTCCTCGATAATCTTGGGCGATTTTGCGTCAAAGGTTTCGGCAGGGGCCGCCATCTCTGCTGCAAGGGCGGAACCTCTCGGGTAGCGAATGGCCACCGGACCCTTCATATCGATGGCCGCGGTCAGCATATCCCGCAGTTCGTTCTCATCGGAGGGCGCCATAATGGTCATGCCGGGAATGGACCTGAGGAATGTCAGGTCGAATACGCCGTGATGGGTAGGACCATCTGCGCCAACAAGGCCTGCACGGTCCAGAACGAAAACCACATGGAGGTTCTGAAGGGCAACGTCGTGGGCAATCTGGTCGTAGGCCCGCTGCATGAAGGAGGAGTAGATGGAGACCACTGGCACAACGCCATCGCAGGCAAGGCCCGCAGCAAATGTCACCGCATGCTCTTCGGCGATGCCCACGTCAATCACTCTGTCGGGCAGTTCCTTCGCTACAATGTCCATACCACAACCGGTGGGCATGGCTGCTGTAATCCCGATAATGCGTTTATCCTTCTTGGCGAGTTCCAGCAATGTCTTTCCAAAGACGCTGGTGAGGGAAGGATTGGTGTTGCCTGGCGTTAAAAGCAACCCGCTTTCTGGGTCAAAAGGACCGCAACCATGGAACTTGGTGGGGTTCTTTTCGGCGGCATCCAGACCGCGGCCTTTTTCCGTAAGCACATGGACAATGCATGGTCCCGGCTGGTTCTTCACTCGCTCGAGAATCATGATGAGTTCGTTGATGTCGTGCCCATCAATGGGGCCAAAATAGCGAAGGCCCAAATCTTCAAAGAAGCGCCCGGGCTTTACAGCGTTCTTCGCGGCACTTTCCGCCTGGAGGAACAGGTCGCGGAAACGGCTTCCCAGAACGCCGGGAATGCGTTGCATGACGCGGTCCAAATCCGTGCGCATCTTGTTGTACACCGGGTCCGAAATCACGCGGTTCAGGTACTTGCTGAAACCGCCCACATTGGGGGCGATACTCATCTTGTTGTCGTTCAAGATGATGGTCATGTTCTGCTTGGAGATGCCCGCGTTGTTGATGGCTTCGTAGGCCATACCGCCTGTCATGGAGCCATCGCCGATGATGGCCACCACGTTGTTGTTTTTGCAGAAGTGGTTTCGGGCGACAGCCATGCCCAAAGCCGCAGAAATACTCGTGGTGGCATGTCCTGCACCAAAGCAGTCGTACTCGCTTTCGTTTCGCTTTAAAAATCCGGAAATGCCGCCTTGCTGCCGGAGGGTTCCGAACCTATCGTACCGGCCCGTCAAAAGCTTATGGACGTATGCCTGATGCCCCACGTCCCAAACCAGCTTATCTTCGGGAGCATTGAAGACGTAATGGAGGGCGATGGTGAGTTCCACCACTCCAAGGCTAGAAGCCAGATGACCCCCATGCTTAGACACCTGCCCGATGATGGTTTCCCGGACTTGGGAGGCCAGATGGTAGAGTTCCTCTACGGAGCAGTGTTTGATGTCCTGGGGGGACTTTACGTCTTTCAGTTCCATTATTTCACTCGCGTAATGATAAAGGCGGCGATGGAGCGGAGAATGCCAGTGTCCATTTCTAAAGCGTCCAGAGCCTTGATGGATTCTTCGTAGAGTTCCATTGCCCGAGTTCTGGATTTTTCCAAACCGAGAATGGAGGGGTAGGTGGCTTTGCCTTTCTCGATGTCGGAGCCTGCATCCTTGCCCAATTCCTCCGTGGTAGAAACGATGTCCAGAATGTCGTCCACAATCTGGAAGGCGAGTCCGATGGCGCGGCCGTAGTTCTGGATGGCCTCGATTTCCTTATCAGAGGCTCCGGCGAGGAGGGCTCCTACCTTCAAAGCGGCTTCGATGAGGGCTGCGGTCTTGTGATAGTGGATGTAGTCCACAATTTCCAGGTCTACAGGCTTGCCTTCGCATTCAATGTCGGTCATTTCGCCGCCAATCATGCCGAAGGTTCCCAGCAGGTGGGCGAGGACTTCAATGGCTTTCGCATTCCCGGTTTTACCCATGAGCTCAAAAGCCAAAACGCAGAGGGCGTCACCGGCCATAACAGCGGTGGCTTCGCCAAATTGCTTGTGGCTGGTCAGCTTTCCGCGGCGGTAGTCGTCATTATCCACGCAGGGTAAATCATCGTGAATGAGGCTGAAGGTGTGGAGCATCTCCAAGGCGCTCATTGCCAGGTACACCGATTCGCCCTTTCCCTTGAACAAATCAAATGAGGCTTTCACCAATGCCGGACGGAGGCGTTTACCACCAGCAAACATGGAGTAGCGCATAGCTTCGTGTAAACGGCAGGGGCGGTCCTTCGGAGAGGGGAGGTATTCATCAAACTTGCGTTCCGCTTCTTCAGAAATGCGGGACAGATAATCTTGAGCCAATAGGGCTTCTTTCTCTAGAGATTCCATACCGCCCAAAAATACTTAATTCTAGGGCAATTTTTTGTGAAAAATGCCTTTTCTGACGGCTATTAGGGGCGATTACAACGGCTTTTTAGGGCTTATACTGGATGAAAAACATTCAGGTTTCTGGGTAAAATGGAACTTTATGTATTTACTGTCAAAAAATGGCATGAACACCGAGGCTGGCGACATTAAACCCCGAGACGTCTTGCGTCGGAAGGAATTTATGGGGATGGTGCGCTAGTGACGCGGTTGCGACCGCTTTCCTTCGAGGTGTACAAAGCTTTGTCAGCCCGCTCAAAGAGGCGTTTGGGATCTTCTCCGGCAACCATTTCGGCAACGCCAAAGGAACAGGTCACCTGCTGCTGCATAATGAGGGGAGTGTTCTCGATGGCTATGCGGAGTTTCTCGGCGAGGAAATTTGCGTTTTGGAGCTTGGTATCTTCGCAGAAAATGACGAACTCTTCGCCGCCCCACCGAACTAGGGAGTCCGTGTTGCGGATTTTGTTTTGGATGAGTTTTGTTAGGTTTACTAGAACTTCATCGCCTACGGCATGGCCGTATGTGTCGTTGATATGCTTAAAGTGGTCAATATCTAAGATGACAAAGGATACAGGAACACCGTTTTGATTGAGGTTGTTTTGCTCCTTCATGAGGATGCTGCTGAATCCGGCTCGGTTGAGGCAACCCGTCAGA
>JAKSIK010000028.1 GCA_024398835.1 Fibrobacter sp.
ATCTTTATCATGCGTACTCCCTGGCAAGAGATTCATTCATCTTGTTTACCGCCTCGTCGGCACTTTCGCTCCCGTCTCCACTGACGTTTCCAGCGTTGGCTTTTTTACTCATTGCCTGTGACTCGGCGCTGTTCTGTACGCCAGGTTCCGGGGCGTTCCATTCTCCATTTAGGTTTTCGCTTTCAAAGGTCGCTGTGCGGATTTCCCGGAGAGTCATTTCGAATTTTATGGACTCACCATCCTCTGCACCACGCGACGCTTGCAGGCTTTCGATAATCATTTCCTCATAGACTTCAAGGGAGGTGATGATTCGGATTTTCTGACGCGCCTTGGCTATGGAACAGAGCTGTTGCCAACGTGTGAGCGCGGTGTTGGTGACAGCCTCCGCTTCCTCGATTTCAACCTTGTCCTTCCAGGTTCTGTCATTACGTGTTCCGTCTTCGTTGAGGAAGGCGCCCGTTCCGTTTATGGAATGGTTCGTGAACAAACCCGTCACCTTGACGCTTCGCAGTTTCTGCTGGACGTGATCGCTGATTGTGGCACCGTTTTCAACGGCATGGTCGGTAATGTCAAATTCCAGCTCATGGCTTTCGTCCACAAGCAGGTCGAAGGGAAGGTTCTCAAGTCCGAAACGTTCATTCCTCATGAACAGGGACGCAGGAATGACCTGGGGCGGGTTCTTGTAGCGGGAATATATGGCAAGGCCAGTATTTATGAAGCCAATCATAGGGCGAGCGCCTTGACGCCTTCCGCGCGCAGGTTGAACGTCAGCTGGGACTGGAGAAGCGTGCGAAGGTTCTCCTTGATAAGTCTTGCCATCATGTCGCTGTCGGTCTTGATATTGTTCGTGTAGTCGATGTTCGTGATGTTGGTAGTTCCCTTTGCGTTCTTGGCTACGGATTGCATGGCCTTCTGCATTTCCGCCTCAAGGTCAACGGGCGTATAGCTGAAATCCGTCGGCTTGAAATCTACTCCGGGTTCCTTGCTGTTCTTCCAGGGGAGGGAATGATTCCTGTTCATCTTGGCTTGTCCCTGTCCGACTAGCTTTTGATAATAGTCCTTTGCGCCTTTCGCTGTAGCCCATTTGATAAGCAGGTCAGTCGCACCCACAGGGACGCTTCTCATGTCGAAGCCGTTGCCGGAAGCGGGGTCCCATCCCGGATTCCAGGGGATGCTTGGCATCTTCTTCATGAGTTCCTTTTCCTGGGCTGTCATCTTGCTCTCATATTCCTTCATGGAACGTTCCCAGCTACCTCTTTCCTTTATAGCTCTGTCAATTTCGCCTGCGGCTTCCTCCCTTCGGGCTTCGCTGAGTTTCTCATTGGCGAGATCGACAAGCAGGTTTCCCGCTTCCCAAATCTTCTGGAGTCCCCAGACGGTTGCGGTAAAGAGACCAGCCTTGAGGAATCCCTGCCAGCTTGTTCCTAGCCCGTTAAGGGACTTTCCGAACGCGATTGTTCCCTTCTGGGCGCTATCCATCAGAGGGACGACGAACTTGAATGCGCCAACGAAGGCCATGGTGGAGACCGGAGCCTTGGCGAACAGGTTCAAGACGTTGGAAATGCCGTTTGCGAAGGTGGAAATTGCGCCAATGTTCTGCGAAACTGTCCCGATAAGCGATTTCAGGACTTCGCCGAAGCTGTGGAACAGTTTCCTTATCGAGGGCATATTTGCCTTGATTTCGCGAGCTAAATCAGCAAAGACGGGCAGAAGCTCCTTTCCGACTTCTTCCTTTACGTCGCCGATTTCATTCTGTAGCTGGGCGATCCTGCCAGCATCCGTACCCGCCATTTCCTTTGCAAAGCCCCGGACGCTCTCGAGCGTCTTTTGCAAGGCGGCGACCTGCATATCCTCGGTGACGGTTGCTCCATCCTGTCGAAGTTTTTGCAGTTCTTTGAGCGCGGTGGTATCAAAGCCCTGTTGTTCCAGCGTCATTGTACGCCCTGTAGTGACCGCACCAAGCAACGTCTGGGCATATCCCTTCAACTGTTCAGCGTTGGCTTCGCCCCCGTTTGTGGATCGTGCCGCATAGTCTGCGACAAGCTGCATCATCCGCTTGCTGTTATCGACTCCCTTTATCCTGTTGCTCCAGGTGGAGGCCGCAGTAAGCAGCCCTTCGTCCCCGTACATACTGTTCGCCTGTATTCGTCCGGCAAATTCCTTGAGTTCATTGAAACGGTTGGCTGTGCCATTCCGTTCCATCTGGAACTTTAGGCTTCTTTCTGCACGATCCTGAATCTTGAAGGCGTCCATGGTTTCCTTACCGAAGCCAATGAGCTTGGAAATGCCCTGGAACCCAGCATAGGCGGCGACAGCCCCTGCGATAGCCTTCTTGAGTCCTCCGAAGCTCCCTTCGAGCTTCTTTGTCTCCTTCTGTGCATTTCTGGTGGCTTCGCCAATCTTTTGAGCCTCGCTTGCGGCCTTGCCAGCTTCCTTTCCGACGTTTTCCGTTTCCTTGGCGACCTTGGCTGCATCAGCGTTGGTTTTGCCCATGGAGTCCTGGAAACGTCCGAGTGCAGCATTGAGTTCCGCATCCTCGATCTGGAAGCGCACCGTTTGCACAAATTCGTTTTCGTCAGCCATCATCGCTCCTTTGCTGTTGATAGTATTCGCCCCAGGCGCTTCTGTAGTCGTTTTCCATATCCATGTAGGCGCAGAAGGCCATTATCCTGTCAAAGGTCCAGTTCTGCTCTATATCGGAAAGCGGAACACGCGCCTTGCTGACTATTCGCCAGATTGGAGCGTATTCCGCTGCTGTGCCGCCCAGCGTTCCGATCCTGCCAAGGCTTGCAATATCCCTGGTGTCGGAATCGCTGAACGAGGACACGATTGGATTGGAATAGTCTAGGTTCCAGTCAGCTCCGTTTCCGGAGCCTTTGCGAAAGGGGACAGTTTTTCCAGCTTCCAGACCTTGAGAAGCACCGCGTACAATTCGTTGCGATTTGCAGCAAATTGTTCCGAAATGCAGTCACAGTTTGCAAGTCGCACAGATTTCTTGCCCCTGTTCACGACTGTGACGGTGGAAAGGGTGGTTTCCACAAGCCAGCGGAAATCGGAGTCCGACATATCGGAAATCGTACTCGCGAGCGTTGCAAAGGCGTTCATTTCGTCGGAAAAGTCCATTCCATATTGAGCCATGCGCCCGATAAGGCC
Organism: Fibrobacter sp.; assembly: GCA_024398835.1. Lineage (GTDB taxonomy): Bacteria > Fibrobacterota > Fibrobacteria > Fibrobacterales > Fibrobacteraceae > Fibrobacter. Next base: position 3,154 of record JAKSIK010000028.1, read on the forward strand.
AAGAACCTTTCTGTCGAGGTTTAACGCCTCGAAACCAGTGTGGGGAATGAGCTGATAGTCGCTTTCACCGATTCTGAAATTTATGACGTCCATTTCTTACCCCTCGAATACGGCTTCGCCCTTGACGCGCAGGGTGACGGTTCTTGCCGTTGCAGCGCGTCCTCGCGTTGCGTCGCCCATGCTATGAATCCAACACTGGCCCAGGATGGAGAATGGGCCGTTTAAGTCCACGAAGGCAAAGACATAGGGACCCGCCTTGGTTGTTTCGTCCGCGATACGCAGGGTTTCCAGCTTGGCGAGCTGGGGGCTGGTCTGCATGAAGGGAAGGGTGACCTTATAGAGCTTTCTCACCATTCGGGAGCGTTCGACGCAGCCGTTGCTGCCTTCGGTGACTTCCCATTCGTCACCCTCCTTGGTGATAACAACATCGCCGACGAAATCGGAAAGTTCGACTCCTTCGACGGAAATGTTTACCAGCGTGTGGTCATAGGTTCCAACAAGATTAGACATTTGGTGTTCTCCTTACAGGGTGACTGTGAGTTCCACGTTCTTGACGGTGTGAATGGAGTTGAGCCTGGAATAACGGCCCTTTACAAGCGGCAGATTTCGCGCCTGCACATCCGATGCATAGTTGGTCTTGAGGTATTCATAGTTCTTGACGTCAACTGTGAAGCCTTCCATGATGTACTGGTGATCGGTGTCGGAAGCCTTGGCGAATACCTGGAGAATGGCTGCAGCGATGCTGTTGATGCCGCTGTCATTGTAGGTGACGCCATGACCGTCATTTGCTTCGCCAAGAAGGCTGTAGATTTTCGTCTGGACGTTGAAACGAATCCAGTCGTCCTTTGCGATATTGTCGATGAAACTGGCCGGGGACTGTTCCCCGGTGCTATCCAGCAGGACATTCTTTCCGCTAGTGCTTCCCATGAAAACGCGAGCTTCGCCAGCTGCGTTTGCATAGACGTTGATGTTGGCGGCGACAAGTGCGTCAAAGACGGATTTCTTGTAGCTGTCATATTCCACGTTCTTGACCTTCTTATGGGCGAAAGTGCCGCGAGCGGAGTCAAGGGCGCATCTGCTGGAGACAAGGGAGGCGGCAAGGTTGCCGGATGCGTGGTGCTGATAGAGGGCCACGCGTTCGCTTGTGGACTTGAGAAGTGTCTCGGAAAGCGCGATGATTGCAGCGAAGCCTTCGCTAGCATCGTCAAGTTCCAGATGGAGAATCTTGAAATTCTCGCCAAGATAGGCGTTCCAGCCACCAGTCTTTGTAAACTCGGTGGCGGCAGGAATGACGTTCCCGTCGAACTTGGCTACAATATGGTAGAAGTCCAGGGAATTATCCTGGGCGAGCTTGATTGCAGCAAGGGCGTCCGTAAAGGACTGGGCCTTGATCGCGATAACCTTGGCGGGGCAGGCTCCCTGGGAGAAGGCGCTTGCCACCATTCCGTAAAGAAGGCTGTCCGTTCCGAATACCTCCGCATCCTCGGAACTGGAACATTCAAGGAAATCCGGGCCGTTTTCGGCGGGACCAACGACCGCCATGGTATTGACGCTTGTAGTGGAGACTGTGGAAATAGCCTCGTTTATGCTGATCTTGACGATGGAGTCGATAATCTGCGCCATCTGTTCTCCTATTGTTTTTCGAATGTTAAGGGTGAGACGGTTTCAATCCTCTGCAATTCGACCGCGACTTCATCCGTGAAGTTCGCCTGGAACGAGAAACGCCATTGACGCACATAGAACTTGCCATCATAGGTGTCTATGGCTGTGACGTCTGTCGGTTGCCAGACTGTGAAGCCGTTCTCCCTTGCGAACTGGGTGAATTGCGGAAGTTCCAGCTCGTTTCTAACGCTTCGGAGCAGGTTGCCATCGCCTTCAACCTCGACGAGGTGGATGTTGGCGACTTGGCTGAATCGGTAGGCGTCAACGCCTGGGGATGGCGTCAGCTTGCGTCCATATTGTTCCACTGAATCGATTCCAACAGCGACATAGCACCCAACGGGGGCGGGATTGTTGGTCGGGCTTTTCAGGAACTGGACGGGAAATCTTTCGCTGGTGTTGAAGTACCTGCAGATCGCTCCCTTTATGTCCTCGACGTTCACTTGAGCGCCTCCGGAATCTGGGCTGGCGGAACTTTGCTCGCGATGTACTTCCAGTGGGTAATATTCGGAAGATTGCCGTAAACAAGCTCATCAACGATTTCATACCAGTAGCCGCCTTGCTTGACATATCCGATTGCCTCTATACCGTCCTGTGTCCTTGCTGCAAGTTTCTCGCTGGAATAGACCTTGACCATGCCCGTATTGCGCGAACCTTCGCTGTACGCGATGGCTTCTTCGCCTGTAACGGGTTGAATTGTTCCGCGAACAGTCCTTTGAGAAAGTTTGCCAGGAACGGAGTTCCCTTCCAGATCGGCGGTAGGCTTTCCCAGTTCGCTATAGAGGAATGTCCTAGCGAATAACGTTGCCACCGCAGAACCCCTGCATCCTTACTGCGCCCGTAACGCCCGGACGCGGTGAATACTGTTTTCTCAACAGAAGGAACTGTTGTCCGAAGCTGGTGCTGGAAAGCCAGGCATCATCGTCGTTGCCTTTTGTGCTTCCATAGGAAACGGAAATGTCGCCCTCGCGCTTGCTGGTGACGGTTCCTGCATCCCCGTCAGTTCCCCTTGACTCAAGGGCGGCAAGATGGCAGACGAGAAGCGAAAGCGCATAGACGTAGGCCTTCTTGAAATAGCAGGCGCTTACATGGTGGGAGGCTCCCATGATCCAGGCGTCAAGTCGCTTGCTGTCCGCGTATTCCGGCGGAAGGTAGGCAATGAGTTCGTCCTTCTGTTCATCACTTATTGGAAGCGGAATCATTGAGCTTCTTTGCCTCCATTTCCTGCTTCTGCTGTTTCTGTTTTTCCTTGGCGGCGTCCCATTCGCGGTCAAAGTCGTCAAGTTCCTTCTTCCTTGCGTCAGCGGCTCGTTTTACGCCAGCGTCCTTCTTCTTGACGCTGTTCTCGATTTCATCCACAATCTTCTGGCTGTTTGCCTTGGAAATGGCGATGGTTGCGACGCCTGCGGTGACCTTGGACTCAAAGGAAAGGCGACCCTGTTTTTCCAGGGCCTTGATGATTGGGTGATTCCTGTCGATGCTATTGTCCGGCACAATGTTTGAACCCGGAAGCAGAAGGACGCTTCCGATGTGGACTGTGCATTTCTGGTTGTTCATGACGAGCATGGGGATATTCCTGTGGATCGCAAATGGGGAAGGGGGTAAAAAAAACTCCACCGCGACGGAAGGCTGGCCTGGAGAGGTGTCGTCGCGATGGAGCCGGGGAGGTATGCCCTATTAGAGGCCGTCGGCGTAGGCTACGGCGTTGATGTTCTTGAAGGCAACGCCACCAATGCGGGTATAGCAGGGAACCTTATAGTGCAGCGCATCCTTCTGCGGTTCCTCCTGCTTGAACGGGATGGGAAGGCAGCGGGTGACCACGCTTGGGCTGTACTTGTAGATCATCGCGCGGGTGACGCCATCGGTTCCTGCGGAATCCAGCTTGGAACATTCTCGCCAGTTGGTGATGCCCTGTCCCTTGAAAATCTTTTCCAGGTATTCAAGGATGGTGAGGTCGCCGCCCTTTTCATCCTTGGGAGTGGTGGAGAGATAGACAAAGGCGTCATGGGGGAGCAAAACGGTGTCCGGCTTGACGGTGCGATGGGTGTTCGTCCTGACGGTATCAATCATGGCCTGGAAGGTCGCGATGATTTCGTTCAGAGTCTTGGTCTTGATGGCGGTATCGCCGGAAGCGCCAACAGGAACAACGACGAGAGGCACGTTGGGGTTGTTGAGGAAACCTGTGGTATTGGCTTCGGTATCGCCGACGAACAGAACTTCGTCCACCTTTTCGTCAATCTTTCGACGGGCGGTATCTGCTTCGTCGCGGGAAAGGTCGATGCCAGCGGTGAGCCACTGCATGAGTTCAAATTCGCTGTAGCCATAGGAAAGGCCGTATTCGCGGATTTCGTTGGTCTTGAGTTCGATTCCGCGGGAAACGGGCGGGAAATCCTCGGTATAGTCGCTGATGAGCTTTGCAACGCCCATTTCATTGACGATCTTGTAGCTCCAGGAACGGAGCCAGGGACCTACGCCAACCTGTGCAGGGATGAAGGAAAGCGCATCGAGGCTTTCACGTTCTAGCCCGTAGGTTTCCACGATAATCTGGTTGAACAGGCGGCTGATCCTGTTGAGTTCATTGTCTTGAAAGACCATTGTTCTTCTGCTCCTTAAATGATTTCCAGTTCTGCGAGTTCGCCATCTGCGGCGTCAGTCTTGAACATTCCGCCAGGGATTTGAACCGCGCCTGTGGAGGTTGCGGTGATGGCGTTGTTGGTTTCGTTGACGTAAGCGGAGTCACCAGCCTTGACTTCGCCAAGCACGCGTACATAGAGACGTCCCTTCTTGAGGACATTGACGGTCATGCCAGCCTTATAGCTGTCGTTATAGAGGGTGCGCTGGGCAATACCGAGGAAGGTGCCGTTTTCCGGCTTATCCACATAGACCTTGCCAGCTTCGCCAGCCTCGCCAGTCTTGATCCAGAGAACGAAACCGCCCTCGGAATCCTTATCCTGTTGCATTACGCCAGTTTCAATGGAGTGGGTGACGCAGGGAAATGCAAGTCCAGGAGCGCCCTTCATGCCATGCTGATTTTCAAAGGACATTTTTAGCCCTCCTTCTTGATGGAGACTTCGCTGTATTTCTTGTTCATGGCCTGGAATGCTTCTTCCGGGTCAGCGCCATCCGCCATGTGGGTCATGTTCGGGGCGAGCGGGGACTTCTTGTCCTTGGGGGAGGTGGAATCCGCGAGCTTAATCATGGCGGCGTCATAGGCTGCAGCGATGTAGTCTGCGCTCTTGCCATCGAGAACCATTTCCGGGTAGGCGCTCTTTACCAGCGCGCTTCTGATGGAATCCACGCTGTCAGTAGCCTTGACTTCCACGCCAAACTTCTTTGCATTGTCAAGCAGGGCGACCTTCTCGTTTACGAGCTGGTTGATAGTGTCTTCGTCCTTTGCCTTCGCCTTGAGCTGATCCCGTTCGGAGAGGGCTGCGTCGCGAGCTGCAGTCATGGAGTCCAGCTGACCCTGGAGCGCCTTGGACTGTTGCTGTGCTTCGTCGCGAGCTTTCTGCGCGGCATGGAGGGTATCAATGACCTTCTCGTCGGCTTCGTATTCGGCACCGTCGATAATGAGCTTTCTTGCCATTCTGTTTTCTCCTGGCCCGTTCTGGGCTGTTCGTTTTTCACTAAAGATTCTGTCGAAGTCGGCGCTGTCGCCGATTCTAAAGCGCACTCCGTCACCAGCGCGACCCTCGCGAACGAGCGCGATATGGTTGTAACGGATATCCTTCATGGCCTCGTCATAGGCGACGCCCTGCCAGTTGCCCTTGCCACGTTCCAGCCCTGCGTCATATCCGCAGGAAACAGCCCTTACACGACCCTCGCGCATTTCCTTGATGGCTTCTGCGTCCGTGATCGTCATTGTGACATAGGCGTTCAAACCGTCCCAGCTTGCATCCGTTCCGGTAAAGCCTACCTGGAGTTTCTTGGCGTTCTCTGGGGAAACGTCCTGCATGGGGTGGAGAAGTGTTACGGGCTTTGAATTAAGGCTGTCGATGCTGTCCTGTGAGGACACTTCCTTGACGGGGCGCAGTCTGCGCTTTATTCCGTCCGCGGTCATGTAGCTGAAAACGCCAGCGCCTGTGACGCGGATTTTGCCCGTGAGATAGCCCTCCGGGGTAGTCCTGAAAACAGTCTGGTCGAAATCGTTATAATCGCGGAGCGTTTCGTTCATGCCCCAAATTTAGAGGCGCAAAAGGGCTGTACGGCGATTTCACCAAAACGCCCATAAACAGCCCCAAAAACACCAAAAAACGACGCTACAAGCGCGGTATGGAGGAATAATTTATGGAAAAAATGTTGCCAACATAAAAAAAATGTTGCCGACATTTTTAAAAACACGAATTCCCCTTTTTTCTTATGGATAAGGCTATCTTTGTTATGTCTTCAAATGATGCTGAAGACTTCAAGCAATTCCGCTTGAAAACAGAAAAAGGATTCAAAATGTCTAATTGGGACTATGATAAAGAATACGATAATTTTCGTGACGCTTGCGATCGTGGTGAAGACGCTTTCACTGAATACATGTGTGAGCGTTTTGATGATCCTGACTTTGATTGGGATCGCTGGGATGTGGAAACAGGAGATGGTGACTAGGAGGCTGATGGTAATCAAAGTTCGATTTTCAAAAAGGATTAAAGCCGCATTCAATTAAAGGCCTATTTATTTACAGGTAAGAACCTTATTTTTACTAAAGTCCATTTTGTCAAGAAGAGTCCATTCCATTAAGTAGTAGCTACAAAATCATGGACCAGTTAGTTTTTATCCGACAAATGGCAACCTGAGATGAAGCTGAAGCGATATGGCGCTTATTCGTCTAAAGCTTTTTCTCACCCTTTTCACAAACAGTTTGAAACCATTTCATGCAGAATATCATTTTGCAGGTTTCTAAACATAAACTTCAAAAAAATTGGATAAAATTATGGGTATAAAAATTAGTAACCATAACCAAATGGTGAATTACAATAACGATATCAAGATGACGGATTATATTCTAAACACTTTCGCAACACATGAAGTGGTCTTTGATACTAGCGCATTCCTGGGAGAACAAATGACTTGGAAAAATGCGATTCTTCCTCGATTAGCCCTCTGCAATCGTAAATATACAGTGCCGACTTGCGTCATGGATGAATTGAAAGAAAAGGCTTGTATGGTTTCTCCTACCGATACGGCTGCTCTTGCACAACGTGCAAAAAAGGCCCTGGTCGATATTGATGATCATATTCAACAGGGACTTTGTGAAATTGTGGACGACGGTTTGAAAATCGGCTTCGCTGATGGAGCTATCTATAGCTATTTTGCTAAAAACCGATTTAATACGAATCTTGTGTTGATTACGCGTGATATTGCACTGGGTAGGGATGTTCTTGCTCTCAATGATTTGCAATCCGCGCGTAGCTATCGCGCTATCAAAGTATGGCGCATGGAGGACTCTGGTTTTCTGAACACTCACTATGACTGGAATGGAAACGCTGCTTTGTCTTTTGTGCGCTATAATCAGGGAAACAATCACATTTCTTCCTTTCATCACGAAGAATCTACTCCTGTCAATGAATACGAACGCATCTGTGTAACTTGTAAAAAAAGTTATAAGCTAACGGAAGCTCAGATTGCAAATCATGAACGCGGAGTCCCGCTTCCAACGCACTGTGAATGCTGTATTGCAGCCAAGAAAGCTGCATTGCAGATTAAGTTTCCTACCGGGCGAGCTCTCAAACCAGTTGTTGTAAATCCTCCGATGAACAAAGTAGATGATTCCGTAGAGAAATTGACTTGTGTCGACTGTGGCGAAATCTTTGATTTGTCTGCCTCCAATAAGCGTTTCTATATCTTGAAAGGCTTGGTTCCTCCTAAACGTTGCCAGACTTGTCGAGATCGTATCAAAAATGTCATGGGGAATAGCTCTTATGGTGAACGTAGAGAACTCTATGGCAGTTTTTAGTTGCCGCTAAAAAACACATTTGCCCGGAGTGGAGATATAGTCTCCGGGCTTTTTAACATTTAAATTAAGGTTGCAAAATGGTGACTAATTATAAATTCACAGATGAACGTGATGGTACCGAATATGGTGTTATTCGCGTAGGGAATCAGTTATGGACTGCCGAAAACCTGCGTTTTCGTGTTGAAGGTTGTTCTTACATGTACGATGATGATTATGTATCATTTAGAAAGAATGGCTTTCTTTATAACGTGATTGCGCTTGACTCGGTTTGTCCTCGCGGTTGGCATGTTCCAACCAGAACAGACTTTGAAAGGCTTTTTAGATTTTTTAACGATTCAGTCAATGAGTTGAGTTTGGTGCAAAAAATGTCCAGTACGTTGTTTGATGAGAATATCAATCTTCAACTTGGAGGCTTTGGCTCGGAGGAACAACATGATTTCTCATTTGAAGGGGAGGGGGCTTATTTCTGGACTTCGAGTTATAGTGAAACAGAAGTGCAGCTGTACTGTGCCATGGATCGTTACGGTCTTCATTTCGAAAAGCCCGAAGATCACCAGGATTTATTCAGTGTACGTTTGGTTTATAACGATACTTTTGCCAGAAAGGTATAACTGTTGTTTTTATTGAAAAAATGTTTGTATTCATATTATTATACAT
>JAKSIK010000029.1 GCA_024398835.1 Fibrobacter sp.
TGCTTCTGGATGAAATCGAAAAGGCCCATCCGGACGTGTACAATCTCCTCCTCCAAATTCTGGACGATGGCATTTTGACGGATAGCTTTGGCCGCAAAATCAATTTCAAGAACACCATCATCATCATGACCAGTAACGCTGGCGCTCGCGAAGTCCGCCACAGCAGTGGCATGGGCTTCACCAAAATGGGGGAGACCGACGACTACGAACGTATGGAAACCGCCATCCGCGAAGAAGTGAAGCGGGTGTTCTCTCCGGAGTTCCTGAACCGCATTGATGAGCAGATTGTGTTCCGCCCGCTTTCCAAGCAGGACTTGGTGTCTGTGGTGGATATCCAGCTCACCTTCTTGCAGAAGAACCTCTCCGAAAGAGGAATTCTGCTGGAAGTCTCTCAGGAGGCGAAGGAATTCATCGTCAGCCACAACTACGATTCTGCTTTGGGTGCCCGCCCCATCCGCCGTTCCATCCAGCAACTGGTGGAAGACGAAATTGCGGAAGGCCTCCTCCTCGGCAAATTAACGGATTTCTCCACCATCAGCATCGGTGTAGATGGCGATAAGCTTTGTTTCAGCTGCGAAAAGATTGAGAGCAACTAGGCTTGCGAACCCTTGTTTTCTATCTTTCCGCCCGAAAAATTCAACAACACAAACCTAAGAGGTTAACATTATGGCAAAGATTCCTGCAGTATTGATTTTTGGCGCACCCGGTTCCGGCAAGGGTACCGTCGGCGCTAAGCTCGCTGCTACAACTTCCCTCAAGCACATCTCCACGGGCGACATCTTCCGTGGCATCGCTCCTTCCAGCGAATCCGGCAAGCTCCTTGCTTCTTACTCCAGCAAGGGCCTCCTCGTTCCGGATGAAGCTACAGTGGAAATCTTTGGCCGCTTCATTGAAGGCCTCGTCAATACGAACAAGGTCAACCCGGATAAGGACACCCTCCTCCTCGATGGCATTCCTCGCACGGTTGCTCAGGTGGCTCTCATCAAGTCCGTGGTGGACGTGAAGCACATCTTTGTTTTGGACATCAAGGACGAATCCACTATCGTGGCCCGCATCCTGAACCGCGCCAAAATTGAAGGCCGCAAGGACGACGCTGATGAATCCGTTATCAAGAACCGCCTCAAGGTTTACAAGGAATCCACCGCCAAGGTGCTCGGCAAGTATGACAAGAAGATCATCAGCCACATCAACGGCGACAACACTCCGGACGAAGTGTTCTGCGATACTCTCGCTGAATACGTGAAGTTCTGCAAGGCCAACTGCAAGTGCGCTAAGAAGTCCGCAAAGGCTAAGTGCAAAAAGTAAAATCCGGTCTGCCTTTGCTCTCGCCTCCGACGACTCGTTAATACGAGTCGCCTGCGGCTCACGAAAGCCCCTGCTAAGAAGGCCTGCGCCAAGAAGTGCGGCAAGAAGTAATTCTGATTGGCCTTTGCTCCCACCTCTGACGATTCATTAATAAGAACGTCCGCGGTGAGCCGCATCCGCAAAATTTAAAATCCTGACTTCCCTGGAAGCCAGGATTTTTGCTATAGAATCCATCGTCTCGGTAATTTTTGTTATTTTACGAAGGTAAAAGAGGTTTTTATGGTTGATTTGCTCATTCTCGGGTATGGCCCGGCAGGAATTTCAGCGGCACTTTATGCGCTTCGCTCCAAGCTTTCCGTGCAGTTGGTGGGGAAGGATATGGGCGCTCTTGAGAAGGCTCATCTCATTGAAAACTACTACGGTTTGGAAAAACCTGTGGCTGGCACGGACCTCTTCAATATCGGGAAAAAGCAGGCGGCTGCTCTCGGTGCAAAAATTGACGATGGGGAAGTGACGGATTTGTTCTTTGATGGAACAGCATTTGTGGCCACGACTTCCACTGGTGTTGAATACAAGGGCCGCAGTTGCATTCTCGCTACAGGTGCTGCCCGCCAGAAGCAACCTCTTCCGCGGATGGCTGAGTTGGAAGGACATGGCGTGAGTTACTGCGCTGTCTGTGATGCATTTTTCTATCGGGAAAAGAATGTAGCGGTTCTCGGCGCCGGCGAGTACGCTCTTCACGAAGCCTCGGAACTTTTGCCGGTGGTGGGCTCCGTGACTTTACTTACCAACGATAGCGAACTTCGCGCGCAGTTCCCGGAATCCATCAAGATTGAAAACCGCAAGTTGAAAGCTCTCGTAGGCGACGAAACATTCACTGGCGTTGAATTTGCGGACGGGACATCTGCCGCTTTCGATGGATTGTTCGTCGCTCTCGGTAGTGCCTCTGCAACGGATTTGGCGAAGAAAGCGGGCGCTGCTTTCGAAAACGGAAATCTCGTTCTGGATAAGGATTTCCAGACTTCAATACCAGGCCTTTTTGCCGCTGGCGATTGTACCGGAGGCACTTTGCAGGTGGCTGTAGCCGTGGGCGAGGGCGCTATTGCTGGCCTCGCCGCCATCAAGTTCCTACGCAATGAAACCACGTAGTAAAGCATCGTATTTTTGCATTGATAACTAAATTGTGTGATGCAACTAAATAAATTATTAATTTTGAATTTTGCATTGTGAATTTTGAATTGAGTATCCATGCGCCTCACGCTTCTCACAAATCCGGACATTTGCAATCTTCATTGCCCGCTTTGTTTTTTGAACCAGCGAAAATCCCCGTTTGGCATGGGCGAGATGCCTTTTGAGGTAGCGCAGGCCGCCATTGAAAAGTTCTGTCTCAATGCGGGCACGGCGACAAATCCTCAGTCTGCCCTCACGGAAGTAATTCCCAGCACCATGGGGGAGCCGTTACTTTATTCGCAATTTGAAAAACTTGTTGTGCTTTGTGAATCCCGCAAAATCCCTCTGAACATTACTACAAATGGAACATTTCCGGGAGTGTGGGGGACAGAGGATGGGTTGGAACGATTGGTGCGGGTTTCGCGGGACATAAAAGTCAGCTGCATGGGATTTTCCGCAGATGTTTTTCAGGAGATGATGCCTGGCATTACCTTTGAGAAGTGGGAAAGTAATGTGCTGCGGTTGCTGAAGGTCCGCGAGCGCCATTCTTGCGGGCGGAATTCTCGCGAACAGTGCTCTTGCGAACGCCTCGCGACCATCTCTCTCCAGATTACGCTCCATCGCAAAAACTTGCATCAGGCAGAAGACATTCTCCATTGGGCGGAATCCATCGGCGTTCATCGCATCAAATGGAATCCAGCGGTATTCTTGTCTGCGACTGCGGCAGATTTCCGCAACCGCTATGAATTGACTGCTGCGGAATTGGACGAACTTCGTGAAAAACTGCAGTCCAAAATCCTCTGCAGCGAAGGCAGTTTATTTTTTGCGAGACCGGAATCGGCGCAGTTCTCACCCTCTGCTTTCCAAAATTCTTCGTCCGCGGACCCGCAACCCGGTTGCCCTTTCGCAGATGAGCTCTGGATTTATCCCGATGGTTCTGAAAGCCATTGCCCGAATCCTGAACGCCGTTTCGGCAACCCGTCAGCGCCAGAAGCAGACTGCTCTCATTGCCCCATGAGGCGATGATATTTTATTTTCTGTCCATCAGCCATTTGATGGCGTCGCCAATGGTCGCAATGCGAATAATCTTCACGCCCTCGGTATTTTCCGGAACCTTTCCGTTGGCTGGAATAATAGCTTCTGTCATGCCTAATCGGCGGGCTTCCTTCAAGCGCTGATCCAGCAGATGCACGCTGCGAACCTCACCGCTCAGGCCAAGTTCCCCGATGGCGATGGTCTGCCGCCCGATGGGAATGCCTAAATGATTGCTGGCAATGGCCAGTGCCAGCGCCAAATCAGAGGAGGCATCGTTCACCTTCATGCCGCCAGCAATGCTTGCGAATACATCGGAAGCGCCGATGGTGATGCCACCAAACTTCTCCAGCAACGCAAGAATAATCGTCAGCCGTTTCGGGTCGATTCCCGCCGCCACGCGCTGTGGAACCGCAAAGTTCGTGGTGCTAACAAGGGCTTGGGTCTCAAACAGCATGGCTCGGGAGCCTTCCATGGTGCAGCAAACCACGTTCCCTGGGGTAGGGGGCGTATTCTCTTGCAGGAACACCTTGCTCGGATTGGTTACAGGCGTGAGTCCGTGTCCCGTCATTTCAAAAACGCCGATTTCATCGGTGGCGCCAAAGCGGTTCTTGATGGTGCGAATCAGGCGGTATTGGTGATTGCGGTCGCCCTCAAAATAGATGACGGTATCCACCATGTGTTCCAGAATTCGCGGCCCGGCAATCTGGCCGTCTTTTGTGACGTGCCCAATGAGGATGGTGATGCAGCCCGTATTTTTTGCAAAAACCATCAGGTCCAAGGTGCATTCCCGAAGTTGCCCCATGCTTCCCGGAGTTCCTGCCAAATCCTGCTTGTAAACCGTCTGGATGGAGTCGATAACCAGAATCTGGGGCTGGACCTTCTTTGCCTCTTCCAAAATTTTTTCCAGACTGGTTTCGCAGAGGAGCAGCATGTCGCTGCCTGAAACCTGTAGCCGCTCGCTGCGGAGCTTCACCTGCACGGCGCTTTCCTCACCGCTGACATAGAGGCTCTTTACGCCGGCGGCGTTCATGGTGGCAAGAGTCGAGAGCACCAGGGTGGATTTCCCGATGCCGGGGTCGCCGCCAATCAGCACCAGGGAGCCGGGGGCGAGTCCGCCTCCCAAAACGCGGTCAAATTCCGAATTGGCGGTACTGAGCCGCTTGGTCTCTTCGGTAGAAACGTCTTTTAGGGGGACGACCTGATGGATGGGGCCTCCCAAACCACGGCCTCCCCGGTTGGAATTGGGGTCGTAGTGTTCAATCGCGTGTTCTTTTAAAGTGCTCCAGGCACCGCAAAAAGGGCATTTCCCGGACCATTTTGGGGTGGTGTTGCCGCATTCCGTGCACAGATATTCGATTTCTTTCTTGTTTTTACTTGCCATGTCTAGAATATAACAAAAATCTAGTGACAATTTGTGTCGTAGTGAAAATTTGTGCACTCAAAAAAGCGAAAAATCATTTTTCCCTGTAAAGGTCGATGATTGCCTTGGCCGAATCGATAATCCTATGTTTCAAAGAATCCGGTTTTTCAACCTCGGCTGTAGCACCATTGCGCAAGACCCATTGAACGAGGGAGTTGTTTACCTCGGCTTTCATGGTGACGTGGATGGTGTATTTGTCGGACTGCTTTATTTTCATCGTGCGATTGTAAGGACGTTCCGCCAAATAATTGCGGGCATATTTGGGAAAATAGATGGAAATGTCCTCACAGTTCGGGGATTGCTCGCCGAACAACATTCCTCCAGAACGGACTCTTTCTCGGATATTGTTGAGGTCGGTTGCCCTAGGAACAAAAGTTTCTTTGGTTAGCTGTACCGATTCAATGCGTCTAAGCTTGAGAACATAGGTTTTGCCCGGATGACTTTCAGAAACACAGGCTACATACAGCTCACCATGGTCAATGATAATCATTAGGGGAGTCCTGTTTTTCTCTGTAGTGTTATCAAAGTTGTCCGTGTATTTGACTAGGATTTTTCGAGATTTGCTTATGGCTTTCAGAATTGTGGACAATTTTTTGTCAATTTCATCATCGAATTCTGGTGGAGTTCCCATGAAAAGAATGCGCTCGTTTAGCGATTTGCTGTTGCTGTCGATATCGTCTTGTATTTTCAATGGTAATCCGCATTTGATTTTTTCAACAAGATCCGTAACTAGCGATGCCGCTGCTGGGTAGATGCAGGCTATGCGTCGTAGGAATACGAACTGTAGGAGAATTTCTTCAAAGTTTGAAAATAGAATGGTTGACGCTTTGGGCATATTCGCCTGGTAGAATATGGATCGGCCTACTTGGAAACGCTGGATGAAATTTTCGGGCATCTCCTGTAGCGAAACCATGTCCCGTTGAACACTACGTAAATCTTGTTCGGGAATGTCGAGATTGTTCATGATCTCGGAGATAGTGTATCGGTTATTGTTATGTGTCATCAGGTAGACGAATATCTGAATCATCCGTTCACCACGAGCTAATTCTGCCATAAAGCCTCCGATTCAAGAGCCCCGGAACGGACTCCGACCAATACATGCAAAGAATATAAATAAAGCACGCGACAATAAGTGTCGCACGTTTTTTATTTGGAAAGCTCTGTCAGCGCGGAACAAACCAAGCTTTGGTATGGAATTCCCGCCTTCTTGGCCTTCAACTTGATTTTATCCATCACTGCGATGGGCAGGCGAAAAGAATACATCTTTCTTTGCCTATCTTTGATGGCGTCAATGGCGGAATTTAGAACATCGTCCATTTTGGATCCAGAGGCGACAATCTGCACATCTGCATTTTCAAAGGACTCCATCCAATTTTTTTCTTCTTCGTCAACAGGGATATTGATGCTTTTAAATTTTCTTCTCATGTGATAACCTACTTAAGACGTCTATTCTGAAATGCGGTTTTTAGGAAAATATCTCCATTCGGTTCTTCAACAAACGGAACACATGTTGGGTAGCCATTTAAATTCACAACATACATCTAAATCTATGTTTCGTTCCTGTTTCAAAAAAACTTCTTTATCAAAATTCCACTTGA
>JAKSIK010000003.1 GCA_024398835.1 Fibrobacter sp.
CTGCTCTTACGGATGTGACGGGAGATGCAGTGTATTCCGCTGTGTACGACAGTACGATTCGGAGTTATCTGGTCTCATTTGTTGACGGGGATGATGTGCTGCGATCGGAAGAATTTCCTTATGGAGAAATCCCTGTTTACTCTGGCGATATTCCTGTAAAATCTGCGACTGCGCAATATTCCTATACATTCAAGGGCTGGAATCCTGCAATCACTCCTGTGACAGAGTCAATGACTTATACAGCAGTTTTTGACAGTACTGTAAATAAGTATGAAGTCGTCTTCAAGGATTATAATGGAAACGTTTTAAAAGATGTAGTTCAGTATGGTTACGGAACGCTCTCTTCTGAAATTGTCAAACCGGTAAATCCGACAAGAACGGGTACGGCCCAATTTGCCTATACGTTCAAGAGCTGGACACCTGCTCTTACGGATGTGACGGGAGATGCAGTGTATTCCGCTGTGTACGACAGTACAAGCCAAATTTATACGGTGGTATTTATGAATGAATCAGAAGAGTTAATGCGTGCGATTGTTGGCTATGGTGAAATTCCGTCTTATAATGGAAAAATTCCTGAAAAAATGCCTACTGATTCAAGCGTATTCAAGTTTGTCGGTTGGAATTCTGAAATACAGCTGGTTGTTGGAAATACTATTTATACGGCGAAGTTTGAAGAAATTAAAAAGAAATTTATTGTTCGATTTATGAATGAAAATGAATTACTAAAGAGCCAGGTTGTTGATTATGGCGATGTCCCAAATTATGCTGGGGAGATTCCGGTGAAGAATTCTAATAGTTCATATACTTATAATTTTGTTGGATGGTTGCCTGAAATAGGGGCTATTACGGAAAAGACCGATTTTGTTGCAGTATTTGATAGTACCAAAATAACAAGGATTGATGATAGTCGATATACTAATCTTAAAATTTCAGTGGTAGGAAAGACTCGCTCGGTACAGATTTCTGCAGCGACTCAGGGCTCCGCTTATGTAGTACTTGATATGCAGGGACGTGCATTGAATAGGGGAATTGTCGCTTCATCAAATTTCAATGTTCCTGTGCGACGGCCCGGTAGATATTTAGTGCGAGTTGGAAGTTACATGCAACAAATTTCTGTAAAGTAGATGTAGTTTAAGGGGCGGGCTTCGTGTCTGCCCTTTCTCAATTTGCAGTCGTATTTCTCCGATTTCCACTTTTTTTTGAGATGTATTATTGACAAAATCCCTCCATGCCCCGATAAGGGAATGAAGGCTTGGGGAAGGACGTGTGAAAAAGAGTTTCCATATAATAAGCGCGTGCTTTGATCTGTTTACCCGACCTTCGCACAGCCCGGCTGCTTGATGCGGATACGGTTTTAACGAATAGGGAAAGAACCTATTTTGCGGCGAGTTTCGCCTTGAGCTCCGCTATCTCGTGGTCCTTCTCGGCGATGGTCTTATCTTTCTGCTCAAGGGCCTTTTCGTTGCGCTGACGTTCATTTTCAACAGCAAGCTGGATTTCCTGTTCCCATGTCATATAGCGCTCCTGTGTTAAGCCATCCGTCTTGTACCACTCGCAGCTGCAAGTTGCTCCTTGAGTTTAGCAATTTCACGGGCTTGTTCAGCAAGAGCTTTGGACTGTTCGGCAATGACTTTTTCGTTGCGCTGACGTTCATTTTCAACAGCAAGCTGGATTTCCTGTTCCCATGTCATATAGCGCTCCTGTGTTAAGCCATCCGTCTTGTACCACTCGACCTTGGAATCGATTTCCTTCGTCTCCACAGTATCGGCGGCGTTGGTCGCAAAATACTTCAGGTACTTCTTGAGGGGATGAGTATCCGGAAGTTTCTTGTACTCCTTGAAAATATAATAATTCTTGAAGGTGCGGTCGTTCAAAGCAATGTTTTTATTTTCAACAGCAAAATTTTGGAAACTGTAAATAGGGAGCCCAGCTCCAAAAATATCGTCAGGACAGATGAAAAGAACATACTGATCCTTGAGTCCACCATAGAGACTTCCTTTGCGCAGTTCGTTTGTATCGCGAATGGATTGATAGTATCGCGCCCGCTTCGGGAGTTCCTTGGTGTCCACCACCTGCATCTCGATATCGAAAGATCGGATAACCTCGCCATTCTTGTCAATCTGCTGGGTGAACACGTCGTAGCGCACACTCTTTCCAAAGACGCTGACCTGCTCCGTCTTCTCCTGCTCGGGGTCCCGCAAGTCGTAAATCTTGATGCCGAGGGCGGCCTCGATGAAGGGCTTTGCGATTTCCTTGTGGCTCATGACCAATGGAAAGATGAACCTGTCGGTGATGGACAGTTTTGAGAAGTCGATGGTTTTTACCTCGTTGATGGAGTTTGTTTTATCTGTGGACGTTTCCTCGCTCATGTATTTTTTCCTTATATCTCCGGCAATGCGACCGATTCGCAGGCAATTGAAATCATTGCCTACTACTTTAAACGTTGTTGCCGCCCAATTCACCCACGCTTAAAATGCAAAATATTTTTTACAAATTTACAATTCGCATTATTTCTTCAAATTACGGAATGAAAATCCCGTTTCTGCGGATCTTATTGCCACCGTTTTGGGCGTTCCCAATTTTTTTCAATTGCTTTATTGACAAAATCCCTCCGTGCCCCGATAAGGGAATGAAGGCTTGGGGAAGGGCCGTCAGTTTCGGCTTGGAGCACTTTCAGGTTAAAATAGGAGGGGACGGTATGGTCCGTAGTTATACCACAACGCAAACTATTCACTGGGACAAGGATGGATGCCAGTTTACGGCATTCAAGGATCTCAGTTTTCCTGAGATTCAGTGGGATATGGATGAAAAGAGGTTTGCTGCGTTCAAGGAATGTATTGTACGCAAGGATAATGACAATCCGCGTTATTGCTTTGGAACCGTGACAGATGGCAGGCTCCTGATTAAATTCTATGTGGGTAGTGCTGCGGAGCGGGAGGCTGCTGGTATCGATAAAATTGAACATCCCTGCGCTGGTTTCTATCGCCCGGGAGAAAAAATTGGTGCTATCCTTGGCTTGGATGGTTTCTGTCACATGATGGAAACGGATGACCTTTCTAGCCTCGACTTCGCTTTTTTCAAGGAACGCATGGAGCTTGTTTTGAAGAAGCGTCGGAGGGGCGTATGAAAAGGAGCATCCTTATAATAAGCGTGTGCTTTGTTGTCGGGCTTGTCGGCGGCTATATCATTCATAGCGAAATGATGAAACGAGATTTGCGGCGGGAATTCGCGACTCGCTGTCCTCCTGGTTTTGTGGAGTGGGAGAATCGCCGCTACCTGCCCATGGACAAGGTTGACGGGAATGGGGAATTTTTACCGGCATTCCTGCTTGCTGATGCAGTGGAGGCTGCCGCCTTCTTCGATGACGGTGCGCGCATCCAGCCCGATGACCATGCGGCCCGGGAAGACTTTCTCGAAGTACTGCTGTGCGGCCTTGTCGGCGGCGCACTTGTATTGCGGATAAATGAGCGCCCCGTTTGCGAAAATGAAGTTCATGTAGCTGGCGGGGAGAATCTGCCCGTCGGCGAGTTTCCGCTGTGGCGGTAACTGCAGGGTGTCTACAACTGACTTTTTGCCGTAGAAGTTCTTCAGCCAGGATTCAATGAGAAGTTTCGCTTCGCGGAGGGTTGCTGCGTTCTCGCTCTTACTGTTCTTTTCGCCAGCGACAACCACGCGGTCTTTTGCCACAAAGCGGGCCACGTTGTCGATGTGGCCGTCGGTATGGTCTCCATGGAGACCGCGCGGGAGAATCAGGAGGGATTTCAGCCCGAAAATCTTGCAGAGGGTCTTGATGACTTTGCTCAGGTCCGCGATTTTGTTGCGGTTCTTGCCCACGAGGCAGTCAAGAGTTGTGATGCCGAGGCCATCGCCGTTGACTTCGATGGCGCCGCCCTCGAAGATGTAGGGGACTGCGGGCACTTTTTTATACCCGAAAATTTTGGCGATGGCCGAGGGAATGGCGTCGTCTTTGTCCCAAGGCGGGAACTTGGCGCCCCAGGCGTTGAATTTTGTCTCTGCGATTTGCACTTCCTTGCCAACCCTAACAAAGAAGGGACCGTAATCCCGAATCCAGATGTCGTTGGTGGGGATGAAAAAAATGCTGACGGGGAAGGGCCTATCGGCGAGGGCGAATTTTTCGTCCAGGGTCAGGAATTTTGCGTTTGGAACGAGAACGTTCACCGGCTGGAATTCGCTGATGGTGCGGATGAGCTGGATGTAGAATTTGCGGATTTTAACGCCCCGTTCGCCAGGCCAATTCTTTTTGTTGTGGGGGAAGGCGAGCCATGTGGCGGCCTGATTCTCCCATTCTGCTGGGTATGTGATGGACGACTTCATGCCAGAAATAATTATGAATTTTGAATTATTCATTGATAACTAAGTCGAGTGTCGCAAAAATAAACTTGTTTGTTTTTATGACCGAGACGCATTATCAAGAATAACGAAGTTATTAGTTATGAAATAAATTTTGAATTTTGAATTATGAATTTTTAATTGCCCCTACTCTGCCCAAATTTTCAGGATATCGCCATAGAGGTCAACGCGGCGGTCGCGGAAGTGTGGCCACCAGCGGCGATTTTCTTCCGCTTCGGAAAGGTCGATTTCCGTAATGCTTGTGCCGATGAAGCCGGCGTCGCATTTTGCCTCGATGAATCCGTCGGGCGCAGCGATGAAGCTTGTGCCCCAGAATGTCAAGTGCCCTTCAACGCCACCGCGGTTTGCGGCAATGAGGAAGGTGCGGTTTGCGATGGCGTGGCCGCGCATCACTGTCATCCAGCTGTCTTGTTGCCGGGGGTAGATTTCTGCAGGCTCGCTATCCATCCAGCCAATGGCCGTGGGGTAGATGAGAATGTCTGCGCCCTTCAGGCACATGATGCGGGCGGCTTCCGGAAACCACTGGTCCCAGCAAATCAATACGCCCAAGGTTCCGGCGCTTGTCTTGATGGGCTCGAAGCCTGTATCGCCAGGAACAAAGTAATACTTCTCGTAGAAGGCGGGGTCGTCGGGAATGTGGCTCTTGCGGTATAGTCCGGCGATGCTTCCGTCCCGCTCAAAAACGAAGGCGGAATTGTGATAAATTCCTGTGGCCCGTTTTTCAAAGAAGGGGAAAACCACCACCGCATTCAATTCTTTTGCAATGTCCTGCCATTCCTTCACCAAAGCGTCATCTTTGGTAATCGCCAAATCAAAAAAATCGGTGTTCTCCTCAAAGGGGAAGTAGGGCGTGTGGAAAAGTTCCGGAAGGATAACCAGGTCGACGCCTTTGCCCGCAAGAGCGAGGGCTTGTTCCTTATACCAGGCGTTGTTGCTTTTGAAATCGCCTGTCCACTTCCCCTGCAGGGTGGCAATTTTCACTTTCTTCATTTAGAAAGACTTCCCGAGAATGGCGGAAACGTTGCGCAGGATGCCTTCGGCAACATCCGGCTTGTTCATGGAGTAAACATGCACGTTGGTGATGCCGTTGGCGTAGAGGTCGATAATCTGGTCGCTGGCGTAGATGATGCCCGCCTGCTTCATGGCTTCCGGATCGCTGCCGAACTTGTCCACCAGGGATTTGAAACGCTGGGGCATGAAGGAGCCGGAGAGCTTGATGGCCCGTTCCACCTGGTTTGCATTGGTGATGGGCATGATGCCGGGGAGTACCGGGCAGGTGACGCCTGCTTCACGCAGCTTGTAGAGGAAGTTGAAGAACAGGTTGTTGTCGAACACCATCTGGGTGGTGAGGAAATCAGCGCCGGCGTCCACCTTCTCTTTCAAATGCTGGATGTCTTCTTTCTGGCTGGGGCTTTCCGGATGCTTTTCAGGGTAGCAGGCGGCTCCGATGCAGAAATCTGCGCCGCTTTCCTTGATGTCGCGGATAAGTTCCACAGCGTGCTGGTAATCCCACTTGCTGCGGTCGCCTTCCATCAGTTCTGGCGTAAGGTCTCCGCGGAGGGCCATGACGTTCATGATGCCTGCGGCCTTCATGTCGGCGATGCGTGCCTTCACCGTTTCCTTACTGCTACTGACGCAGGTGAGGTGGGCGAGCATGGGCACGTTGAACTTTTCCTTCAGATTCTTCGCAATCTGGAGCGTGTACTGGCTTACGCCGCCACCAGCGCCATAGGTAACGCTCATGAAGGCAGGCTTCAGTTCTGCAATCTTTTCGGTTGCAGCCTTTACGCTCTCGAAGTTGGTCTCCTTCTTGGGAGGGAACACCTCGAAAGAAAGGGACATCTGGTCTTTTTTGAGAATGTCGATAATCTTCATGAGTTACCTGTTGTTATTCGGCGAAATAAGCTTTGGCCTTGGCGACCACATCTTCCAGCTTCACCATGGAGAATTCCTTTTCGTTACGGAACTTCCATTCGACTTCGCCGTTTGCGAGACCCTTCTTGCCAATGGCGATGCGGACCGGGGAACCCCAGAGGTCGGCGT
Source organism: Fibrobacter sp. (assembly GCA_024398835.1). Classification (GTDB taxonomy): domain Bacteria; phylum Fibrobacterota; class Fibrobacteria; order Fibrobacterales; family Fibrobacteraceae; genus Fibrobacter. The sequence goes on from JAKSIK010000003.1 coordinate 6,415, forward strand.
CCTTGAACTTCACGCCCGGGCGTTCGTCGCGGTCGTCCACGAGCACGTCGATACCGGCGGCTTCGAGTTCACCCTCAAACTTTTCGGCGAGTTCCATGAGTTCGGCTTCCTTGCCAATCGGGACGATTTCCACCTGGAAGGGAGCGATGGACTTGGGCCAGATCGGTCCGAAGTCGTCGTGGCTGTTTTCCACGACGCTTGCCATGAGGCGGCCGACCCCGATGCCGTAGCAGCCCATGATGGCAGGGGCTGTCGTCTTTTCGGCGGTGAGGAACTTCGCGCCCATGGATTCAGAGAACTTGGTGCCGAGCTTGAAGATGTTGCCCATTTCGATGCCGCGCGTTTCGGTGAGGAGTTCGCCGCAGCAGGGGCACTTGCAGACTTCGCTTGCTTCGGCGATGTCTGCGACTTCGAATTTCGGGAAGTCGCGCTTCGGGTTGCAGTGCTTGAAGTGGAAGCCCGCTTCGTTCGCGCCGCAAACGAGGTCGAAGGATTCGGCGATGGCTTCGTCCACGATTACGCGGGTGTCGTGGCTGTTGATGGGGCTTGCAAAACCAGGCACCATGCCGCAGGCCTGGATTAAGGAGTCTTCGGCCGGGTAGAGTTCCTTTGCCTTCAAAAGGTTGTGGAGCTTGATTTCGGAAACTTCGAGATTGCCAGGTACTACGACCGTGATGAGTTTTCCTTCGAAGTCGAAGAATACGCACTTGGCGGTGGATTCAGGCACGACGCCCAAGAGCTTTGTGATTTCTTCGATGCTTTCGCTGTTCGGGGTGGCGACCTTTTCGAGGGCTGCATTTTCGTCGCCCTTAAACGGTACACGCTGGAATTTAGCGATTTCGCGGTTGGCCTGGTAGCCGCACTTTTTGCAAAGAATCAGGTAGTCTTCGCCGTTCGGAGTGTCGAGCATGAATTCGTGAGCGACCTTGCCGCCCATGATGCCTGTATCGCTCTGCACGACGACGGGTTCAATGCCCACGCGACGGTAGATGCGGAGGTAGGCGTCGTATTCTTCCTGGTAATGGCGGTCCAAATCTTCCTGGCTCGTGTGGAAACTGTAGGCGTCCTTCATCAAGAATTCGCGGACGCGGATGAGGCCGCCGCGGGCACGGGCTTCGTCGCGGTACTTTGTCTTGAACTGGTAGAGCATCACCGGGAGCTGCTTGTAGCTGTTCAAAACGTAGCGCACAAGGTCGGTCATGGCTTCTTCGTGAGTCATGGCGAGAACCATGTTGTGGTTGTTGCGGTCCTTGAAGCGGAGGAGTTCTTCGCCGATGGCCTGGTAACGGCCGGATTCACTCCAGAGGTCTGCGGTCTGCACCACCGGGAGGTCCACTTCGATACCGCCGATCTTGTTCATTTCTTCGCGGATGATGTTCGTAATCTTCTGGATGACGCGGTAACCGATAGGCATCATGGAATAGATACCGGTAGAAACGGGCTTGATATAACCGCCACGCATCAAAAAGATGTGGCTTGGCATAGTGGCATCGCTAGGGGTCTCACGGAGCGTCACATAGAAGTATTTGGACAGTTTCATTTTTATTCCTTTGAATAAGCGAAAATTCGCTACCTTTTCAGGGATAAAATTAGAAAAAGATGAACCTTTCGTGGTCGCCTTCTTTAAGGAAAATTTCTTTTTCTAGATTTTGTAAAAAACCAAGGAGTTGTAATGAAGAAGTTATTGGCATGTCTCGCAATGGTGGCCCTTTTGGTCGGTTGTAACGAAAAGCAGGAACAAAAGGCTCAGGGCGATGCATCTTTGGATAAGGTGAAGAGCGCTGGAGTCTTTGTACTGGGTTTGGACGACTCTTTCCCGCCCATGGGCTTCCGTGACAAGGACAACAACATTGTGGGTTTCGATATTGATTTGGCCACTGAAGTTTGTGCCCGTCTGGGTGTGACCCTCAAGACTCAGCCCATCTCCTGGGATGCCAAGGAACAGGAACTCAACACCGGTAAGATTGACTGCATCTGGAACGGCCTTTCTGTGGACCCGGAACGTGCTGCTGCCATGAATTTGAGCTCGCCCTACCTCAAGAACCGCATGATTTTCACGGTGAAGGACAAGGCTCTCGCTAGTCTCGCTTCTCTTGCAGGCAAGAAGATTGCCGTGCAGAATGGCTCTACCGCCCAGAAACTTCTGGATGCATCCGCCGCAGGCCAGGCCGCAAAGGAAATCGTTCCCTTTGACGATAACCAGACCGCTCTCATGGACCTTGAAAAGGGTGGCGTGGACGCCGTGTTCCTGGATGAAATCGTGGCCAAGTACTGGATTGTTCAGAATGCCAAGGATTACGTTGTGCTTGAAGAAGGCCTGAGCGACGAAGAATACGCTATTGGCTTCCGCAAGGGCGACCAGAAACTCCATGATGCCGTGGATAGCGCTCTTGCCGCCATGAAGGCTGATGGCAAGTTTGATGAAATCCATGCCAAGTGGTTTGGAAAATAAATGAGTGATTTGTCCAATTTGATCCCGATTCTGTGGGGTGGGTTCCAGACGACGCTCGCCATCTTTGGCCTGACGCTCCTCTTCTCCATCCCATTGGGGTTGATTATTGCCGTCTTGAAGATGAGCAAGTATCGCATTGTGCGCTACCCGGTGTCCTTCTACATCTCTGTGATGCGCGGAACACCGCTTCTCCTCCAAATCGTGGCCATCTATTTTGGATCTTATTACTTGAATGAAAGTCTTGGAACTGATATAATAGTGGATCGATTCCCGGCTGTGATTATCGCATTCTCCATCAACTATGCCGCCTATTTCGCCGAGATTTTCCGCGGTGGAATCCAGTCCATAGGGAAGGGCCAGTACGAAGCCGCCACCATGCTGGGGCTCACCAAGACCCAGACCTTCTTCCGCATTATTTTACCGCAGGTGGTAAAGCGCGTGGTGCCCGCTAGCGCAAACGAAGTTATCACCCTCGTGAAGGATACGTCCCTTGCGCAGGTTATTGCAGTGACGGAACTCTTTGCCCTTGCGAAAAAGCAGCAGGCGGTTTACGCCAGCATCTATCCCTTGTTTGTGGCGGGAATATTCTACTATGTGGCAAACCTTGTTCTCAGCTGTCTGTTCAGTTATATCGAGCGGAAGCTGGACTATTATAAGTGAGGGCGGCGGGAATGTTAATTATGAAGTATGAGATTTATCTGATACGTTTCTGCGAAACGTCATTGCGAGGGGCTCAGCCCCGTGGCAATCTAAGAAGCAGAAATTACGAAGGATGAAGTTATTTATAATTGGTGTCGATAGTTGATGAGTGTGGATAAAAATATGGTAGATACTAATAAGGATTCTCTTCCGATTCTCAAGGTTTCCCATCTGAAGAAATCCTTTGGCGATAACCATGTGCTGAAGGACATCTCCTTCGATTTGAACGAGGGCGAGGTTCTCTCCATCATCGGGCCCTCGGGCAGTGGAAAGTCTACGCTCCTCCGGTGCATCACTCAGCTAGAAACGCTTGATGCAGGTGAAGTCAATGTGGATGGCAAAGATCTGGTGATTCCAGGGAGCGACATGAACGGCACTCGCCCTGTGAAGTACGCCCCTGCAAAAGTGCTGCGTAGCATCCGTCTTTCCACAGGACTTGTATTCCAAAACTTCAATCTCTTCCCGCATTTGACCGTGCTTCAGAACATCACCCTTGCTCCGGTCCGTGTGCTGGGGGATTCTCGGGAAGAGGCTCGCGCCATGGGGCGATTCCTCTTGAAGCGCATGGGCCTGGAAGGGAAGGAGAAGGCTTATCCTTGCGAACTCAGCGGTGGCCAGCAGCAGCGTGTTTCTATTGCTCGTGCGCTTGCCATGAATCCTCGCATTTTGTTCTTTGACGAACCCACCAGCGCTCTGGACCCAGAACTGACGGGAGAAATCCTGAAAGTCATCAAGGATTTGGCTGCCGACAAGATGACCATGGTCATCGTGACCCACGAGATGGCTTTTGCCCGTGACGTTGCGGACAAAGTAATATTTATGGACAAGGGCGTGATTGTGGAACAGGGAACTCCGGATTTCGTATTTAACCAGTCTGGGAACGAGCGCCTGTCATCCTTCTTGAGCCGCTTTGCCCAGCATTAAAATCATTTACGTTGCCAATTTCGCGACAGTCTCTAATCTATGTTTGAAAAGATTTTTGAAAAGTACCCATTCTTCCGCGTCATTCCCGGTGTTTTGATGATGGCCATTCTTTTTCGCTTGTCCGCATCGCCTACAACTGGTGCAGGCTGGCTTGTGCCGCCCTTTGATAAAATCGCCCACGGAACGGCGTATGCAGTTTTGGCGTTTTGCCTTTCGTTGTGGTGGAATCAAGCCAAATGGCTAAAAAAGAAGTGGCTGTGGTTTGTGGTGACGCTTGCGATTGCATCGCTCTATGGAGTAAGCGATGAATTTCACCAGAGCTTTGTGCCTGGTCGTTGCATGGATGTTTTTGATTGGGTGGCCGATACCATTGGCGCCTTGGTTGGCGTGTCGGCGTATTGTATCGCCTTAGTTAAAATCGCCAAGAAAGATAATCTCTCGCTGTAGAGAAATCCCAAATTTTTCCTGCACTTTTTGTGCCATGAGTTGGCAGAGGTCGGCAATGTCTTTGGCGGTGACGTTCCCGGTATTGATTATGAAATTGGCATGTATGGTGCTTACCTCGGCACCGCCAATCCGGAAGCCCTTCAGACCCGCTTGTTCGATGTAGTAGCCTGGCGCGACTTGCGTTGGCGTTTCTGCGGCGCCTGCGGCTAACCGCTTGAAAGTGGAGCCTGCATTGGGAAAATTGAGGGGTTGAGAGCTGCGACGCTTTTCCATGGCGGCTTCCATCTCCTGCGTCATGGCGGTTGTATCGCCTGGCGTGAGTTGCAGTGTTGCTTCCAGAATGATTTCGCGGCGGTCACTGTTGTAGTCATTGTCGATGCTACTGCCGCGGTCTTCGTTCCTCGCCAAATCCTGAAAGATGCTGTGGCGGTAACTGAAGCCACAATCTGCACCACTGCGGGTGACGATTTCACCAGCAGCGTTCAGACTTTTCACTTCAACGACGGCGTTCCCGATTTCTTGGCCGTAGGCGCCAGCGTTCATATAGATGGCGCCGCCGAGGCTTCCGGGAATTCCCGCCAGCTTATGAATGCCGGCAAATCCTTCCTGAATGGTATAGCGGGCGAGGCGGGCGAGGGGCGTTGCCGCTCCCACCTGGAAATGTCCATCACCAATGTTTCGGATTTCAGAGAATTCGGGCCCCAGCTGGATGATGACTCCTGCGAAACCTTTGTCGGAGACCAGAAGATTTGTGCCTTTGCCTAAGAGAAAAATGGGGAAATTTTGTGTTTTTGCGAAATTCTCGGCTTCCGCAAGTTCCGCTATGGAATGAATCTTGATGAAATAACGGGCACATCCCCCAGTTTTCAAGGACGTATGCGCTGCCATCGACTCATTTTCCAAAATTTCCATGTGTAAAATATAAGATTTAATATGTATGTTAATACAGTTTTATTATGATAATACAGAATTATCCTGAGTAGCGTCGGCCACAACCGTTCTAGGCGAATGCCGCATCCATGCTTGCATGGATATGGCTGAGCCGTAAGGTTGGCACTTGTGCCAGGTGGAGGAGGCAAAATAATCTATAATTATCATTGTAATGACTTCGGACGAACTCAAAGAATTCAAATCCTCCCTTTCCATCACCACGGTGGCAAAGGCTTTGGGAATTTCTGTGGATCATGGTCGCTGCCGCTGCTTGTTTCCGGAGCGGCATTCTCACGGGGATAGAACTCCCTCAGTATCTATTTCTGAGGAAAGAGGAACCTTCCGCTGCTGGGTTTGTGAAGATGTTCGCGGCGATGCCATCAATCTGGTGCAGTTGAGTCGGGGTTGCTCTTTCTTGGAGGCTCTGGAGTGGTTGAAAGAAACATTCCCGTTCCTCGCGAAGTTTCAAACGTCTGCGAAAAGTTCAGGGCCGAACGTCGGAGCTGCAAAGAAAACGCCCGCAATAAAGCAGGCCCAAAGTACTCGCATTACGCCGCCGGCAGAAGAAATCCCTTCAGAGCCACTGCAACAACTTGTTTCAGAAGACGAGCGGAAGAAAATCATCCTCGCTTTCCTGAAAATGCTTTCTCCGGTGGAGAATACGCCTGCGGCAGCGTGGCTCGTTAAGCGCCGCATTTTCAAACCTGTCTGGGACAAGATGCTCCTCAGAACCATTGTGGATTACAAAGCCATCAATGAAAAACTGAAGGCCGCTTACAGCATCGACGTTCTGAAATACGTGGGGCTTTTCAATGATAAAGGGAACCTGCGGTATTACAAGCATCCGCTGATTTTCCCCTATCTGGACAAGGCGAACCGCTCCTTCTATTTTCAGGCCCGCGCCATCGATAAAACCGTAGTTCCGAAGGAACTGAACCTTCGGGGAACGGTGCCGTACCCTTACAACATGAGCGCCTTGGATGGAAAAGTGGGCTGGGTTTATCTTTGCGAAGGGGCGGTGGACACCCTCACCTTCATTGGTCGCAGCATGAATGCTGTGGGGATTCCTGGGGTGCGCTCCTTCAAAACGGAATGGCTGACTTTATTCAAGAATAAGAATGTCGTTCTTTGTCTAGATAACGATGATGCGGGCCGTAGTGGCATGGACTACCTGCAACAAATATTCACTAATGCGGGAATTCGAGTCATTCGTTTATGTGAAGGAACAGAAAACCTTCCTTTGGCGATGAAGGAAGGTGAAGATATCAATGACTGGTTTGGCGGCAAGCGAACCTAATTGCTGCAAGCGCTAAACAATTTTACTTTGTTCTAAATAACGAGTGAGCCGTTGCAGGGCGCTTTTTTCTAGCAATCGCGTCTTTTCTCGGGTGAGACCGCATTCTCTGGCCACTTCTTCCAGGGAGTTTGGAATCAGCTTGTTGCTCATGTAGCGCTTCTGCAGAATCTTCCGGCGGGTGTCGTCCAGGTTGGTGATGCAGGCGTTCAGATAATCTCGAGTTTTCTGGCAAATCAGTATTTCTTCTGGTGTGGGTTCTCCATCGGAAACGCGGTCTTCATAGCATTCGTAGGTAAATACTGTGGGGCTTTGCTTGTCCTTCCGGCGTTGTCTCACAAGGCTATCGGGCACGCGGATGAGACCGCATTCGCTTTCCACCAGATGGCTGAGCGTTTTCCGGATCCAGATGTAGGCGTAGGCTTCAAAGGGGACGCCGTATGTCGGGTCGTAAGTCTCGATGGACTTTAGCAGTGCCTGGTGGGCTTCCTGGAAAAAATCTTCCAGGTCCATATTTTCGTGGTGGTATTTGCGAGCGATGCGGAGTGCGAATTCGGCATGCTCGCCAGCGATGGCGTTTCGGAGGGTGTCCCGGTCCTGCTTCAGGGAAGTGAGAATGCGGGTCACGTGGGCTCTGGTTTCAGAGTCCAAATCCAGGGTTTGGATATAGGATTCCAGTTCCAAGATTTCCGTCTTGTACCAGATATAGCGTTGAAAGCATTTTTCCACCATCATACGCGAATAATATTGCATTTTTTGAGGTTAATGGAAAGGATTTGTTTGTAAAATTTTTCCCAACACGATTTTACATTATATATTTACCCTACCATGAAAGCGAAATGGCAAAAATTGGTGGCCTTCTGCAAGCGGATTCACAACAGCTTGGGGGCGAAGATTTTCCGGTGCATCTACCGGTTCATCAATTTTTTGCTCCGGGTGGTGCTGCTGTGCCTCATCCTCTATTCCGCCGCTTTCACCATCGTGGCGTCCATCGCCCTCTACAAGGCTTTCGTTTACGGCTATAACATCTACGATGGGGTGGAGAATCTGAAGGATACCCAGCCCGAGATGAGCAATTACATGCTGGCTCTCCGGGATTCCAATCCGGATGTGGAAATCAAGCATACCTTCGTCCCTTTGGATTCCATCAGCCCTTACCTGCAGAAGGCTGTTATTGCCAGCGAGGATGCGGGCTTCTATTTCCACCCTGGGTTTGACGTGAATGCCATTGCGGAGGCCCTGAATGCCAACCGCAACTCGGGCCGCACCAAGTTCGGCGGCTCTACCATCACTCAGCAACTGGCCAAGAATCTCTTCCTTAGCGGGGAGCGCTCTTGGGAGCGGAAGTTCAAGGAGCTGGCCTACGCTCTTCTGATGGAGCACGAATTGGGGAAGGATCGCATTCTGGAACTCTACCTCAATTACGCCCAGTGGGGGAAGGATATCTTCGGCTGTCAGGAGGCCTGCAAGGCTTACTACAAGAAGAGCTGCTCCAAGCTCAGTGTGGATCAGGCCATCAATCTCGCAGCAATGCTCGCGAGCCCGGGCAAGCATCACCCCAACATGCGCGAAAGTCGCTTCATGCAGCAGCGTCGGGCAGTGATTTACCAGAACATGTTCCCCAAGAAGGATAGCCTCCTGGTGGATTCCCTCCGACAACTGATGGCCCCGCCTGATTCGACTGCGGCGGCAACGGCTCCAGCGCCCGCGATGTCGGCTGCACCCGCAACACCTGCGGCTCCCTAGCTTTGTGGATTACATTTCCAGAGAGTGCTCGTTCAGTAGAAATTCCTCTATGCCCATGTAAAGAATTCCTTTTTCGTCGTGCCAGGGAATGATATTGTCTTTGACGATGACGATTTTCTTAAAGGATTCCTTGATGCTGTTCAGCGAGCTTGTCTCTTGAATTCGTTTTTCTTCGTTAGCAACATTTAGCGCTGATTGGATATAGAACCTGTTCCCGCTTTTGTTTGCCACAAAATCGACCTCAAACGTGCATCGGACTTGTTTGCCGTCAATTTTTCTCATGTGGTTTACAACACCAATATCCACATCAAAGCCTCTGTAGAGAAGTTCGTTGAAAATGACATTCTCCATAATATGGCTTTCTTCATTTTGCCTAAAGTTTAGCCTGGCATTGCGTAACCCGACATCGGTGAAGTAGTATTTGTAAAGCGAACCGATGTATTTTCTCCCCTTGACGTCGTAGCGCTTGGCGGTTTCCAGCAAAAAGGCGTCGACAAAATGCCCGATGTAGGAATCGATGGTTGTTGAATTTATTTGTAATTTTCGTTCGCTTGCAAAGGTGTTCGCAATTTTGTTTGGATTGGTGAGGGAGCCAACACTGGATGACACCGTATTCAGCAAATCGTCCAACACCGATTTTTCTGCACGGATGTGGTTTCTGTCAAGAACATCACTTATGTAGGTATGTTCAACGAGATGCTTCAAGTATTGGCTTTTGGCGTCGTGGCCTTGGAGCGACAGCACGTAAGGCATTCCTCCATAGGTGATGTAGTCTCGCCAGGCATTGCGCTTGTCTTCATAGACATCGCAAAATTCGCTATACGAAAACGGCCTGACGTGGATTTCGTCGCCACGCCCTCGGAATTCGGTAAGCACCTCGGACGAAAGCATCTTGGAATTGCTCCCTGTGACATATACATCCACATTCCTGATTTTCTGGATGCCCAGCAGAACGTCAATGAAGGTGACTTTTTCTTTTGAATCGGGAAGGAAAGGGTTCTTTACGGGTTCGACTTTTTGAATTTCATCCAGAAAGACATAATACTGGCTATGTGATTCGTGAATTTTTTCGCGAATATACTTTCCCAACTCTAGAGGGTTTCTTAACTTCAGGTTTAAATCGTCGTCCAGTGCAAGCGCAATAATATGGTCTGGGCTTACTCCAGATTCCAACAGGTGGTGGCGGAATAGTTCAAAAAGCAGGTAGGATTTGCCTACCCGACGCAATCCAGTAATGACTTTTATTAAGCCGTTGCCTTTTTTTCCTATAAGGGCTTTTAAATATTTAGGACGATTCACTGTATAAATATACATATTTTCTTTACATAATGCGTAAATAGCATAAAAGAAGGATAAAATCTTGTATATTTATGCAAGATTTTATCCAATAACTCTCTTTACCTCCGTTTCGTCGGTTTTTCCTAATTGTACCAGCTTTTGGGCGTAATCCTTTAATGTCCCTTCCACGTATATGCCGTCGGGTTTAAGAATCTCCATGGCGGCGATGCGGCCTTTGTCGCGGTCCCGTCGTCGCAGCAGTCGCTGTGCCATGATCCCGATAATGGCTTCCCTCGCAATTTTCGGGTCCAATCCTAGGTCTGCGAGCCGCTCTTCCGCGTTCTTTGCGCTGTTGGTATGGAGTGTGGCGAAGACAAGGTGCCCCGTTTGCGCGGCCTGCAGGGCGATTTTGGCGGTTTCTGCGTCGCGGATTTCCCCCACGAGGATTACATCCGGATCTTGTCGCAGAATGGAGCGGAGGGCGGCGGCGAAGGTGAGCCCGCACTTCTCATTCACCTGAACCTGATTCGCCCCCTTCAGGCTATACTCCACCGGGTCTTCGATGGTGGTCACGTTGATTTCCCGCCCGATGACCTCTCGGAGCCCGGCGTAGAGCGTCGTCGTCTTGCCGCTGCCTGTGGGGCCCGTAATGAGGAAGAGGCCTTGGGGCTTTCGGAAGATTTCCTCCAGAAATTCTAGCGTTTTGGGGAAGATGTCCAGCTCCTTCAGGGTAATTTCCTTTTCGGCTACAGGCAGTAACCGCAAAACGCATTTCTCCTGCGCTTGGCCCGCAATGTAGATGGGCAGCGTGCTGAGTCGCACGTTGGCCTCGTGCTTGATGCCTTGGAAGTTGAAACTGCCATCGTGAGGGGTGCGGCGCTCCGTAATGTCTGCTTTCGCCAGCAGCTTTAGCCGGATGAGGATGGGGTCTGCAAGCCAGGCGGGGAGGGTGCGGTAGTCTACCAGCATGCCATCTATGCGGAACCGCACGCGAAAGCCGTCGTTCCCGGGCTCCAGATGGATATCGGTGGCCCGCCGCTCCAGAGCCTGCTCCATCAAAAAATCCACCAGGTTGATGATGGGCTCCGATTCCCAGGTAGTGGAGGCCCTCTCCATGTTTTCCACCAGATTCTGAGGGCTTGTTTCTGCAGTGGCGGCGGCCTTCCAGAGTCGCTGAATTTCACTCTGGCTATGTTCCTCAGACAAAATTGTTTTGCCGGGAGCAGCCATCTTGATTTTTTCCAGCAGCAGTTCGTCGTGCGTGTTCCGCATGGCCACCCGAAGGGTGGCGCAGTCCACTGGCCCGAAATTGCAGTCCATGGGTCCGAGGTTGGAACTGTCCCCGGGCCCGATTTTTTCGTCGGACCCGAGGCTTGGTAATACAGCGATGTTGTGGGCCTTCGCCCATTTTAGAGAAAGTGTCATACTCTTGTAGACGTTTTTCGACGTCCTTTTCCCAACCCCTTTTCACAAAAAATCGTGGCTGTATCACGTTTCCGCGGCAGTATCAATTTTTTTTCGCGGCTGTATCACATTTCCGCGGCAGTATCAAATTTCGTAGATGTCATCGGCTGTATCAAAAAAAATCCGCAGGCCAAAAGCCCGCGGATTTCAATGCTTGAATTTTAAGCTTATCGATTACTTGGAGAGTTTCTTCTTCATCTTGGAAACTCCCTTCTTCGCCTTGCTAAAGAGGGCGTTGGGGAGCCAGAAGAAGGTGGGAATCAAGTACATGGTGAGGATTGCGGAAATCAGCAAGCCGCCCACAGAAGCGATACCCATAGGCTGTGTCATGGCAGCCACGTCACCACCGATACCGAAGGCCAGCGGGAGCTGAGCCACAATGGAGGCGAAGGTGGCAAGGGCGATTGCCTGGAACTTTGCCTTACCGGCGGTAAGCACTGCGGAGCGGCGGCCCATGCTTCCACTACGGAGCAGGCGGTTGGCTTCATCCAGCAATAGAATAGCGTTGTTCACCACCACACCGATAAGCATCACGATAGCCATGAAGGCAATCATGGAGAGGGACTTCCCTGTAAACACCAGGGAGAGAATCACACCGATTGCACCCATCGGGATGGTTGTCATGATGATGAAGGGCTGTGCAAAGCTTTCCAGCAAGGCCACCAGCAAGATGTAGGTGAGGAGCACGGCCATGATGATAGCTGCCACGAATTCCTTAATCATGTCGTTCTGCATGTCTGCGTTACCACCGAAGCCCGTAGAGACGCCTTCCGGAAGTTCGCCATTCTTCTGCAGTTCTGCGGAGAGGGCTCCCAACTTGCCCATGATTTCACCGGTGGTGTGTCCTGGAAGAAGGTTCATGGAAACGTCCACGCGGGTCATTTTACGTTTACGGTTAATCTTGGTGGGGCCTGCACCATCTTCCACATAGAAGAGGGTGCTGGCAGAAACATAGCCCTTGGGGGTCAGCATGGGAAGGTCTTCAATGTCGGCATGGCTTTGACGGTCCTTCTCCTGCATACGCACATACACATCGTATTCTTCACCATCTTCGGTGAAGGTTCCTGCTTCAAAGCCACTGACGGCGATGTAGTTCACGGTGGCAAGACCCTGGAGCGTTGCACCGTAATCAGCGATGGCCTGACGGTTGGGCACCAACTTGATTTCGGGCTTACCGGCTTCGTAGCTGGTCTTCACGTCCACAACGCCCGGAATGTCTCTGGCCTTGTCCAGAAGGATTTCGGATGCCTTGATGGCGGAATCAGCCTTGAGGCTGTAGACTTCCAGCACCACGTCGCCGGAGCTGTTGTTGCTCATTTCGGAAGCAGACGTGCTCTTTATAGCGATGTAGGCATCGGGAATGTTTGCCAGGTGGGGGCGGATGGAGTCCACAATCTGGTCGGTACTGCGGGTACGTCCCTGATCGCGCTTAATCATCTTCACGCGCAAGGTGGCCTGGTTCACACCGGTGAAACCGTTTTCGCCACCCACCGTCACGCTATAGCGCTCAATTTCGGGAATGTCCTTGATGCGGGATTCAATAACCTTAGCCACACTATCAGTGGTCTCGATATTGGTACCCACAGGCATTTCAAGGGAAATGCTCATCATGCCCTGGTCTTGCTTAGGCATAAGTTCTACGGTGAGGAAGTTCTTTGCCATGAATCCCACGAAGTAGAGCATGGCCACTAATGCCACCACCTGGAAAATCACACCAGGGATGGAAAGGCAGAAACTCAACGTCTTCAAGTAGAGGAAGCGAACCCCATTCAGTATCTTGGGGAAGAAGCTTGTGATTCGTTCGATGATGCCCGGCTTTTCTTCAACGATGTTTCCATTCTCGTCACGCTTCTTGCCCTTGAACAGGTAGGCAGCCATGAGCGGCGTAAGCGTGAAGGTCACGAGGAGTGACACGAAGGTGGCGAACACCATGGTCATACCGTAGGTACGGAAGAAGATACCCACGATAGATTTCATGAAGGCGATAGGCACGAACACGCAGACGTTTGTCAAGGTGGATGCCATGATGGCCACCATGATTTCTGTGGTTCCCTTGAGGGCGGCTTCCTTCGGGTCCAAACCATCCATCAGTTTTGCGTTGATGTTTTCCAGCACCACGATGGAGTTGGTCACCAAGAGGCCCACTGCAGAGGAAAGAGCCATCAGAGACATCATGTTGATACCGAAACCGGCGAAATACATGAAGGTGAAGGCGCCAATCACGGAGATAGGCATGGTGAGGGCTGCAATAAGCATGGTGCTCATCTTTCCGAGGAAGAGGAGGAGCAAGATAGAGGTAAGGATAATAGCAATGACGATGTTCGAAATCACGTTGTTGATGGATTCTTCCACAGCTTCGGACTTGTCGTACACCAGGTGAAGTTCGTAGCCTTCGGGGAGAGTCTTGTTGATTTCTTCGGCACGCTTCAAAGCGCCCTTGGCCACTTCCACCACGTTTGCGTCGGAACGCTTCTTAATATCCAGAGAGACGGAGTTTGTTCCGTTATAACGGGAGGCGGAGGTCACCGTTGCCACGGTATCTTTTACGAGGGCCACATCGCCAAGTTTGATGACGCCTGTAGCTGTAGGAATATCTAAATTGCGAATCTGGTCCAGGGTTTCAAACTTACCGCTAGTACGAATGCTGGTGTTTTTGTGCTTGCCAATGACTTCACCAACGGGGTAGTTCAGGTTGGAGGCCTGAAACACGCCCATCATGGTGGTGATGTCCACACCGCGGGATTTGAGCATTTCCTTGTCCAGCTCAATGGAAATCTGGCGAGTAGTACCACCGAAGATATCCACGCTAGCCACACCGGAAACAGAGGTGAGGAGCGGCTCGATTTCGTCTTCAGCCTTCTGGCGGAGTTCCGTGGGACCCACGGGACCGGTGAAGGAGAAACTCATGATAGCAGATGCGTTGATGTCCACCTTGGAAATAATCGGGGCTTCCACAGCATCGGGGAAGTCGGCGGCCACCTGTTCGATTTTTGCACGAACGTCGTTTGCGGCCACGTCCACATCAATACCCATGTTGAACATGGCGATGATGATGCCGTAGTTTTCCATGCAGATGGACTGCACATAGTCAATACCATCAACTAGTTCCACCTGCTCTTCGATGGGCTTCACGATGGTGGTTTCAATTTCTTCCGGGTTTGCGCCGGCGTAAATAACGGTACCTGTCACCACAGGCACGTCGAATTTCGGCATCAAGTCCACCACCATCATGGTGTAGGTGTAGATACCGAACACCACCACGGTCAAGATGACCATGAGCATGGTGATTGGTTTATAAATACTGGCTTTAATCATTCAGTAAATCTCCAGCCTACAACTATTCCACAACGAGGACCTTGTCGCCGTCGTTCATACGGGACATGCCTTCAATCATGACGGTTTCGCCTTCTTCAATGCCATCGGCAATCTGAACGTTTTCCTTAGTCATGACGCCCACCTTTACGACTTTGCGCTTGGCGGTACCATCTTCATTGACCACCCATACGGTGTTCACGCCGTTGCGGTAAACGATTGCTTCTGCAGGAACTACGATGCCATCAACCTGGCGGGTATTCAGTTCGGCAGAGATGAACATGCCGGGGAGGAGTTTCTTCTTGCTGTTGTCAAAAGTGACTTCCACAGGGAAGAAGCGAGTTGTTGTGTTGGCAGCCAGCGGAATGAGGCTCACTTTACCCTTGAAGGTCTCACCATTGAGGTTCACGGTGGCGGTGGCGCCCATCTTGAAGAATCCGATTTCCTGACTGGTGACGTTCAGCTTGAGAATCACCTTGTCCAGTTTGGCGATGGTGCAGAGGACGCTGCCTACGCCAGGAACCTGACCTTCCTTGTAGTTGAGCTCGGTCACCACGCCAGAGGCGGGGGCGAGAATCTTGGTAGCGCGGCGAGCGGTTTCCAGGTTCATCTTGGCAATCTTCAGCTGCATTTCCATCTGGTCCATGTCCTGCTGGCTGATACCGCCCTTCTCCTTCACTTCGCGCATGCGCTGGGTGGAGGCTTCCAGGAGCTTCACCTGTTCTTCAGCCTGCTGGTAGCTGGTGTTGTCGCCTGTGAAGACGAATTCAGCCAGAACCTGGTCTTTCTTGACGGTGCTGCCAATCTGGACATTGATTTTTGCCAGAGGGTCGCCCATTTTGGCAATGGCGCTGGTCTGCTGCATGCCTTCAACAGTACCCGTAAATTTGCGGACGTCATTGAGCTTGGCCTTGGTGGCCTTGGCTACGCGGGCGGGCTTGCCCTTTTCTTTCTGAATCTGCTCAATGGTAGATGCCTGAGCATTTGTCTTTGCCGCTTTTTCTTCTTTGCTTTCGCAGCCAACCAGGAGGAGCGAAAGGGTGGTCAGTGTGATGATTGTTTTTGCGATCTTGTTCATAATCGTCCTCTAATCTCTTAATATTCTCCAGTGGCCTGTAACAATGCATTATAGGCTATATTCCAGTTCAAAACAGCCTGCATGTAGTTGAGTTTTGCCTGGCGAAGGCTCATTGTGGCATCCAAGAAGTTCAACTGGGTTTCGCGGCCAACCTTGTAGGCGGCCTCCGTGAGTTCGTAGTTCTTCTGGGCCAGTTCCACAGAGCGTTTTTTCAAAACCAGTTGCGATTCCGTATCCGACAAGGCGTTTGCGTTGTTTTCAATCTGCAGGCGGAAGCCTCGTTCAGCAGTTTCTTTCTGGATTTGTGTGGTGCGGAGGCTGGACTTGGCCTGAGTCACGCTTTCACGGGTCTTCATACCATTGAAGAGGTTCATGGTGACATTCAGGAATACTGCCTTGGTGATGTTCTTGTCCCAATCCGGGGCATCCCACTTGTAGAATTCGTTCTGCTTGTTGTTGTAAGTCAGCTGACCGCCCAGCACCACCGTAGGCTTGTAACCGCCTTCCTCGATGCTGATGTTCTTCTGCTTCATGTTTTCCGTTTCTTCCAGCATGACCAGCTCCTTGCGGCGCTTCTTGACGCTGGCCATAGATGTATCGGGGTAGGGAACGCCGGCTTCGGGGTCTCTAAGTTCTCCCTTAAACTGCACTTCGGCATCGTAAGGGAGACCCATGACGTTGAGGAGGGCGTTTCTAGCCAAAACCTGGCTCTTCTTGGCGCTTTCCAAACTGGATTGGACTTCATCCAACTGGAGCTGTGCGCGAATCATATCCAGTTCACCCACCAGCCCGCTTTCGTAGGATTGTTTTACGAAATCAATGTGTTCCTGGAGTTGGGCGAGGCTTGCTTCGGCGATGGCGACTACAGAATCCAGGTAAATGAGCTGGTCGAAACTGGTTTCCACACTGAAGCGGACGGTGGACTTTGTGTTTTCCAGGTTAACTTCTTGAAGGCGCTTGTAGGCCTTGGCGATTTCGATGCCGGTGCCCACTTTGCCTGCAGCATAGAGAATCTGGGTGGCGGTGAGTCCTACGCTGGACTGCCAGCGGTAGCCCTGGGCGGCCATGCCGTTAATGAGACCGTCGATAGCGGGTCCTACGACATTTTTGTCGAAAGCGTTTGCCTGGGGATTGCCGTCAGCGTCTTTTTGACCATACATGCCACTGGCGGCGTCGCTCATGGCAGAACTCTTTTCTACATCATCCAAACCAAAAATACGGGTCGTCGTCGCGCTAAGGTCGATAGAGGGGTAGGCGTTGCCATAACCGGCGTCCACCTGGGAATTAGCGGTTTTTAGAGCTTCCTCGGCATTTTTGATATCAGGGGAATTATCCATGGCTGTCTGAACAGCCTCTTCGCGGGTATAGGTCTGGCCAGCCCATGTTGGGACGGCCATTGCAATGGCGAGAGCTGGAATGATTGCAAGATGCCTTGACATTCGTTCTCCTATAAATTTTTGACCCGCCAAATGTAGAAAAATTCCCATATATATGGAAAGAGTTTTGTTGATTTATGGACGAAGTGTAAAAAAGGGCGGACAAACGGAAAACCCCGCCCTGAAGGGGCGGGGTGAAGTCCTTGCCAAAGTGTGATGTAGATTACATAAGGCCGGGGATTTTCATGCCACCGGTAATCTCGTTCAAGCTAGATTGGGCTGCTTCTTCCTTCTTCTTCATGGCGGAATTGAAGGCTGCCATGATGAGGTCTTCCAAGGCTTCCACGTCATCCTTATCCACTGCGTCGGGGTTGATTTTGATCATGGTGAGAATGCCCTGACCGTTGATGGCCACCTTGACCATGCCACCACCTGCTTCAGCCTCGTAACTCTGGGTTTTCAGTTCACTTTGAGCTCTCAGCATCTTGTTTTGCATCTTCTGAAGGTCTTTGAGCATTTTACTCATGTCCATCGTCGTAATCCTCTTGAATTAGGGTTGCTTTCTTTATTTTTTGTGAATATACCAATTCTGCGGCAAAAAGTTCCTTCAGCTTGGCGAGACCGGGCTCATTTTGGCAATCCAACTCGTAGGGGCTCATCTTCGCGTTAATCTGGATTTGTCGTTCCTCAGCGGTGTAGGCACGGGTCCGCACAGAGAGGGCAATCTTGGTTTGTAGTTTGTCTTCCAGAATGTTGGTGAGTCGTTCGAGGTATTCGGGGTGGTCCCGGAACTGGGTGTATTCGTAGGGAGCGCCGTTTTCTGCGTCGCAGGGGTAGGTGAGGAACAGGGGGAACGGGTTGGCCTGCAGGTCGCCCGCTTCCAGAACGCTTCCGTTGAGGGCTACAGAGAACATCAAATCGCCACTATCGGATAGGCTCAACATGATGGAGGGCCAGGCTGCGGTGATTTCGTAGCGGGAATAGGTACCCGCGTCGGAAGCCCCCTGGTAAGAGGCGAAGGGATCGTCATAGGTAGGCTCGGGGAGTCCGTTCTGGACTTCCTCCTGAGCGTCAATCATGACTTGGACTTCAGTTACTTTTTTTTTTAACGCCGCTGTGTCGGCGCTGTTCGGGTCGTTGATGGCGGCTAAAGCCTTTCGCAAATCCGTGAGTCTATCCAGCCAGGCCATGCGGGCAAAGGTAGTCTCTACCAAAAGCCGCGGGTTGGTGCTGTAGCGGAGTGTGCCCTGCAAGTCCGTCAGCATCTTGGAAATGCGGAGGAGGTCACCGTTGCCGAGACCGAGGGCTGTGCTCTTGAATTTCGAATAAAGTTCATCCGTGATGTTGAGGGCATCTGCCGGGAGGGCATCCATGCGGGTGTAGAGCAGATTCCGGAGGAACTTGCCGAAGCCATCCAGAAGGGGCGTGAACTCGATACCGATTTTCACGGCATCGTCCACCATTTTGAAAACGCCTTTAAGGTCGTGATTTTCTATGGCCTGGATGAGGGTGAAGAAAAGTTCTACTGGAGGAATGCCGAGAATGGAACGGACGGAATCCGCGCTCATTTCGCTACCGGTGAAGGCGTAGGCTTGATCGAAGTAGGTGAGGCCATCGCGCATGGAGCCGTCTGCCTTTTCGGCGAAAATGTCCAGGGCTTCATCGCTAGCGTTGATGTTCTCTTGTTCGCAAATATAGCGGAGGCGAGAAGTAATCTGAGCGACGGTGAGGCGCTTGAAATCGAAGCGTTGCACGCGGCTAAGGATGGTCTGCGGGACCTTGTTGACTTCGGTGGTGGCGAAGATGAAAATCACATGTGGGGGAGGTTCTTCAAGGGTCTTGAGGAGAGCGTTGAAGGCTCCCGTAGAGAGCATGTGGACTTCGTCGATGATGAAAATCTTGTACTTGCCGATGACGGGGGAATACTGGACGCGTTCAATCACATCGCGGATGTTTTCCACGCTGGTGTTGGAAGCGGCATCGATTTCCAGAACGTCCATGGGGTTTCCACCGTCGATATCCTTGCAGCTATCGCAGACTCCACAGGGATGGAGCGGGTCGCCGCCCTTACAGTTCAGGGTGCGGGCGAGGATTCTGGCACTGGTGGTCTTACCTACGCCACGGGTTCCTGTAAAGAGGAAGGCATGATGGAGTCGCCCCCCTTCAATAGCATTCTGAAGGGTTTTGGCGATATGTTCCTGACCGACCATATCACTGAAAGATTGCGGGCGCCACTTTCGGGCCATTGCGACGTAAGCCATGGCACAAATATATAAATAATTAAGAATTATGAATGCGGAATGCTGAATTGATTTCGGGCGGAGAATGAGAATTATGAATTTTGTTGAGGCGAGAGCAGAGGGCGTGCTTGCAGGCTTGTTGTCGAGCAAAAGGTCATTGCGAGCCTTTTGGGCGCGGCAATCCAAGAGTATGAGTTATGTATCAGGAATGCAGAATTGATTTCGGGTGCGAAGTTGTTCTGGGGGTGTTTTTTTATGTATCTTTAAAATGAGGTAAATCATGACTCAAGAAATGGCACTTTTGGTTCTCAGCTGGCAGGTGGCCTGCCTTTATCACGACAAGGAAAATGATACCCTTCTTCCGGGTGCGACTTCTGCAACCCAGGCAGAAAGCGATGAACTGGACAAGATTCACGATGAAAAGGTTCCCGAAGTTTCTTGGGATGAGTTCAATGATGTCTATGGAAGTTTCCTGACCGCTGCTGGCCGTGCTCGAGCCTGTGTGAGTGCTCTGGAAAATTCCAAGCCGGAATTCAAGCAGCTGGTGGTGGAATGCATGACTCGTATTGCCAATGCCTCCGAAGAAGATGACAACGACAGCAACATTTCTGCCGAGGAACAGACATTCATAGACCAGATGAAGAAGGCTATGGGACTGTAAATCAGACATGATGCGGATTCCTCCAAAGCAAATAATCTTTTTTGTGTTTGCAATAGCCTCTTTGTGCTGTGCGCAAATGGTTTTGAAGGGACCGGCAAATGTTAAGCTAACAATGGATGAAGACTCTATAGTTAATAGGGCTTTCCTTGTCTACGATAATTCCTTGCCAAAATCGGAACCTGCTATGCAGGAAGAGAAAACGTCTCTGGAGCAGGAAAATAAATCCGTTGAAGCGGAAGTGAGCGATGTTGAATATTGGCAAAAAAGAAACACAAGGGCTGCTGAAATTGCTGAAAAGGCCGGGTGTACTTCGGCGACAGTGGTAGCGATGGGCCTTTTTTTGTCCGCAGGGCAACTCCTTTTCAATCCCAATAGTCTTTCGCTTACAAATCCATCAATCCCTTGCTGGTAGTTAGAGCCTGTTGTTGCAGGTCCGATAGAAATGAAAAATCCCCGCAATGATGCGAGGATTTTTTGTTGTATTCTTTGTTTGCTTCCGTCGCGGATTGTCGCGGATTGGCTGGAGTTAGCGCAGCACGATGTCGCCGTTTGCCACCAGCTTGTCGCGAAGCTTGTTGTGGGCCTTGTTGACTTCGTCGTCGGTGAGGGTGCGGTCCATGGCCTGGTAGGTGAGGCTGTAGACCATGTTCTTCTTGCCGGCTTCAATCTTGTCGCCCTCGTAGATGCTCTTGAGGGTGATCTTCGCCAGATTCTTGGGGTTGAGGCCCTTGATGCGGGCGAGAACCTGCTCGTGAGTCATGGACTTCTCCACCTCGATGGAAATGTCGCGGCTGGAGGGAACCTGACGGCTGAAGGCCTGGAACACAATCTTCTTGTGGCTTTCCTTCTCCATCTTGTCCATATCGGCTTCCAGCACGAAGGTATCGTAGGTGATTTCCAGTGCGGAAAGAACAGAGGGATGCACGGCACCCATGGTGCCAAGAACGGTTCCGTTCATGACCACTTCGGCCTGCTTGCCCGGGTGGAGGAAGACTTCGGGCTTTGCGGCTTCGCGGATTTCCACCACAAGACCGAGGCGCTTGAAGAAGGAGATGACAAAACCCTTGAAGGCGGCAAAGTCAATCTGCTTTGGCTTGTCGTTCAAGGGGTCTGCGTCAAAGTTGCCTGCAATGGCAAGTGCAACAAGGTTAGATTCATCAAAACCGGGATCGCGCACGTCTTTGCGTTCACGCTTGTATTGGCCCTTGGCCACTTCGAACAAACGAACGGAACCAGGGCGGTTCTTTTCGTTCTCGGCAACGCTCTTTAAGAGGTTGGGGAGGAGGCTTGTGGGAATTGCTCCCAGTTCTTCGCTGAGGGGGTTCAAAAGCACTGCGGGCTTTGCACGGCGGTCCGTGTTTGTCTCGCCAGGAACGCCAAAGATGGCCTCTGTGCGGGCCTTGCTGGTAAAGCGGAGGCTCAGGCATTCATGGAGGCCCATGGCAGAGAGGGCCTTGCGAATCTTCCGGTTCATGATTTCGTGAGCGGGGAGTTCGTTTGGCCGCATTTCAAATTTCGGGAGGGTGTAGGGGATGTTGTCGAACCCGACAAGACGGGCCACTTCTTCGATGAGGTCCACTTCGCGGGTCAGGTCCGGGCGGAAACTGGGAATCTTGAAGGTGATGGATTCCGCGTCTTTTGCAACAACCTCAAGGGCGATGCCTGTAAGGTAGCTCTCAATCTTTTCCGCTTCCAACTTCATGCCGATGACTTTTTCTGCACGGGCGAAACGGAGGGTCACCTGGTCGCATTCCTTCTTGTGTTCTTCGCCGGTATATTCCACGGCGCCCTTGAGAATGCGGCCTCCGGCCACTTCCTGAATCATGGCGCAGGCGTACTTGCTGTATTCATCCTGAGTGCGGAAATCGATTTCGCGTTCAAAGCGGTAGCTGGAATCCGTAGAGATGCAGAGGCGTTTGGCCTGTTTGCGGACGACGGTGGGGTTGAACCAGGCACTTTCCAGGAACACGTTCTTGGTGGCATCCACGATTTCGGATTCCACGCCGCCCATGACGCCAGCCACGCAGGCAGGACGGTCGCCATCGCAAATCACCAAATCATTCTCGGTGAGTTCGTGCGCAGTGTGGTCAATGGTTTCAATCTTTTCGCCCTTGGCTGCCTTGCGAACCTTAATCTTATTGCCTTTCAGCTGGTCCATGTCAAAGCTGTGGAGGGGCTGACCTACATCCATGAGGATGAAGTTGGTGATGTCCACCACGTTGTTGATGGAGTTCATTCCTACGGCGTGGAGCAATTTGGCGAGCCAGGCGGGAGACTTTTCCACCTTCACATCTTTAATGACGCGGCCCACATAGCGGGAGCATCCACAGCCGGGAACCACTTCCAGGCTGATGGCGCCGCTTGCGGCTTCTGCATCTTCTGCGAAGTTGTATGCGAGGGGCTTCAGCGGGCGGTTGAACTTTGCGGCCAGTTCGCGGGCCACACCGCGGTGAGACAGCGCATCCGGACGGTTGGGGGTTACGTTCAGTTCATAACAAACGTCATACATTCCGAGGCTCACAAAGGGAGTTCCTGCAGGAATGCCGTCGTCCAGCACCATGATGCCGCCGTGGTCGTCGCTTAAACCGATTTCGTCTTCGGCGCAAATCATGCCGAAGCTTTCCACACCGCGAATCTTGGACTTCTTCATCTTCAGCATGGTGCCGTCGGGGAGCGGGAGCTCTGCGCCAATGGGGGCGAGAACAACGGTCTGGCCGGCAGCCACATTGGGAGCGCCGCAAACCACCTGGATGACTTCCGTACCGTTATTGACGGTGGTGATGTGAAGGTGGTCGCTATCAGGATGAGGCTCGCAGGTGAGCACCTTGGCCACCAAGAGCTTGTCGTAAACTTTACCCGGTTCTTCCGTGCCTTCAACTTCCAAACCAATGGAAGTCAGTGCCTTTGCCACTTCTTCCGCAGATTCCGGAAGATCCACATGACGTCTCAACCAATTCAAAGAAACTTTCATCTTTATTCCTTATGTGGCTCCGCTTTTCAACCCATTTTTGATTGGATTACGGCGAAAATCCTAAAAATTCGCGAAGAATATAGAAAAGTCCCTAGGAGGTGGTTGGTGCAAAATTTTTCATAACGTCATTGAATGGCCCCACAAGGTGAGGCAAAACTGTTTTATCAGAAAATTCTCTGTAAACATAGATTTACGCTAAAATTGGCGAAAATACTTGACATTGTTTTTTTTTGTTTACATTTGATTGTGAGAAAATAAAAAAAATAAAGATCTAAATGGAATTGTCTATAGGAAATGTTGAGTCTATATTTGGCGTTATCGAAAGTATAGCCATTGTAGCCGCGTTAGTAGGTGTTTGGGTTGCCTACCGACAGTGGAAAGATCAAAAGTCTGATCGGCATATCCTATATATGAAGGATTTTTCTAGTTCAGTTATGGAAAATCCTGATATGTCGGCATTTATACACATGATTGAGCGTGATGGTTGCATTGGCTTTAAAAACGGAACTTTTGAGACCCCCGAAAAAGAACGCATAGTGGACTTTGCTCTTTGCCGTTTATCAAATTATGTTGCCTTGAAAGAAAGTAAATCGATTGATGTTAAAGATTATCAATTCATTGATTATATCTTGAAACACAGTCTTGAAAATTATGAGGTAAAAGCTTATTTGAATTTTTTATTGCGTGTTGTTCAAGGTGATAGTGATGCTCATCCTTATAAACAATTGCTTGAACACGATACGGAATGTAATTATAAAAAATTAAAATTACTCCCCCCCAAAAAAAAGGAAAAAATATGAAAAAATGTTCATTTGTACTATCTCTACTAATTGCGGCAACTTTTGCCTTTGCTGGGGAAAAGTGTAACGCATATAGCGAAACTTTTTCGGCGCAACTTCTTTTGCAGATTATGGAAGGAAATGTGCAAAATAGAAATTCTTTGTATCCTATGCTTTATGTTTGCTTTTGGGAAGGTTTTGTCGGTTCCCTTGAAAATCATTATTCTGGATGGTCTGATGATTTGTACAAAAAAATGCATGAAGTTGGATTTCCAACAAAGAAGGGTATGAAGTTGTTTGAAGCTATATTTGAAGGTAGTGTAAATACTGTAGAAGAATTTATTCGTTCGGGGGAATTTTCTGCCACAGGAGTGACCCCTTGTCTTTTATCGGATGATATGTTGGATGAAATGGGTTCCCAATTGTGGAACTCTTTTAAAAATACCGCAGTAAAGGAAGGGGTTTCTCGAAGATGGCTCCGGTTCGCTTATCTGGATAGAAATGTTTGTAAGGCTTGGGGCAGTAGAAAAGTGACGGAAGAAGATTTGCGCTAAACAAATAAGGTTGAATAGACAATATCTTTGATTGATCAGCCTCAAACTTTGTACTGACTTTTCTGTAAAAAGGTCTACACGCACTGCGAGTTTTTTTTTGGGGGGGGGACTACTTGAATAAATCGTTCAACAACGATATGGTTGACAGGACCTCGCTCCAGTAGCCGCAATAGTGTCATATGAGGCTCTTTATGAGTTGAGAGAAAAAGTAGGGTGGGAACACCGCAATTCAAATCATTCTTCGCTCAGAAACGACGATGTAGGTTTCCGATTCAGAACGGCATTTTTTTTTCGTTTCCCGTCTTTCCGACGACAAGAAGACATCGCATTATCTCCGAAATATAATTAACTATTTAATCCAAGTCCTCCCTTCGCCGGGAGGATTTTTTTTGCAAAATTTTTTGACAAACAGTCAAATTTCGTACAGAAAATTAAAAAAATATTGATTATCTGTTCTAAAATTGACTATATTTAACGCAGGAAGTCGATATGGATTTGAAAAACTTCAAAAATATTCCTGTGGATGTCGCCACGCTTGAGGGGTGCTTTCCCGAACATAAGGCACTGAATGGAAAACTATCGTCTCTTGAAAAGAGTGGCGAGTTGATCCGCCTTAAAAAGGGCTTGTATGTGGTCGCTCCCGAGGTTAGTGGGGTTCTTGTTGATTTGAACCTGGTCGCAAATCACATCTATGGTCCGTCCTATGTTTCCATGGAAACTGCCCTTGCGTATTATGGGCTAATCCCGGAGCGTGTGTATCAGGTAAAGTCCATGACGTTGAAGCATTCCCGCTATTTTGAAAACTCACTGGCGAATTTCTTGTACACCCAGGCAACTCCAGAGTATTATTCCATCGGCTTGAATGTCGCGGTCAAGGATGGTTACGGCTTTTTGATTGCATCACCGGAAAAGGCCTTGTGTGATTTGATTGTAAGTACGCCCAATCTTCATCCGCGTTTTAAAAGTGCCATGTACGAATTTTTGGAATCCGATTTGCGTTTGGATATGGATGCGTTTTTCAGAATGGACGTGGCAATAGTCAATCAGGTTTTAACCTGCTGCAAAAAGAAGCAAGACGTGGATTTGTTAAGGAGGATGCTGGAATGACGATTTTTGAACAGATGGTTCAGGGCTATGCAATCAATTCCGAGAATGACCGCCGTAATGCCGTGTACGAAGTCATGCAGCAAATTGCGCTGGCTGGATTGCAGCGAGGAGGCTTTTTTGAAAAGGCCGCGTTCTACGGAGGAACGTGCCTTCGTATTTTTCACGGGTTGGAACGATTTAGCGAAGATATGGATTTTTCTTTGGTGAATAAGAACGAGGATTTCCATTTTGAAGATTATTTCCCCAGCATTGTAAATGAATTCAAGTCTGCCGGGCTCGATGTTGTAATTTTTAAAAAGCAAAAGAAAAATTTTGGTAAAGTTGAGTCTGCGTTTTTGAAGGAAGATACCTCGGTTTATGATTTGAAGTTCAAGTCTATGAAGAGTATCAAGATTAAGATTGAAGTGGATACGGATCCACCCTTGAGTTTTGAAACGGAATCGAAGTTTTCGCTGATGCCCTTCTCCTTTGCGACCCGTTGCTTTACGCTTCCTTGCCTTTTTGCGGGCAAGATGCACGCCTTGATTTTTAGGAATTGGAAACAGCGCGTCAAGGGCCGTGACTGGTATGATTTTGAATGGTATGTCAGAAAGGGTGTTGCCTTGGATTTCTCTCATTTCCAGGCGCGATGCAGCGAGTTTTCCAAAATTGATATGGACAAGGAACTTTTTTTCAAGATGCTAAAGGAAAAACTGGCGACCACCGATATAAAGATGGTAAAGGCCGGTGTATTGCCGTTTGTGAAGAATCCCAAGTCGCTGGATATTTGGAGCAATGATTATTTTGTGCAGTTGGCGGATATGATTAAGTTCAAATAGACTTTTGTTGTCTGCAAATAAAAAAGGCCCGAGGCTTTGCGCCACGGGTCTTTCTTGAACGAGTAAACTCGACTTACCGAGAATAGTATTCCACGACGAGCTGTTCTTCCAGCTTGACGGGGATCTGATCGCGGAGAGGAAGCTTCACCAGGGTGCCTTCCATCTTGCCGGCATCCACAGTCAAGTATTCCGGAGCTTCAGGAGCGTTAGCGATAGCTTCCTTAATCTGCACGTGTTCCTTAGAGCGTTCACGAACAGCAATCACATCGCCGGCCTTGATGAGGCGGGAAGGAGAGAAGCTACGAACACCGTTCACCTGGAAGTGACCGTGGGCCACATACTGGCGAGCAGCAAAAATGGTGCGGGCGAAACCCATGCGGTAGACGAGAGCGTCAAGACGGGTTTCCAAGAGAATCATCAGGTTATCACCGGCAGAACCTTCACGACGGTTAGCTTCCTTGTATGCCTTGGCAAGCTGAGCTTCGGAAATGTTGTAGGTGAAACGAAGACGCTGCTTTTCGACGAGCTGCTGCTTGTACACAGAAGAAGACTTCTTGCGGTTCTGACCATGCTGGCCAGGTGCGAAGTTGCGGCGGTCGAGAGCCTTTTGTGTCTTTTGAGAAACGGCAACGCCCAGAGAACGAGCGACTTTGCCTTTTGGTCCGCGGAAGGACGACATATTGTACCTCGTAAGGAAGCTCTTTGGTTATGCTTGCAGGTTGGCAGAGCTTGGCGCGACTTGCAAGAGTAGTGCCCAATTATAGTAAAATTGGGCGAAATTTCAAGAATTTTTACCTAAAATTGAAGAAATTGACGAAAAATACGCTAAAAATCGCATTTTTACTGAATCAAAATCTTCAAAGTGTCCCTCATCAGGGGGTCGGCAAGGCTTTCTGCGATGAGACGGGCGGTTTCCCCTTCAGCACCTTCTTGGGCGATGAGGTAGCCGGAAACTTGCCATTCGGTTCCGTTTGCTTTGCAGTTATCGATGTTCATGATATACCCTGTTGTGCCCAGGAAGTTCAAATCATCGCAGGGAACAAACCATTTCATGTTGGAACTGGTCTTGTAGGGGTTGGTTTGGAATTTAAAGTCCTTCAGGAACACGGTATCCTTTGCTATGACATACTTGGTGTCGTAGGTTTTTTCCTTTTTATCGTCGTAGAAGGCGAGGGAGTTGAGGGATCCTGGGCGCTGGATGTAGGTCTTTAGGGTCAGGAGGGGAGGATCCACCCTGGCCGGGGAGTTGAGGCGCAGGTATCGCAAGTATACAGGGCCCTTTTCTTTTGCCTTGAATCCATGTTCGTAATCATCAATGGTTCCGAGAGTGTTTCCCGCTTTGTCAATGATGCTGTAACTTGCGGGGCAAGGTGTTCTTGTACATCTTGTATAATAACCGCTCATTTCATGGAAGATGTTGATGGAATCGCCCTTTTCGTAATCTCCAAGCCAAACGAACTGTTCTTGGCGCAGGTAACATTTCGCTTCTTCCTTACATTCTCGGACTACGGTCAAAGTGTCACCTACCAGCGCAATGGAGTCGGCATTTGCGATGTATTCACCTTTGCCCAATTGCCGGGAGAAGGTAATGGCTTCAAAGGTGGCGAATGGGCCGGACATGTAATTTTCCACATTGAGGGGTTCGATGGTCAGCGTCCATTCGGAGGTGGAATCTTCCGGGAACAACAATTGTTCAATGCTTGTACTCATGGCATTTGATGAATCAAGAATGTTGCCTTTTTTGTCTGCAAGTTGGAACCTGTTAATCCACTCGCCATCCGCCATGATGTTGATGTTATAGCCTAGGGGGGTGTCAAAAAGGATGCTTATTTTTTTCGGTGCGGTTTCAATAGGGATGATTCCGTGGATGGTATCGTTTTGGCTCAAGAGCAGGGTGTCTTTATCTCCGATGCAGCCGTAGTAGGCGGAATCTGCCTTCACAACAATGCGGATGTGGGAATTCTCTACAAACAGGCCCTTTAGATTGACATAGTAGTAGCCTGTGGAGAAGGCGACGAACTCGTTATTTGTGAGAGTTGCTCCTTTTCCTGGAATCATGTAGTTGGTGAAGATGGAATCTTTTTTCAGTGCGTTCCATACAGGTTTTCTTGCCTTTAATTTTTCACCCTTTTCGCTTGCTACATAGAGGGTGTCTTCCGCAATGTCACTTGTGGCGATGGAAACCTGAATCCTTGTGCCTACGGGTAAGCCGCCAAGGAAGAGTGGAATTTCTGTAGCTCCAGAATCTACGCAGAGGACTCCTTCTTGACACTTGTTGATAACAGTGACCGTATCAAGGTTGCCTTCTTCGTCCTTAACGACAGTTTCCGTTGTATCCCATACGGGAAATCCGACATACATGTTGATGGTATCGCCGAGAGGTATGGTGTCGTTATAAAAAATGTCAAGACGATCGCTGATGGATGAACTGGATTTGAAAGAGTCTGCAATGTCGGTGTCGTCATCAAACTTTGATGTGGTGTGTTCGCTATCGCTACAAGCGGCGATAAATATCAAGGCTATCAGGACAAGGAATGCTATAATGTTTTTCTTCATACAAAACTTCCTAGTTCAAGATGTAGAATTTTTCTTCGGCTGTGAACGCTTCTCCGATGACTTTCAAAGTGTACTTGCCAGTGGGGAAGGCTTTCGCCTTGAATTTGAAATTGGTTTTCTTTTCGCCTGCCAAGTCGCGGGCGGCAACTACTAGCATGCGCTTTCCGAATTCATTGAGAATTTCAATTTGTACAAATTGCGGGTAACCCACGGTTAGGTCGAAGTTGCAATCCAGAGAGTAGATGTCAATTTGCACTTTGGTGAGGGTGTAACCGCCATCCATGGCGTCACCGCCTACGGACTTGGTGTTGTCGAAATAACCAATGTAGAGTGCTGGTGCAAGTCCCTTGCCGGAATTGCGGGATTGGATTAGCGTTTCTCCGGGTTCAATGGCTGTAAGAATAAGCGTGTAAAGCCCGGAGGCATGCTTGCGTTTGAAGAATTCTGTCAGCGCAGGGGTTCTCAGGAAACCTGCCAAAGGCGCCTTGGGATTGATTGTGATAATGCCAAGGTAATCGGCATACTTGGTATCTACGCCGCCACCAGAATTTTTACGAATGTTGAACTGACCGCCGGCCTGGGGAAGATTGGCAGGTGCGTTTTCCCAAGTGAGCTCGTCGCTTCTCCAATCCACACCCAATTTTCCTTCTCCATATGGATCATCTTTGCCTTTGATTTCCTTTAGTCCAAAGATATTGAAGGAAACGGGTTTCTTGATAGTGTCTGCATTAAAATTGAGTTGGAGACCTGCGTCAAATAGCGGACCAGGAAGAGATGATAGGTCAAATTTCAGATAAATCTTACCGGCTTCCTTTTCCACGTTGGCGATGTGAAGTTCGGAGTCATTGTTGTGGGGCGAGTAGTTGTCAAATTCAGAAATCCAGGTGTCTGCTCCACGACCGCTGGGAATGTTGTCTCCTGTGTGATCAAGGGTTGTGTATTTCTTATCAAATACATAGACTCTCCCAGTATCTGCGCCGGACTGGTAGCCATCGTTTGCACTGAAGATGACGTTATAGCGGCCACTGGCGGTGAAGGAAATGTCTGTTGTTGTTTCAGCACTATCAGAGAAAATGACGCGACCAGGACCGGTTCCCTTTTTCCAGAGGACTGGAATACGGCAGAGTCCATCTCCACGGCCATCATCTTCAACAACGCCCGTGACTTTCAATTTCCCTGGCTGCACGAGAATCATTTCTTCTGCAAAACTTGCCTTCGGTGCTTCGTTGGCGCCTTGTTTAGGGGCATAACCGGTGTAGAGAGCCATCATAACGCCTCCGGTTTCGTTTTTAGGGAGGTCGTTGGAAGAAAGAGCGTAGATGGCGGAACCTTGTCTGGATTCTTCTACGATTTTCGGGAAGGGGTTTCCGCGGGTGAGTGTTTCTTTAAGGCCAGAGATGGAGAGGCTTGAATTGTCATTGATGAACATGGGGCGGTTTTTTGCCTTGTCGCTTGAAATGACATGAACTCCGAGAAGTTCAGCGGAAGCCTTGTTGGAGTTTTGGAGAATGGTGTTTCCGTCTCGGGCAGTAAGACCGAGAATCCAGATGGTCCCGCCATTGTTTTGAATTTTGGGACCCTTGGTATCGGAAGACATGGTGATTTGACGACCCCAGAATTTCTGGTCGTTCATCTGAATGGTACCTACTGACACATCTTCCATATAGATGTCACCAGAACCCAGTTCGTGTGTTTCAAAGGACTTCACCATCATATCCTTTAGAAGAACGGTTCTCTTGGATTTGTGGATGATGCCGCTTCCGAATTCGGAGAACCTTTCAATGGTGATTTCATTGAACACACCATCGTCAATGATGAACTTGCCTTTGCCATCGATGCG
Organism: Fibrobacter sp.; assembly: GCA_024398835.1. Taxonomy (GTDB): domain Bacteria; phylum Fibrobacterota; class Fibrobacteria; order Fibrobacterales; family Fibrobacteraceae; genus Fibrobacter. Next base: position 36,941 of record JAKSIK010000003.1, read on the forward strand.
GCCTTCGGTACCAATAATGCGGCGGACGCGATTGCGGAGATAGATGTCGCGGTTGATGGTCCAGCGGCCTCCTGGCGGGAAGTAGATGGTTTCTGCACCGTCATCAATGGCGTCTTGTAGCGCTTTTGCGTCATCGGAACCTGTATTCAGCTTTCCACCGTAGTCGCCGGCGATGGTCGTCCAGGAGTCGGATTTTTCTTCGTTGAAATTGGGCGTTTCTGCCACGGGGACCCGCATAGATTGCTTGGGGCTGTGACAAAGTTGGTTGGATTCCTGTGTTGTAAACTCAATGATTTCGTTACCGACAAAACTTTCATTATAGCCCTTGAGTGTGCTTTTGATTTTTGTCTGGAATTTGCTGGTCATTACGGAGCGAACAAAAATTTCGGATTCGTTGATGATGGCCGGAGATGGTTTAGAATTCTTCTCTTTACTGTATTCAAAAGTGGCGTCTACGAGGACGAGGGATGCGTCTTTTCCATGGTTGTAAACAGCGGGAACGCCGCCTTTAAAGCGGAGACCACGAACGGCGAGAACTTGTCCGTCATTTTCAAGGCCATATTTTTTTTGCCCACCCAAAGTCACATGTTCAAGTGTCATCCCGTTGGAATTTCCGCCTGTATAGATGCCAACATCGAATCCGCGAATCTCGACATTCTTGAGGAGCAGAGGTCCGATTCGATCCGTAAATCCCATATCTATGCCATAAACGCCAGTGCTGTCGCCGGAATAAATCTTCACGTTGTTGATGGTTCCCTGCATGGAGGAATTGAAGCGAATGCCGATGGCGCCAGGGTTTTCCTTGCCGGTGCGGAGCGTCAAATCGCGGATGGAGTTACGCTTTTTCATCTTCTGGCCGTCGCCAGTGAAAATCATGGGCTGAGGAAAATCGGGATTTTCAAAGCCGGCTGTACTATTTGCCAAATCGATGATGGTACCACCCATGCTCTGGCCTTGTAGAATGGTGCGGGTGTAGGCCTCCTCAGGCTTTTTCCCTTCAGGCCATTTGAGGGTATTTGTGATTTTATAGATGCCATGGGGAAGGTAAATGATGTAGTCCCCATTGGGGTGGTCGTCTAGAGCCCTTTGAATCGCTTCGGTATCGTCCGTTTTACCATCGCCCTTGGCATTATAAGGGTCCTTGGTGACATTGACGACTTCGGAACCCAAGGGGAAATCCACCTGGGCAAAGGTCGTTCCTGCAAAAAACAGACATATAAGTACAATCAATAACGGCATAGCCACCTCAAACGGCAAACACTTCCATTTTCAAGAATAGAAAATTTCAATTCTTGAAACGATAAAACTCACTCCAATGGGCCAAAGTTGGCGCATTTTTCATAAACAAAGGGATTGTGGTCCCCTTGGACCTTGAAAATGCGGGCGTCTCGCAGGCATTCTTCGCGGGAGACGGGGAATAACTTGTCCCAAGCTTCAAAGAGCTTGCGGTCTTGATTGGAAAGCTTGATGCCGTAGGTTTTCTCCATATAAAAATGGACTCTGGCGATAAGGCCGCGGATTTCCTCCCGCGGTTGCACTTTTTTCATCTCGAAATCTACAACGGTCTTGCAGTTCCCATACATGGGCGTTGGATTACTTGTCCATTGGGAATACATGAAGTTGCTGCGGTCCCCGTTGACTTCGCCGACGGCGGGGTAGAGGTTGTGGAGGTCTCCTTCCATGATGCCGAAGGTTTCATCGTTGGCGGAGCAGTTTTTGCGCCCGCCGTCGCGCCAGCAGGGAAGAAAATGCCCCATGTTGTGGGCGGTGACGATGTGTTCCCACTCGATGCGTTCCGTGCGCTTTAAACTTTTGCGGTTTGGATTTTCGCGGGGCTTGTAATCGCAGCCTGCGATATCCACATGACTTTTGTCTTTGTAGGAACAGCCACAATAGAGTGTTTTCTGAAGCTCACCATAATAAATGTTCTTCATCTGTTGCCCCGCGCCCCTGTAGTTGTAATGCTTTGGCTTGGGTGCAGAATCCACACGTGCATTGGCGCACACGGCGAATGCAATCAACAAAAAAATAAATCCTAGACGATTGAACATCTAGGATTTAAAATAAACAAAAATTAGTGGGATGGATTGATTTGAGCTTTTTTAGGCAAGAATTTTCAGCTCGATAAGGCGTGCTTCGCTATCGTGCTTTTGGACTTCCACCAACTTTGTGAGTAGGGCATCGAAAATGTCGTCGCCAATGTGGATTTTTCCCTTGGGAACGCCCTTGTATTGAAGCCGAAGGTTGATTTCCGAGCCTTCTTCGCTGGCGGAAAGTTCCAAATGAATGTCGGGATCCTTGCCATCCTCCACAACGGGGAACATCTTGTTCATGACAATTTCCTCAATGACCATCTGGATGGCGTTGAGTTGCTTTCTGTTCAGGAATTGCCTTGTGGCGAATTTCTCGATTTCAGACATCATGCCGAGGAAGTCGAAAGTCTTGCTGTGGATTTCGTAATTCCAGTTGCGAATGCGGTAGATGAAGGCTCGCGTTAAGTCTTTTTGAGGATTTCCGAAAATTTGTTCCGGCGTACCTTCTTCATAAATGAGCCCCTGGTCCATGTAGAAAATCCGAGTGGACACATCGCGGGCGAAACGCATTTCGTGAGTGACAATCATCATGGTCATGCCTTGTTTGGCAAGACCAGAAATGACGCTCAGTACCTCGGAAACCATGGTGGGGTCAAGTGCGGATGTGGGTTCATCAAACAGAAGAATTTCTGGCTTCATGGCGAGGGCGCGGGCAATGGCTACGCGTTGCTTCTGACCGCCGGAAAGTTCGTCAGGATAGTTCAGGGCCTTGTCTTTCAAACCCACCATATCCAAAAGCCGGATTGCCTCGTCGTAGGCTTCCTGCTTAGGCATGTGGAGCAAATCCATTGGGCCCATCATGATGTTTTCCACAACCATCTTGTGGGCAAAGAGATTGAAGGACTGAAACACCATTCCCATTTTCTGGCGGATTTTGGAAATGTCCGTCTTCTTGTCCAGAATGTTGACACCATCGATGATGATCTCACCGGACGTAGGCGTTTCTAGCCGGTTCAAACACCGCAGGAACGTAGACTTGCCAGTTCCAGAGGGACCGATAATGGAAATTACTTCGCCCTTCTTTATCTCGGCGTTGATGTCCCTCAAAGGAGTAGCGTTGGGGTAGACTTTGCTTAAATGGCGGACGGTAATCATGTCAGTTGACTCCTTTCACTTTGCGCTCTCTATGCTTCGGATCGGTTTTCTTTTCCACGAGGGTCAGAATGTAAGTTAAAATATTTGCGATGATGAAGTAGAGAATTGCAGTCGCAATAAGTGGGAAAAAGGCTTCCATGGTGCGGGAACGGATGATGTCGGTGACTTTGGTGAGGTCCATGACGGCGATATAGCCTACGATGGACGTCATTTTCACCATGCTGATGAATTCCCCTTTGAGGACGGGAATAAAATGGTTTGCGGCCTGGGGGAGGAGAATCTTGAAGAAGGTTTGCCTGCGGTTGTAGCCGAGGGCTGCGGCGGCCTCCAGCTGCCCCTTTTCTACGGCATCCATACCGCTCCGCATGATTTCGGAGGCGTAGACGCCGAAGTTTATGCCAAATCCGATGACAGCAACGACAACCCCATTTAGGTTAGAATGTCCAAAGATGATGTAATAGAGAATCATGAGAAGAACAAGAACGGGCATTCCTTGGATGACCCTGATAAAGACCGCACTAGTGATGGAAGAAACCCTGTTTTTACTGCGGCGGAAGAAACAGATGATGAAGCCGAGGAGTGTGCCGAAAATTCCGGAGAAGATGGAAATAATGATGGTAATGCCGAGCCCGTTGCAGACCATTTTCCAGCGATTTTCTTGCAGGAAAGTGCGATGGAAACTTTTTTTAAGTTCTGCAATAAATGATGTTTTCATCTCTGAAAGAGCTGATTCGTCACGAACGACGACAATGCCCTCATTTTCATAGTACGGGATGGAAAAATCAACGAGCTTTTGTCTTTCTTCGGTAATGCTGATTCCGGAAATTCCCAGGTCAACCTTTCCTGAAGTAATGGAAGGAATTAGTGTAGAGAATTCATATGTTTTAAAGACGATTTTCTTGTCCAGCATTTTTCCCAATCGAAGCATTAGGTCTATGTTGATCCCGGCTAACTGGTTTCCTTTGAAGAAGTCGAAAGGAGGATTGATTCCTTCTGTCGCAATATTCAATGTTCCGTTTTTTCCTTCCCAGTCTTGAGGAATGCAATAATCGTCTTCTTTCTCATGGTTCCATTTGTCAATAATTTGCGCTAGTTCTCCATTATCCTTTAGAATTTGAATCAAGGAGTCTATTGTTGCTTTTATGGGATTTCCTTTTTTTATTGCTATGCCAAAATAATCTTTGCTGAGTTTTTCGTCTAAAATCTTTACATCAGGGAAATTACGCATCCAGTGGTAAACAACGGATTTATCAATACTGATGGCATCTACTTTTCGTGATTTGAGGGCGTTAAAAATGTCGGTATAGGTTGTGAAATATTTTATTTCTGCGGCCTTGATGCGTTCAGAAGTTAGTTTGTCGTAAATAGAACCTGTGGCAACAGCGATTTTTTTGCCTTCAAGGCCTTTAAATGTTGTGTACTGCTGAAATTTATTTTCTTTTGATTTGTCTAAAACGATGATGACATTTTCATTGTAGTAGTAGGGAATGGAAAAGTCAATGATTTTCTTCCGTTCTTCCGTAATGCTGATGCTAGACATGCACATGTCTGTTTTGTTTGCCCCCAGGGATGGCATAAAGCCTGCAAAGTCCATGATGGAAATTTCCATTTTTTTATGGAGGGCTGCACCGATTGCATTGATGATGTCGATGTTGATTCCTGCAAGTTTATTGTTTTTGAAAAAATCAAAGGGAGGATTGGAACCTTCTACGGCAACACGGAGGACTTCATCTAAATCTGAATTAACAGGATCCTCGCTTTTTGTATCCTCCGTTTCATTTTCCCATTTTTCAATAATCTGCTGAAGTTCTCCTGATTCACGCAAAGTTTGAATAACGGAGTCAATGCCTGCCTTGTAAGGGCTGTTCTTTGGGAAGGCGATCCCGTAGGCATCGTGATTGATGAGTTCGCTTAAAGTCCGAGTTTGTGGATATAGCTTGAGGTATGGCTTTGCAATGGATAAATCCAGCCCGATGGCATCTACATTTCGAGCTTCAAGAGCCTGGAATAAATCTGCGCTTGTAGTAAGGTAGTGAATGTCTGGATTCTTTACAACTCCAAGAACCATTTGGTCAAAAACGGTTCCTGACTTGACTGCGATTCGCTTCCCTTCCAAATCAGCGAATGTCTGATAGTTGTCGGTTTTGTCTTGACTGCATCCGCAGAGAATCAGGAGAAGTGCTCCAATAGCCAGAAATGTTTGTGAGAACTTCATTGAACCCCCTTGATTTTTCGATAGCGTTGTTTGGGGTCCGTCTTTTTTTCAATCAAAACGAGAATGCGAGTGAGGAGTATGGCGATGATGAAGTAGAGAATTGCAGTCGCAATAAGTGGGAAAAAGGCTTCCATGGTGCGGGAACGGATGATGTCGGTGACTTTGGTGAGGTCCATGACGGCGATATAGCCCACGATGGACGTCATTTTCACCATGCTGATGAATTCCCCCTTGAGGACGGGAATGAAATGGTTTGCGGCCTGAGGGAGAAGTATCTTGAAAAAGGTTTGCCTGCGGTTGTAGCCGAGGGCTGCAGCGGCTTCCAGTTGCCCCTTTTCTACGGCATCCATGCCGCTCCGCATGATTTCGGAAGAGTAAACGCCGAAGTTGATGGAAAATCCGATGATAGCGACGATGATTCCGCTGATGTTGGAGCGAGCGAAAATGACGTAGTAGAGAATCATGAGGAGCACGAGAATCGGCATCCCCTGAATGATGCGAATGAAAACAGCGCTGGATATGGAGGAAATTTTGAGCTTGCTCCGCCGGAACAAGCAGATGATGAAACCGAGGATGATGCCGAAAATGCCCGAAAGAATGGAGAGGATGAGGGTGACGCCGAGGCCGTCCAGAATCATTTTCCAGCGGCTTTCAATGATGAACGTCCGATGGAAGCTGGCTTTCAGCTCGTCAAAAAATGAGGCTTTGGCAGCTTCTGCGTTCGAAAGCTCTTTTTTGACCATGGCGATGATGGCACTTTCAAAATAGGGATGTGTAAAGTCGATAATCTGGCTGCGTTCCTCGGTAATGACGATGCCTGCAATGCACATGTCGATTTTTCCGGTCTGGAGTGCGGGCATGAGGGCATTAAAATCCATGGCGACGAATTCAATTTTTTTATCCAGTGCCTTCCCGATGGCGAGAATGAGCTCCATATCGGCCCCAGCTAGTTCGTTGTTGAGATAGAAGTTAGTGGGCGGCATGGCGCCCGTGGTGCCTACGACAAGCGTGCCGTTTTTACCTTCCCAGTCCTGCTTTGGCATTTCGGATTCTTCGTTTGAAATCCATTTCTCGACAAGTTTGGCATAGAAACCCTGATTAAACATTTGTTCAATGACGGGGTCCAGCTCTGTCTTTAGGGGGCTTCCTTTCTTTAGACCGATGGCTTGTGGAACTGTGGGAAGAATCTTTTCAAGGATTTTTATGTCCGAGTATTTTTTTGTAAAGCGAGTGGCGTTGATGAGTTCAAAAATGGCTGCATTAATTTTTTCTTTCTGAAGGGCCAGAACGATTTCTGTGACACTTTGAAAATAGCTGAGTTCTACTTGCCCAATGCTATCCAGAACCAATTGGTCGTGGAATGTTCCTGTGATGACGCCAACTTGTTTGCCCCGCAGGTCTTGTTTTGATTGAATTACGGTTTCTTTACGAGATTCGCCGCAGCTGCATAGTGATATTATGCAGAACAGCGTGATCAGGTAAAAAAATAATTTTCTCATGAGGTAAAAAATCAACGCGCGAGATGTCGCGCGTTGAAGGACTCGATTTTATTCCCACTCGATAGTTCCCGGGGGTTTGTGGGTGACGTCGTACCAGAGGCTTCCTGCGCCTTCCATTTCGAATTTGCGCCAGAGGCCTGCAAGCATCGCTTGATTGATTTCGGCGAAGTTCGCGGTCATGGCTTCGGTGGAGTTCACCGGGCGCATCACGATGCAGGGCTTGCCTGCGGTACGGAGCGGAACGCTCACCACGGGCATCTGCCAAATTTGTTCGTACAGGTTGTTTTCTTGCAGGAACGTGGTGCAGATGTCGTCGAACTTGCGAAGCGTGTCGAAGTTGACCCGGGTGGCGTACTGTTCCACGAGTTTCGGGTCTTCATCGGCGACGGTGCCAATCTGGTAAATCACGCGGTTGATGGCCTTGAAGCGGTTCGCGAGTTCGGTCGAGAACTTTTCGCACTGCTTCCAGGAGAGGCCCGCGGTCGTGAGGAGGAACGGCTGCGCATAGGTGCGGCCGTCGCCTTGCACGCCCACGCTCTTGATGGGGAGCATGCGGCCAGAAATGTTGTTTGCCTTGAGGTAGTCGGCGAGGGTTCCGCCGTTGGTGTCCTTCACGTCATCGAAGGCGACCATGTCCTGGGCGAGTTTGCCGTCGCTGCAAAGCAGGCGCACGCCGAGACCCGGGCCCGGGAACGGATGGCGCCACACGAGGTTGTGCGGAATGCCAAGTTCTTCGCCCAATGCGCGGACTTCGTCCTTGTAGAGGTCGGCGAGCGGTTCCAGCACGAGGCCCTTTTCCATGAGGTCCAGGACTTCCTTGACGCGGTTGTGGTGCGTCTTGATCTTGTCGGCGTTCTTGGTGCCGCCACTTTCGATGGTGTCGGGGTAAATGGTGCCCTGGGCCATCATCCACTGGTTCGGGTCCAAGTTGAGTTTTGCCATTTCCTCGTCTTTCACCACGAGGAATTCCTTGCCGATGATGCCGCGCTTGGTTTCGGGGGCCGTAATGCCCACGAGCTTCGAAAGGAAGTGTTCGCTTGCGTCGCGGATCTTCAGGTTGTTCATGCCTTCCTTGGTGAGGTAGTCCATGATTTTCTGGGATTCGCCGAGGCGCATCATGCCGTTATCCACATGCAGACCCAATACCTTTTCGGGGCCGAGCACGCGGTTCAAGAGGACGAATGCCACTGTGGAATCCACACCGCCGGAAACCAGCAGGAACACCTTGCGGTCCTTCACCTGTTCCTGAATGCGAGCGGTAATGAGGGGCAGGTAGCTCTTCATGTTCCAGGTCTTCTTTGCGCCGGTGATGTCCACGAAGTTCTCGAGAATCTTCATGCCGAACTTGCTGTGCGTGACTTCCGGGTGGAACTGGATGCCGTAAATCTTCTTTTCGTCGAAAGCGACGGCCGCGATTTCGCAGTCCTTGGTGCTTGCGACGATGCGGTAGCCTTCCGGGAGTTTCGTCACCTGGTCGCCGTGGCTCATCCACATGGGGGAGGCCTTCGGGAGACCCTTCAAAATCGGGCAGTTTTCGTCACCTACGATGAGGTCGGCGATGCCGTATTCCTTGACCTTGCCCGGCTCCACGTGACCGCCTAGCTGCTGGGCGATGAGCTGGTGGCCGTAGCAAATGCCGAGCTTCGGCACAGGAAGGTTCAAGATTTCGGGATTGTATTCCGGAGCGTCGGCTGCGTAAACGGAACTCGGACCGCCGCTGTAAATGATTCCCTTGACGCCTTCCAGTTCGGAAACGTCGCAGTTGGGAGAGTGGATTTCAGTGAAAACGCCGAGACGGCGGACACGGTTTGCGATAAGGTGGGCGTACTGTCCACCAAAATCGAGAACGGCAATGGTGTCTACATTTTTCATAAGGCTACCAAAATAATTTTAGTCAAAGATAGTTTTTTTTGCCAAATCTTATTGTTCCTGCCGTAAATGGAATTCTTTAATTCAAAAAATATATCTTTAGAGCATGATTGAAAATCTTGTTTTTGCTCTAAATTCTGTCCTCCTGGGAAAAGAGGAATCTGTTAAAATGCTGGTGATGGCGCTCCTGGCTGATGGGCATGTGCTGATTGAGGATGTGCCCGGTACTGGGAAGACGACGCTAGCGAAAGCCTTGGCGGCGGCCATTGGGGCGGATTTTGCACGCATACAGTTTACGCCAGACCTGCTCCCTGCCGATGTGACGGGTGGAGCAGTTTTTAAGGCGAACATTGGTGATTTTGAAATTCGAAAGGGTCCAGTTTTTACACAGGTGCTTTTGGCGGATGAAATCAACCGTGCGTCGCCAAGAACCCAGAGCGCATTGTTGGAGGCTATGGAAGAGCGCCAGGTGAGCCTTGAAGGAAATCGCCACAAACTGCCGGAACTTTTTATGGTTTTGGCAACGGAAAACCCGGTGGAATTCCATGGCGTTTTTCCGCTACCAGAAGCCCAGATGGACCGCTTCATGATTCGCCTCAGTTTGGGGTATCCCAATGCGGAAACGGAACTTCAGGTATTGCGAACCCATCGCGAGGGAAAACCCATTGATGCTGTGAAGGCGGTAACCACGCCGGATGCAATTCTTGAGGCTCGGAAAACAGTGCAGAAAATCCATGTGGACGAGGCCCTTGAAGGCTATGTGGTGTCCTTGGTGCAAGCGACGCGTGAGGATCCTTCTGTTCGTCTTGCGGCAAGCCCTCGTGCAGGCATCAATCTCATCAAGATGGCTCAGGCTTCCGCTTATGTGAATGGCCGCGACCATATTATTCCTGATGACATCCAAAAGGTATTCTTCCCGGTAATGGAGCATCGTGTTTTTGCAAAGGAATCCGTTCCTGGTGCAAGCCGAAAAATTTTGGAAGGTATTTTGAAGCAGGTTAAGATACCGAAATAATGGGCCCAATATGTCCGTTGCTTCAACAATCAAGTGGATTTTGGATTCGATTCCCCGTGCGCCCAAGCGTGCGGGTGTTTTGATGAAAATCTACTATTGTTGGCAGGAGTGTTTTACCCCGGCAGGGCATGCCGCTGCGGCTCTATTTGCGCTCTCTCTTGCCTTGGGAATGATTCCCGGATTTTGGGCGGCCTGGATTTTCTGCGGTCTCGATTTTCTGTTTTTCCTGGCACTTATTCCCACATGGTATTTGACGACAAAGAACAAGGCGAAGACAAATCTAATTCGCGTTATTCCCGTTGTAGAAGGGGAAAATGCGGTTGCTGAAGTTTCTTTTTCTGCCATAACGAACATTGACCAGGTTTCCGTGGGTGCGTTTCGCATGGACCCTCAACTAAAATGTTTGGAATCTAAACCATTGCTAGGTTCGAAGGCTGGTAATTCCTATCAACTTCAGTGTAGAATCACCACCCGAAATCGCGGAGCTTTCAAAATACCCAAGATGGCGCTGCTTGTTCCTGAAATCAATGGAATGCTTCGCTTCGCCATGGACATGGGAAGTGCAGAACTTCTGGTTTATCCACGCATTATAAAAGTTTCTTCATTTTCTTTCCTGACATCGGGAACTAGCGGCCTCGTGTTTGCTCCGCTTCTTTTACCAAGCCTCACAAGAGGGATGGATTTCGTAGGAGTTCGTGAATATCGGGAAGGGGATTCTCTTCGGGATTTGCATCACAAGGCTTTTGCCCGCTATGGCAAGCCATTTACTAAGGAATTTGAAACGGAACGTGGGGCTGGTGCGGTTCTTGTTTTGGATGTCGAGACCCGCTCCATTGCCGACCGGATGCGTTTAGAGCCCCTCATTCGGCTTACTGCTGGTGTAGGCCGTTTTCTACAGGAGCGCGGAGCTTTGGGACGGTTCTTCATTGGAGATGAGGAAATCCCTATTGTTTCCGCTGATGGCGGAAAGTCGCTGCTAGACGCATTGGCCCGCATTCCACAGAAGGGACTGTCAACTGCAAAACCTCATTCCTGGTCACCGGCTGCAAGGCCCATGGGCCCCGTGCTTCGACTCGGTTTGTTCCCTAAAAAAGAGGATTTGGTCCACAAGCAGATTGTGGTGGAATCTTCCGAAAGAACATCTGCTGCAGATGACACTCTGTTTGTGAATGTGAACAAATTAAATGCGGTGGAGGTGTCACTATGAGCCTTTTCCGCGAAATATCGAAAACCCTCTTTTTAACTCTTGCCAGCCTCAATCTTGGAATTTCTTCCGGGCTTGAATGGCTTGGAATTCTATTCGCAATAGGATTCATCTATTTAGGAATCCGGGACACTCGTCATGGGAACGGATATGGATTGGAAGGAAATGGTGCTACTTCAAAAAATCCCCGCTATCGCAAAGCATGGGCTTATGGAGCTATCGTTCCATGCGCCATTTGGTGGGTCCTGACACCGGGAGTAGACTACGGAGTTTCTCCCTGGCTAGTATTCATTCCTGGATTCTACCTTTGTTTTTTGGCCTTAATCCAAAAGAGAAGTCTTGGTAACGGTGGCTACGAGGCATTTGTCGCTTTTGATGGCTGTGCCGTTTTGCTTTGCAGTTTTTTCCAGGCAGGGCGACCAGGCGTGATTACGGGAATTGTTGCACTGTTTTTTGCACTTGTTGCCTATAGTCGTCCAAAGACGGCCTTATGGAAGCACCTGCTCTTCATTCTCCTTTTTGTGTGTTTTGGTTTTTCTGCTTATGGTGGTTGGCAATATTGGAAAAATCATCGCAGTTATCATGGCTCCTGGGGTAGAGATTACTATGAAAAAAATAGAGTGATGGGATTTGACCCCGTCGTTTCTCTGGGTTCTTTTTCCAGCAACTATCATTCCCGTTATAATGGCCAGGTTGTCATTCGCGTTTGGGATACCCTAGCTCCGGAATACCTGAAAGGTGCAGTTTACGAAAAATATGTGGCAGGCATTTGGAAACTTCCACCAAAACCGGAGAAGAAACTGTATCCAAGTAGATACAATGTGGACTACGCTGTTTTTGAGATAGGGGATTCTTTGGCTGTTCCAGAAAAATCCTGCGCAATCTGGGTTCAGACAGCGATGGACAATTTTGGTTTTATGTTTGCTGCACCCGGTGCTGTAGGTGTTGCAGCCAAAAATGCTGATTCCTTGGATTACTATAACACGGGAATCTTTACAGGCGTAAACGGTAATCGCAGCGATTGGTATTACTTTGTGCTGAATGATGAATTTGCTGGCGCGGAATCCGTAGGCATTGGCCCCGCGATAATGGATACGGATTTAAACTTCCTTCATATTGCAAAACCTTACGAGGGTTTGATTGATTCTATTGCTGTTGAAATGGGGCTGGTTTCGCAAAATCCGGATACTACGGCATTTGCCATAAGGCAGTATTTCAGGAATAACTTCAAGTATTCGCTGGTGGTTCCAGGGGTGCATCATCACTGGCATAGACATAAGGAGGGTTCTCCTAAGGAAGAACCTCTGCGTCATTTCTGGACTGCAAAGGGAGGCTATTGCGAATATTATGCAACGCTTGCGGTGCTTCTCCTCCGGCACCAAAGGATCCCGGCCCGCTACGTGACGGGGTTTGCTCATCCGGAACGAGTAGCGGGCCGTCCCTATGTCCAATACCGCAGGCATCATTCCCACGCCTGGGTGGAAGTCTATGCTCGCGGAACATGGCTTCCTTTTGACCCGACTCCGCCAATTCCTGCGGCAAGTTTCAAATCTCCATCATGGTTCCAGACGAAGTGGGAAGGTATTCAGGGACGATTCGCCTTCTTCTTCCATTTCCTGAAGGAAGGGGAGTGGCGTCGCACTGTAGATGACTGGCAATCCATAACGCAGCGGATGCTGGAAAGTCCGTTCTTCTATGGAGGCTTATTTGCGTTTATATGCATCATCTTTTTACTAAAACTGCGTAAAAATCGTGCAAATCATCGCACTATAAAAAGTCAGATATCCGATTCTTCAAAAGATTTGATTCGTAAATTAGATACTGCTGAAAAATATTTCGCAAAATATGGAATTGTTCGTAATGCTGGAGAAACGGTGGAACAATTCCAAGCAAGACTTTACAAAATTTGCGAGACAGGTAAAGATGAACATTTTGTAGGACAGCTTGAGAAGTATAAGGAAATGTTTGCTAATATTGAAACATATAACAATCTGCGCTGGAAAAATCTCAAAATGAATGTGAAAAGGGACAATTATAGACGCTAGAAAAAAAAGAATGTGGCAAATTGTTGCCTTTAGTGTATATTTGATGATATGGTTGAAGTCTAATAGTGGTTCATAAATAAAATGGGGTTGGATATGAAAAAGGAAATATTACTTTTTACTCTGCTTTTCTTGAGTATTTGTTCTCTTGCTGGTGCCGCAAGCATGGTGAATCAGAATCTAGATTACTCAGATAAACTACTTGATTTGAAAAAGAATCCAGCTCGAGGACCTGCGCCACACAAGGGATTCTACCTATATCCAGGGAAGGAATTAGACCTGAAAACCAATGGCACGGTCTATAACGACTTTATGCGTTTCCTTGTAGATTTGGGAGGCTTCTCCGACAATGCCTATGATAGCCGAGGAAAGTCTGACTCATTAGATGATGTATCTCTAAACAATATTCGCGCGGCGTTGGATTCTGTGCGTCGTCGTGGTGGAGCTTGTACTATTCGTGCATCTTATGACATTGATTGCATAGGACATCAAGATCCCGATTACGAGACCATTCTTAGTCATACTAAGCAACTTGCCAAACTTTATAGTGATTATGAAGATGTAATCCACTATGTAGAATTTGGAATGTTTGGAACCTGTGGTGAACAAAATAATGCAAATCTGAGTTTTGAACAAATGGCCAATTTGCTCCAGGCTTTCTTAGAAAATTCAAGTTCAGGGATTCGAGTGGGTATGCGCAGTCCCATAGCGATTGCCAAATGGTTGGGACTGATGGATTCTACAGACAAATACCAATATGGTTCATATCCCGATTTTGATATTAATTCTCCACGGTTCCAAGATACAGCACAGGCACGTGCCCAATATATGAGCCGTGTTGGCCTCTATAACGATGGATATCTGGGAAGTGACGGTGATCTTGGTACTTTTGGTGCAGGAAGTGCATACGATCCGCTGTCAAGAGAGAAAGTGGTATCGTGGCTAGAAAAATACGGAGTCTCAGTCCCTTATGGTGGTGACTTTGTTTTCAATCACAATGAAAGTCCTCGTCCGCCACTAAATACCGCAGAATTTATGTCCTATGAAGGATTCCGGACGCATACCTCCTATGTAGGTGCTAGCATGGAAGGTGAGAAGTACAATAATATGGATACGGAATTGTTTAAGGGGCCTGACCCAGAATATGGTATGATTGCAACTGGCAAAAAGTACATTACTGACCATTTGGGTTACCGCTTTGTGGTGCGCGATTCCAAAATCATAGATTCCGTTGGTATTGGCGGAAAATTGAAGATGGATGTTAAGCTCCAGAATGTGGGCTTTGGCAATAACTTAATGGTGAAGAAATCATCCCTCGTTCTAAAGCATGTGTCTGGGGAGGATACTGCTGTTGTTGAACTTCCCTTGAATATAGATCCTACCAAAATTTATTCCAAGAAATTGAAAATGAAAACGGACAACCCTATTCCGCTTTGGAATGGGCACAATTTTAGTGATTTGATGGAAGATGTCCCGGAGTTTGATGGCGTTAATTTGTTAAAAGCATCTGTTACTCTACCTGACGATTTGCCTCAAGGAGAATGGTCTGTCTATTTGCGTTTCTCTCATTACGCAGATTACAAAACAGATAAAAATTTCCATGTCATTCAATTTGCCAATGATTCTAGCTACTACGATAGTGTGACGGGCTCCAATTATATTGGAAAGTTTATTTTATCGGATAAGGTTGTTGATCCAGAAGAACCAGAAGAACCCGGAGAAGACTATATCAAGGGATTCGTCCATGATATAAACCTTCGCTTAACAGTTTCTAATCGAAGTATTCAAATTATGGGTTTAAATCCCAATACATCTGTAGCCTTGATGGATATGCAGGGAAGAACATTGCAGCGTATGCAATCGCTCAAAACAAGCTGCGAAATAAATGTTTCTCGTCCTGGTAAATATTTTGTTCGCGTAGGGAATGATGTGCGGCTTGTAACGATAAGGTAGGATTTGTTGTAAAAAAAATCCGTCGATATTTCTTCGACGGATTTAATCTGTGATAAAAAAGTTTAATTACTCAACGCGAGTAAATATTTCAGCAAAATTTCCGCCTCCGGCAGAAGTTGCCTCC
This sequence comes from Fibrobacter sp., assembly GCA_024398835.1. Classification (GTDB taxonomy): domain Bacteria; phylum Fibrobacterota; class Fibrobacteria; order Fibrobacterales; family Fibrobacteraceae; genus Fibrobacter. The sequence continues at coordinate 52,050 of JAKSIK010000003.1, forward strand.
TCGCTCTGGAAAATGACTTTTTTAAGGTTCAAGGTGGCCTTGTCTCCAGCGGCATCAGACTCAACTTCCACGTCAGGAGAAACCTTCTGTGCGGAAGTATACAGGGCGCATTCCCCAAAGAAGGTCTTAAACGTGAGGGCCTGATCCACTAGTTCCCATTTCCCGGAAATGGTAGATCCTGCACAGGCAGAATTGCTTGTTTGAGAGGATAAAACATATGAGTATGTGCCATCATCATTAAAAGTCAGAGAGCCGTCCTTGAACGGAGTGACAAGAGTTGCCCCATCAACGGAACTGATGCTTGCCAAGGTCCATGTTCCCTCAAGACAATCTTCTGTCAGAGTTTCGCACTTGTCGGCGAGAGATGCGGAGCTTTCATCGTCACTGCAAGCAGTGAGGGCGAACATGCTAGAAACAGCCAAAGCTGCCATAAATTGAATTTTCATAAGATTCCTCTTTGTTGTGTTTTTCCGTAATATAATTAAATGATTGTGGAGGAGGCGTTTTTTTAGGAGTTTTTTACAAAATTTGCCAAATTTGGCTAAAAATCGCGTTTAGCCGACGCTGTGCTCGAGTTTTAGCGTCAAAAGCTGGCGTGCCTCGGTCGCGAATTCGCCCGGTAGTTCCTGGAAAACATCCTTGCAGAAGCCGCCCACCATGGCTTGGATGGCGTCTTCGCGCTTGATGCCACGGCTCTCGAAGTAGAAGAGTTGATCTTCGCTGATACGGCTTGTGGTGGCCTCGTGTTCAGTTTTGGCGGAGGCGTTTGCGACAGTAATATACGGGAACGTGTGGGCGGCACTCTTTGTGCCCACGAGCATGCTGTCGCACTGCGTGTAGTTGCGGGCTCCTGTTGCTGATTTCCGGATAGAAACTTCGCCACGGTAGGCGTTGCTGCTGCAGTCGGCGCTGATGCCTTTTGAGATGATTGTGCTCTTCGTGTTCTTGCCGATGTGGATCATCTTGGTGCCGGTGTCGGCCTGCATGTGCCCGTTCGTTAAAGCCACACTGTAGAATTCGCCTACGGAGTTGTCGCCGAGCAGAACGCAGCTCGGGTATTTCCACGTGATGGCGGAACCCGTTTCCACCTGCGTCCAGCTGATGCGGCTGTTCTTGCCTGCGCACTTGCCGCGCTTGGTGACGAAGTTGTACACGCCGCCTGCGCCTGTTTCGCGGTCGCCCGCGTACCAGTTCTGCACGGTGCTGTACTTGATTTTCGCGTTTTCGTTCGCAACGAGTTCCACAATGGCGCTATGGAGTTGCTTGCTCGAAAATTCCGGGGCGGTACAACCTTCCAAATAGCTTACGCTTGCATCGTCGTCGGCAATAATCAGCGTGCGTTCAAACTGGCCTGCTTCCTTGTTGTTGATACGGAAGTAGGTGGAGAGGTCCATGGGGCACTTGACGCCAGCGGGAATGTACACGAAACTGCCGTCGCCGAACACAGCGCTGTTGAGGGCCGCAAAGTAGTTGTCGCCTGCAGGAACCACGCTCCCGAGGTACTGCTCGATAAGTTCCGGGTATTCCTTGATTGCGTCACTGATGCTGCAGAAGATGATGCCCATTTCCATGAGCTTCTTCTTGTGGCTCGTATAAATGCTGACGGAGTCAAAAACCGCATCTACGGCGACGTTCGCCAGTCGCTTCTGTTCGTCAAGCGGGATGCCGAGCTTTTCGAAGGTGGCCAGCAGTTCCGGGTCCACGTCCTCGATTTTCTCGTGACTCTTTTTGTTCTTGGGGGCGGAGTAGTAGACGATGTCTTGTAAATCCACCGGATTGAAACTCAATTCGCCCCAGTTGGGCTGCTCCATGGTCTGAAGCTTGGCATAGGCCTTGAGGCGAAAATCCAGCATAAACTGCGGCTCACCGCGCAGTGCAGAAGCCCTGCGAATGATATCTTCGTTGAGGCCTTTCTCAAAGGCCTCGTTTTCAATATCCGTGACAAAACCGTATTTATAGTTTTCGCTCATCTTTTACCAATTTTGTGGCAAGTATAGAAATTTACGCCAATTCCTGCACAGCCTAATACAGTTCCTTCAAAAAATTTTCTTTCAGTTTGGTAAGGACCGTTGCCTTGTCCCGTTTAGCGCCAAGTTCTTTTCGATTTTTGAGGATTGGCATAATGGTGCTGGGCCTCCTGAGAATCAAGGGCAGGACTTTGCCAAACCCGAGACTTTTATAGAGGACAGGAATCAAATTTTTGTCAAAATTATTACTCGATAAGCCATTTACATCGAGTTTGTCAGCGTCGCGGCGGTTGTTGCTCGCGAATATGGTGTTCTCATTTGCCACCAGATACGGCACGTAGAACATTTTTCCGCCCGCATGGAGCATCCGGAGGCTGTAATCCAACAGCTGGCTTTCAATGGGGAGGCTTTCGTCAAAGGCTCCGGTCCGCTGCACAATCCTGCGGGAAAAAGCGGCAAGCCTCGGGCTTGGGCCTGCAGCATAGCGGATTTTGCTGTCCTCAGGAATCGGCCTCACGCCCTGCTTTTTGTCCAGAATGAACCCGCTTTCCCACTGGACATTTGCCTCTCCTCTAGCCAACCCATTTTCTTGGGCAGGTTCCGCAGCGGTCTCTGTTGCTTCCGCGCGGGTTTTCTCACACCGAATCCTTGGGGCAAAGGCGTCCACCATGGGGAAGGCGGAAATCGTCTCGGCCAGGTTGTTCAGAAAATCTCGAGTGATGTCGATGCTGCTATCTGCAAAAACAATCCATTCCGCATCGCTTTCGTTGAGCCGCTTGTTGAAGGAATCCGTAAAGAACCAGCCGAGGGCCGGGTCCGTGAATGGTGGCTCAGGGGCTGCCGCGCAGTTTAAACCTGAATTTGTCGTGCGGTTTAATTCTGAATTTCCCGCGCGATTTAGAACAAATACATCGAACTGCCGCACTTAGAAGCCTACCCGGAGGCCAATGCGGTGCTCCATACCCATTCCCTGCGCTAGGTAGGAGAAGGCATAATCGAGGGAAAAGAGGTTCGAGTTGTAGCCAAGGCCAGCGCTGAGCATTCTCGCTTCATTTGTTTCATCGGGGCGACTTTCAGAACTGGTGAGTTCCAAGAAATCGCGTTTCAAGTCAAGCCAGGTGCGGGTAAAGCCTGCACGCACAAAGAAGCTGCTGCCGAGGGCGTATTCCAAGCCCAGGTTCAGGTCTGGTTCCGCGTAACGAGGGAAGTCGTTCTCCATAAAGAGGGTCATGCGGCGCAGCACCTTAGGCCGTAAAAATCCGCCGATGGCGAATGTCTGGCCGAAGGGGTAGAACTCGTCTTCGCCATCGTCTACATAGTCCTGCAACAGGCAACCGAAGTCGCGGGCCATAAATGAAAATCCGAAAAGATGACTGCTTGCCTGCCAGGAAATGCCCCAGTCAAAGGCGGCACCATAAGCCATGCGGTCGCCTTCCTCTTCTGCCAGTTTGTCGCTTGCGAACTTGAGGCTGAAACCGAAATCGAAATGCTTCATGGGGAAGGCTGCGGTGGCGGTGACGAGCTGGCTGAATGGCTCGTAGGTTTTGCCTGTCTTGTCGCCGTAGATGTCGTAGCCGTCAATGGAGCCGTAATCCAGCCAGTTGTAGGAGACCTGGTAGATAATGTTCCTGAATTGGCTGGTGTAGAAGATGGAACCCTGGTTCTCGGCCATGTCTCCGGTTTGCCAGTGCATGCTGACGACGCGTTCCTTACCATCGGGCAGACGGATTGCTGCCGGGTTCAGTTGGCTAATGGTAGGGTCTGCGGAGGGAAGTGCAGAAGCGGATTTTTCAAGGGCCGCATTTCTTGGACTATCAAATGTGTTCATGAAAGAGAAGACTTCCTGCCCAGCATCGCCCTGCTCAAAATAGGCGTTGGCGGTAGAAATTGCCACAGCGCACAAAACAAGGGAACAATGGATTTGTCTCTTCAAGAACATGCCTCAAATTTACAATTTCTGCGGTAAAAAGCCCAAATCCCTTTACAAATTAGGGGAACTTTCATATATTTGGCGTGCTCGGGCTACTAGCTCAGTTGGTAGAGCAACGCCCTTTTAAGGCGTGGGTCGAAGGTTCGAGCCCTTCGTAGCTCAGTGAAAAACCGGTTCCGATTCGTCGGGATCGGTTTTTCCTTTTTGTATCTTTGTGCCCATGGAATCCTTCCAAGAATTTCTACAAGATCGCGAGGCTCCCTCCATATCCCTTTTTGCGGATGCGGGGAAGGAGGCTATTCACGTTAATGGAGCCACTATTCCTGTGGCCTCCATGATGGTTGCACGCCGATTCTTCACGGCTCCCGGCAATATTCTTGTAATAGCAAAGGATTTCAAAAGTGCCGAAATCTGGATGGAAAATCTCCGAAGTCTGATAGGGGAGGATTTTGTCCGCTTTTTCCCATCCATCGGGCTGAAGCCTTATGAACACAAGATGCCCTTTGAAGGGGTGCTGGAAGAGCGCCTGCGGTTCTTCCGTGATGCTGGCAATAAGGACAAGCCCATTATCGCAATCTGCCCGTTGGATGCGCTCCTGATGAAACTTCCAGCTCCTGGTGGGTTGGAAAAAGAGGTTCGGACACTGAAGGTAGGGGATGTTTTTGAGCCTGCCACACTCCGTCCCTGGTTTCTGGACCATGGTTTTACGGAACAGCCTGTTGTAAATGGTGTTGGGGAATTCTCCATCCGCGGTTGCATTGTGGACGTGAACTGTTTTTTGTACCCGCACCCCATCCGTATTGAATTTTTTGGCGATGAGATTGAATCCATCCGCAGTTTTGACATTTTTACCCAGCGCTCTGTGGAGGAGATGAAGCGAATCACCCTGTACCCCATGGGTGAATTTACGGTGCCTGAATTGGAAGCCTCCAAGTATAATGGAGATTTGGGTGCCCTCTGGTGGAAACGCGGTAATTACCAACCCCTTTCTTCCAGCCTTTTGGATTATCTGCCAGGATGCAACCTTGTTTTCGAAGGTCTTTCTCATCTTTCGGAAACAGCTTCCAAGTTCTCTCAGGCTTATGAGGATGTGTACGAGGAGGTTCGGACGGCTAATCCGGATTTCCCGACTCCGGAAAAATTGTGGTGGAAGTTTGGAGAACTTTCGGCATTATTCCCAGGCAAAGCTTCCTTGGATTTGACGGCTGTGGAAATGGAAGCGGTGAACTGGCATAAGCTGAACGTTCGCCCTCAGGATTTCTCCAGCGCAGGTACGGATGCAGTTGCAAAACAGATTGAGGATTTCTCCGCAGCAGGCGGTTCCGTCTACGTGGTGGCACCTACGTCGGGCGCTCTTGCACGCCTCAAACATCTCTTTACAGACTTGCCTGTTGAAGATTATTTTGTTGGGGATTTGTCCGAAGGCTTTTGGCTGGAAGACGACAAGGTTGCTTTCCTCACAGAGACCCGAATTTTCAATCGCCATGCCACCAAGGCCCGCAAACGCCAGATTTCTGGTTCCGTAGCAAACGCATTGATGGTGGAATCCCTCAACCGCGGGGATTATGTAGCTCACGAAGATCACGGGGTTGGCCGTTATCTTGGGCTTGTTCGTGTGGAAGTGAACGGTGGCATGGTGGACTGCGCCCTTCTGGAATACGATGGCGGCGACCGTCTCAAATTCCCCGTCTCGGACCTCCAGAAAATCGAGCGTCTGGAACAATCGGAAGAAAATCCTCTCAAGTTGGACCGCTTAGGGAGCAAGACTTGGGAGAATATCAAGAAGCGTGTCAAGCAGAAGGTCGTCCAGATTGCTCGGGATTTGGTGGAGCTTTACGCCAAGCGTGAACTTATCGAGGGCTTTGGCTTCCCGCCCGATGGCAAAATGCAGCGGGAATTTGAGGATGCGTTCGAGTACGAACCCACGCCCGATCAGGTGAAGGCAACGGAAGACATCAAGCGGGATATGGAAAGTCGCAAGCCCATGGACCGCCTCATTTGTGGCGATGTGGGTTTTGGAAAAACAGAAGTCGCCATGCGGGCTGCCTTCAAGTGCATTGTGGCTAAAAAGCAGGTGGCCATTCTCGTGCCAACCACAATTCTCGCGGCTCAGCATTACGAGAATTTCAAGGATCGCTTTGCGGCATTTCCGGTGAATATCGCCCTAGTGAACCGCTACAAGAGCGCCAAGGAAAAGAAGGAAATCTTCAAGCAGATTTCAGAAGGCAAGATTGACATTGTAGTTGGCACCCACGCCCTTCTCAGCGAAAAAAATCAATTCAAGGATTTGGGGCTCCTCATCATCGATGAAGAGCAGAAGTTTGGCGTAAAACAGAAGGAAAAGCTTCGGGAATTTCGCATGCAGGTGGATACCATCAGCATGAGTGCAACGCCGATTCCCAGGTCGCTGCACCTCAGCATGACGGGCGTTCGAGACATTTCCCTCATTAATACGCCACCCATGAACCGCCTCCCGGTGGAGACAAAGCTCCTGAAACGCGATGATTTGGTTTTGGCCGAGGCCGTCAAAGATGAACTTGCTCGGGGTGGTCAGGTGTTTATCGTCAACGATCGGGTCCAGACCATTTATAAGCTGGCGGAAGATGTGGAATCCTGGGTGCCGGAGGCACGTGTTGCGGTAGCGCATGGCCAGATGAATGACCGTGATTTGGAGCGGGTCATGGAAAGCTTCCTCTCCCGGGAATTTGATGTTCTGGTCAGCACTAGCATTATCGAGTCTGGCTTGGACGTCCCTAACGCCAACACCATCATCATCATGAATTCCCATCACTTCGGCATAAGCCAGCTTTATCAGATGCGAGGCCGCGTGGGCCGTAGTGATGTGCTGGCGAAAGCCTTCCTTGTGATTCCTGCTAAAAGTGAAATTTCTCCGGAATCCATGCGCCGCCTTAAGGCACTGGAGCAGTTTACAGATTTGGGTAGCGGCTACCAGTTGGCCATGCGGGATTTGGAAATTCGCGGTGCAGGGAACCTTCTCGGCCAGGAACAACACGGCTTTATTGCCGAGGTTGGTTTTGAAACTTACGTCCGCCTCGTGAAGGAAGCGGTGGAGATGCTTCGGGGTGGTGCGAGCGAGAAGCCCGTACAACCTCGGGTGGAAATCGGCGTGGACGCCTACCTTCCCGAAGATTACATCCAGGATGGTCTTACGCGTATCAGCCTCTATCAACGCATCGCCCGCATTGCTTCCACTGCAGAAATTGAAAGCATCGAGCTGGAACTTTCGGACCGTTTTGGGCCTATTCCCGCAGCCGCAAAAATGCTTCTCGCCGTCACAGAAATTGGACTTCTGGCAGGTCGCCTCCGCATTCAGGGTTTGCAATATAAGAGAGGGCTTCTGGCGGCTACGTTTGTGGAATTTCCGCCTATCGAAACTCGTGTCCTCGGAGAAATCGTGGGGAAGAGTCCAGTTCCCATGCGCTATCTGGGTACGTCTCCATTGCAGGCGGTTTTCGAGATAGGCGTGCTACCGCCTGAAAAAGTTGCAGAAAAAGTGCTGGATGTGTTCCGCCATTTTGCGGACATCAAGATTACGGCTACCGTTAAAGAACCCGAAAATCCGCTATTCAAAGAAACTACTGTATTGAATTGATTTTTGCCTGATTTTCAAGCAGAATCTGCTCTAAATATTTCGCCCATTGTTCTGGCGAGGCGCTTTCCAACGCCGGCAGATTCATAAAAGATTCATCCGCATCTGTCTCAATCCGCAGATAATCCTTCGGGATGATTTTGATGGCTTCTGCGGTAGCCATTTTCTTGAACGAGTCTGCGTGGAGAGAAAATAATACCCCCATTTCAAGCGCTCTTTTTGCAATCCCGATGTCACCGCCAAATCGATGAAATAAGGGGCGAGGATTGGCCGCGCTGCCCGTCCCGAGGTTCGTCAAAATCCGTCCATAGTCCCCAACACAATGAATCTGCAAATCCCGACCCAATTCTCTGGCCATTTTCGCTTGTTGAATAAAAACAGATTCTTGAATTCCCCCCATCTCATACCCAGGAAAGCGCTTATCGAGCCCAGCTTCGCCTACTTGCGCTGCCGGATATTTCAGCAGAAAACGTTCTAGGTTGCGCCATTCATTGTCGCCTACCTGAGAGGCAATCATGGGGTGGATTCCAAACGCCAAATTGCAACCTTCCGTCAACCCATTCTGCTGGCATTCTTCCCAGATTTGAGCCAATTTCGTCCATTCCCAGGGCTCACAAGCGACTGCCGTCCAGCGAATATTTCGCGCATGCAAATGCTGCGCCAATGCCACAGGTTCCGGCAATCGGGCCAAATGAATGTGAGAATCGACCAACATGGCCTTAAATATACAAGGTTTTTTGCTTTTTTGGCCTTATTTTGGGTCGTTTGTTGTTTTTTCGGGGAAAAAAGCTTAATTTAGGATTATGGCGAAGAAATCGTCGAAATTCGCCAGAAATTTGGTTTTAATCTCTTAAAGGAGTTCTCATGCGCGATTTGCTGGAAAAGGCATTGAACAAGGGTCTTAGCGTCAATTTTTCTAATGAAAATGGTTTCGCCGTCATCCGCATCAATAAGGGTGAAGAAGTGGTGGCTAGCTGCAGTCTAGGTGCTGCAAATTTCCGTTCCAGCGTAGAAGAAAGCCTTCAGTCCCTCCTGATGGATTTGGACCGGAAGGGAATCTAACCTCATGGGTTATTGAAAACTATAGCTTGTTTAATGGCGCAAATTATTTACGAAAACCGCCCGTGAGTTTCACGAGCGGTATTTTGTTTCGCAAATTTATCCGTAATGAATTACTTTAAGAAGTTCATGTACGGGAGCTTCTTCGCAAGTTCCTGCACCTTGTCTGCATTGGCGGTGAGGGCTGCGCGAGCGTTCCAGGAGCCGTCGAGGAACTGGCCGCGCGGGCCTTCAGCAAGCGTGAGGGCGATGGTTTCACCGCCCATCTTCAATGTACGGGCTTCGGTGCTTGTTTCGAGCTCGCCGTTCGGGTTTGCTTCGATCCATGCGAGAATCTTGTCGGCAGTAGCGTGGTCCACCTTGTAGCAGGGAACGCCCAGGGCGACGCAGTTGCCGAAGAAGATTTCGGAGTAGCTTTCAGCGATGATTGCCTTGATGCCCCAGCGCTTCAGAGCCTGCGGAGCGTGTTCACGGCTGGAACCGCAACCGAAGTTCTGGTTGGAAACCAGGATGGTGCCGTTCTTGTAGGCCGGGTCACGGAAGGGGTGAACCTTGCCCTGGGCTTCCAGGCCGGCGATATCGTCAGCGAAAGCGTTTGCGCCGAGACCTTCGAAAGTCACGCACTTGAGGAAGCGAGCCGGAATGATACGGTCGGTATCGATGTCGTTACCGCGAACAGGAACGCCGGAACCTTTAACGATGTCAATAGAATTCATTTTTAAATCTCCTTGTTCCTATTACTTGATGTACTTGCGGACGTCGGTGACCTTGCCTTCGATTGCAGCAGCTGCAACCATGGCGGGGCTCATCAAAATGGTACGGCCGGTGGGGGAGCCCTGACGGCCCTTGAAGTTACGGTTGCTGGAGGATGCGCTCACCTGGCGACCCTTCAGCTTATCCGGATTCATGGCGAGGCAGAGGGAGCAGCCAGCTTCGCGCCATTCTGCACCTGCTTCCTTAAAGATCTTGTCGAGACCGAGAGCTTCTGCTTCAACCTTGATCTTCATGGAGCCCGGAACAACCCACATCTTGACGGTGTCGGCAACCTTGTGGCCCTTGATGATTTCAGCAGCAGCCTGGAGGTCGGAGAGACGGCCGTTGGTGCAGGAGCCCACGAATGCGATGTCGATGGGGGTGCCGATCATCTTGCCACCTTCTTCCCAGCCCATGTATTCATAAGCTTCGGAGATGACCTTCTTTTCGGAGCCTTCGAATTCAGAAATCTTCGGCATGTTGTCGTTGAGCTGGATTGCCTGTGCCGGAGTGATACCCCAGGTCACCATGGGTTCCAGGTTGTCGCAGTTGATTTCGATTTCGTCGTCGAACTGAGCGTCGGCGTCGGTAGCCACGGACTTCCAGTAGGCGACAGCTTCATCCCACTTGTCTGCCTTGGGAGCGTAGGGCTTGCCCTTCAGGAATTCGAAGGTCTTTTCGTCGGGGTTGCAGTAGCCAACGCGTGCGCCGCCTTCGATAGCCATGTTGCAGACCGTCATACGGCCTTCCATGCTCATAGCTTCGATAACCGGGCCAGCAAATTCGTAAGCGTAGCCAACGCCGCCGTTCACGCCAAGCTTTGCGATGTAGGCGAGGGCAACGTCCTTAGCGGTGACACCCGGTTTGAGCTTGCCGGTGAAGTTGATGCGGCGGGTCTTGAGCGGGCTCATGGCGAGAGTTTGGGTGGCGAGAACGTCTGCTACCTGGCTAGTACCGATACCAAAGGCGATAGCGCCGAAGGCACCGTGGGTAGCGGTATGGGAGTCACCGCAAGCGACGGTCATACCCGGCTGGGTCACGCCTTCTTCCGGGCCAACAATGTGGATCACGCCCTGTTCGTTAGTCTTCGGGCCAAAGAACTTGATGCCGTTGGATTCGGTGTTCTTTTCGATATGGGAAAGCATTTCTTCGGAAATGGCGTCCTGGAAGGGGCGGTTGCGTTCCGGGAACGTGGTCGGAATGATGTGGTCGACCGTTGCGAAGGTGCGTTCCGGGAACAGGACCTTCGTGCCTTCTTCACGGAGCGAGGCGAAGGCCTGCGGGCTCGTGACTTCGTGGCAGAGGTGGAGACCGATGAAAAGCTGGCACTGGCCGCTCGGGAGCTTGGCAACAGTGTGGCTTTCGAAAATCTTCTGATATAGTGATTTACCCATAATTTTCTCTTTTTTTGAATGGGGCAGGTAAGTTCCTTCGCCCATTTTTCGGGCACAAATATAAAAATAAAAGGCCAGCCCAACGGTTGACCTTCAACATTTTGCGGTGTCTGCGCTGCCTATATGCCTGCGCGATCCGTATATTTTATTTTGTCTCAAACTTATAAGCGTCTCGATAATATGCAATCATATCGTTGATGCTCTCAAATGTTCCATTACGGAGAGAACGCCTTACTTCAATATCGCTTTTAGCCAGATTACGAAGTTCTTTGTCAACATCCTTGAAGAACAGATCATTGGCTGCCATATCCACCTGCTTCTGGCTATAATCGGAGTGATAGCGGCGCTCCAGCATCTGGAACAGTTCCGTCTGGCATGAATTTTCAGGTGGTTCCCTCTTTGCCACAGGCATGTAGCAGTTCTTGATATAGTCCTGCTTCATTCTAATAATTGTTTGGTCTACAGCTGGTAAATCGTGGTCTTCATCATGGTCTGCCATTTTGGCCTTCGGCGTCTTCACCCCGGAACAACCCACCATAAGCGTTGCGGCAATAAACAACGATGCAAACAATCCTAATTTCATTCCAAAGACTCCTTTTCGTCCACCAGCGATTTAATCCCAACCGCAACTAATAGATTCAAATATAAATGATTTTTCACAAAAAAAGTGACAATTTACGAGATTGACTGTGAAAATGTGAGCAAAAACAATCTACTTAATGTGTGGCTTGAAGGTGTCGTACCACTTCATGGGGTCAATGACTCTGTATTTCACATTTCCGATGTGTTTTGTTCCCTTTTTATCGATGATTCCAGTGACAATATGGGCGTGTGGCCCAGTCGTATGTCCGGTGACTCCTACGGTAGCAATGGGGTCACCCTGCATTACTTCCTGTCCATCCAAATAGAGAAGCTGGTCGCAGTGCATAAAGAGAATCACGTCTTTTTCACGAACAAGACCGATGATGATGCCGCCACGTTCGTCCTTGCTGGTCCAAGCCTTGGCGGAGAAGGGAGCCAAAATGCGTGCCCCTTGTCGACTGGCTAAATCAATGCCATTGTGCTGCCGATTTTGGGAAGATGCTTTTTCGTGATAATATTCTGTGAGATAGCTAATGCTATCCGAAACAAATGATCCCCAATATTTCCATGCGTTCCCAAGGGAATCCATAGCATTTTCTTTGATATTCCTGGATTGTGAAAATCGAATGATTGTGCCCGCTGGAGGAATGTTTAGGTTATTTTCTAGCCAAGAGTTTTCTTCATAACCATTATTAACTAGCATTTCATCTACATATTGACGAATCAGCTTTTCATCAGTGATGATTGCGTTAAAACGTCCGATGGCATAACGGGCGATTCGCTGCATGGGCTCCTTTCCGTCAAAGGTGTATTCGAACGAGGGCGCTTGCCGCAGAGCATTGCGTTCAGAAACACGGTCGCGAACGTTAGAAACGCCAAAGTCAATGTCTGTGGGAACAAGGAAGGGGATGGCGACAGCTATCAGCACAAAAAGCAGAAATAGTCGTCTAAAAATTTTGAGGAATCCGTCCAAGGGATTTCGTTTGAGAATGTTTGCCTTGATTAGAAGCTTAAGATTTTCCGCGAATTTTTCGGGCTGATCTTCCCAGCATAATTTCTGGAATTCCTTGCAACTGGAGAAGCTTTGCTTGATGGCCTTGCAACTACGCGGAAACTTCTTTTTGAGCGGCAGCTGTTTTGCCAAATAAACAAGCGGTATCTTTCGCAATGCCGTGTTATCTTCTAGGAAAGCTCCAGCGCCATCAACATCACTATCGTCACCTTTAACATCTACAATCAAACACTTGGTAATGCTCGCGATTTTTTCGATGTTCTCCGGTGCCACATCATTTGAAATAATGCCGATGATATAGGGACGATGCTTTTTGATTTCTTCAAGATTGTGGTAGAGTTTGCGGAAATTTTCGTTTGACTCAACAGGGAGGCTTCTACCGCCAAGTACCAGATTTCCGGCGTCTTCCTGAACTAGGGTCTCTAATTCCTTATTGCGAAGAATATGCTCGAATAGATTGCTGACGGGAATTGTTGTTCCGCGGCTTTCCAACTGGCCTGAAAAATCTAAAACAACAAAAGGAGCGCCAGCGTTCAGCGCCAGCGCTACCTTTTCCAAAGCCTCAAGATAGATTTCTTTACCAAAAGCAGTATAGAGAATCAGTCCGCCTTGCCTAGACAGGTATTCCAGAACCTGCTTCTGCATCGCTTATTAAGCCTTGGCAGAGCCTCGGGGATAGGTAAAGCCTGCAGGAGGAGCAGAGATGAATTTGTCCAGCTGCAAGAAGATTTCTTCCGGAGTAGCAGAGGGGTTGAAGAACACTTCCTGATTGCGATTCTGGCTGCGGCCCTTCAAGAATTCACCGCGGCGCTGGCGACCCACAACAGCCATGGGGACTGTTTCCAACTGGGGGAGGAGGCCGAAATAGCGGAACACGCTGAAGTTCTTCTGCCAGGTGGAACGTTCCACGAGGATTGCGAAAGCACCATCAACGCCCTTGTTCTGCAACAGTTCGTCAGACGTCATCTTCACCAATTCGTGATTGGAAGGGAAGTTGTTGACGAAATTGGCATAATCGCCCTTCAAGTAGCAGGCATCGCACAGAAATACAAATTTCATATCTATTCCAGGTTGAATTGTTTTATTAGCTGGGCGAAAGATAACATTTTTAAGGAAAACCGTCATTGAATAGGCCAATGGATGGGTTGGATTGTTAATCAGAATCGGGTAAGTGTATTTTTACCAAATTTTCCCGCATTGGGAGGGGATGCTTCTAACTCATTGAGTATCAATGAGTTACACGATATTTTGGGTTGCAAGACTTTACAAAGTTGCGATTTTAAGTCAAAAACGCGGTTTTTGAGCATTTTTCTTCAATTTGAAAACTTTATATTTGGTGACGTATATCACAAAGAAAAACGGCTTTTTCTCACAAAAGAGAGGAAAGCTGAGTCTGGTATTTATGGGAGAACATAAATAATGAAACGTAAGAACTGGTCTGTTACAGCGTTGCTTGCTACCGCAGGCATTTTGGCTTCTGTGGTTATTGCACAGGAAGCAGATGCTCCAGAAGCTGCCGCTGCTGTTGAAAATAACGCTCCATCCGTTAATGGTATTCCTGGGGAATCCATTCAGGAGGGTGGCAAATTTGCCCCCATCAAGTTGGACCAATATGTGTCCGACGATATGGATAAACCGGCTCAACTGAAGTGGGCGGTTTCTGGCAACAAGAGTCTGAAGGTAACGATTTCTGGTGACCGCACCGCAAAGATCGAGGTCCCGGACCAATATTGGAATGGCTCTGAAGACATTACTTTTGCCGCAACAGATACCAAGGGCGCTGTCGGTTCTGAAACAGTGACCTTTGAAGTTGAATCTGTGAACAATCCTCCGGTAGTCTCTCAAATTCCTGACCAGACCATTGACGAAGGCAAGCAGTTTACAAAAATCAAACTGGATGATTTTGTTACGGACCCTGACCACCCGAAAGATCAGATTCTTTGGGAAACTGACGTCCAACCGGCAGGCAAGGATCAAGCCGAAGGCGACCTCTCTGTGGAAATTGATCCCAAGAGCCGCATCGCTACGGTTGTCATTCCTGACACCAACTGGTATGGTGCAGCAAAAATCACATTCATTGCTACCGATGGTGAATATGCTAGCGACAAGAAGACCGCCACATTCACGGTGAAACCTATCAATGACGCTCCCATCATGCAGAAGGTTCCCGACCAGACCATCGAAGAAAAGAATGAATTTGACCAGATTAGCCTCGCAGATTTGGTAAGCGATGTTGACGACGATATCGCTAAGATGAAGTGGAGTGCTACTGGCAATAAGGACTTGAAGGTGACTATCGACAAGTCTGGTAATGCCACGATTGCTACTCCGAATGAACTTTGGAATGGTGCAGAAACAATCACCTTCACCGTGACTGATGCTGCAGGCGCTTCTGCAAGCTCCAAGGCAACCTTCACCGTGAAGTCTGTGAACGATGTTCCTGAATTTGTGAAGTCTGTTCCGGAACAGACCATCGATGAAAAACAGGAATTCAAACCCATCCAACTGGACCAGCTGGTTAAGGATCCTGACCATTCTTACGAACAACTTAAGTGGAACATCTCCGGCAACAAGGATTTGAAGGTTACGGTGAATGGCAAGAATGCTACCATCGCCATCCCCAACAAATTCTGGAATGGTGCTGAGACCATCAAGTTCCAGGCTTGCGACCCGGAAGGTGCTTGTGCTGAATCTGAAGCAAGCTTTACGGTGAACTCCATCAACGATAAGCCTGAATTTGTTAAGAAGATTGAAGACCAGTCCATTGAAGAAAAGAAGCAGTTTACAAAGATTAAGTTGGACGAATATGTGAAGGATGCTGACCACAAGAGTGCAGAACTCTCTTGGGAAGCAAGTGTCAAGCATCAGGGCAAGGAACCTGAATCTGGTACGCTTCAGGTCAATATCGATGAAAAACATGTGGCTTCTGTCGAAATTCCTGACCAGTACTGGAACGGCTCCGCAGTTGTTACCTTCACATGCACGGACCCTGAAGGCGCAGCCATCAAGCAGGATGTCAAATTCGATGTAAAGTCCATCAATGATATTCCTGTATTCAAGAAGATTCCGGACCAGTCCGTTGAAGAAAAGACAGAACTTTCCTCCATTGTTCTGGACGAATTCGTTTCCGATGCTGACCATCCTCTGGAAAAACTCAAATTTGAAGTTGCTGGCAACAAGGATATCAAGGTTGATATCAATGCCAAGACTCGCGAAGTCTCCTTCAAGACTCCAAACGAACTCTGGAATGGTTCTGAAACTCTGACCTTTACCGTCACAGACCCTGAAGGTGGCAAGGCTTCCTCTACCATGAAGATTTCCGTGAAGTCCATCAACGATCCTCCTGTCATGAAGGACATTCCGGAACAGACCATCAAGGAAAAAGAAAAGTTCAAGACTGTTGAACTGGACAAGTTCGTGGAAGATTTGGATCACGCCAAGGACAAGCTGAAGTGGACCATTACCGGCAACCGCGAATTGAAGGTTACCGTTGATGGAAACCGCGTCATGACAGTCGCTGCTCCCAATCCGAACTGGAATGGCTCTGAAACTTTGAACATCAAGGTGACGGACCCGGAAGGCGCAACAGACGAACGCGCTGTGGCATTCACAATCGAATCCGTCAATGATGCACCTGAATTTGTAAAGCAGGTTGCTGCCCAGACTATCAAGGAGAAGGAACAGTTCCAGCCCATCAAGCTTGGCGAAATGGTGAAGGACGCAGACCACAAGCTCAATGAACTTACTTTCGCTTTCGATGTGAAGCCCGCTGCGGGCTCCAAGAAGAAGGAAGCGGGCCTCACTGTGGAAGTGGATGCCCAGATGGTTGCAAAGATTGTCATTCCAGACAAGATGTGGAATGGCTCTGACGAAATCACATTTACAGTGACTGACCCTGAGGGCGCAAAGGCAACCTCTAAGGCAGTGTTTACTGTGACTTCTGTGAACGACGTTCCGACGCTCAAGAAGATTCCTGACCAGATGATTGATGAAAAGGGCCAATTCACCGCCATCAATCTCGCTGAACTTGCCGCTGATGCTGACCATTCCTTTGATCAACTGAAGTGGACCGTTGCTGGCAATAAGGCTTTGAAGGTGAATATTGACAAGGCTGGCGTTGCCACCATTACGACTCCGAACCCGCTGTGGAACGGCTCTGAAAAGATGACGTTCACTGTAACAGACCCGGAAGGCGCTTCTGCTAAATCCGAGGCCGTGTTTACCGTGAAGTCCATCAACGATCCTCCGGTGATGAAGGATATCGCTAGCCAGACCATCAAGGAAAAGCAGGAATTCAAGCCTATCGAACTGGATAAGTTTGTGGATGATCAGGACCACGACAAGAGCAATCTGAAGTGGACATTCTCTGGCAACAAGGATTTGAAGGTGGCCATTGATGGTAAGCGCATTGCAACCATCACTGCTCCCAGCAAGTTCTGGAATGGTTCTGAAACCATCAAGTTTGTGGTGACAGACCCTGAAGGCGCAACAGACAACCGCTCTGTGACCTTCACTGCTGAATCTGTTAACGATGCTCCTTCATTTACAAAACCCATTAAGGATCAGTCTGTTCAGGAAAAGCGCGAATTCGCTATCATCAGCCTTGCTGATATCGTTAGCGATCCGGACCACAAGCCGGAACAGCTGACCTGGTCCTTCGATGTGAAGCCGGGCAAGGGCTCTCCCAAGGGTTACGCTCCCAAGCTCACTGTTTCTGTGGACGACAAGCGCATGGCCAAGGTTGTCATTCCGGACAAGTTCTGGCATGGTGAAGAAACAATTACCTTCAATGTGGAAGACCCTGAAGGTGGTAAGGCTTCGTGCACCGCTACATTCACTGTCACATCTGTGAACGACGCTCCTGTCCTTGGCAAGATCAACGATCAGACCATTGATGAAAAGGCCGAATTTGCTGCCTTCAATATGGCTGAATTGGTTAAGGATCCAGATCATCCGTTCGAAAAATTGAAGATTGAAGTTTCCGGCAACAAGGATTTGAAAGTGAACGTGGCCAAGAGTGGGGAAGTGTCCATCAAGACTCCGAATCCGCTCTGGAATGGTTCTGAAAAGATTACCTTCACAGTCACAGACCCCGAAGGCGCTTCCGCTAAGGCTACCGCAACTTATACGGTAAAGTCCATCAACGACGTGCCGGTTCTCAAGGAAATTGCAAGCCAGACTATCAAAGAAAAGCAGGAATTCAAGGCTATCGAATTGGATAACTTCGTAGAGGATTTGGACCACCCGAAGAACAAGCTCAAATGGAAGATTGAAGGTGCCAAGGAATTGAAGGTTGCCATGGACGGCAGCCACAAAGTAACCGTCACTCAGCCAAACCAGTACTGGCATGGTTCTGAAACCGTAAAGTTCACCGTCACTGACCCGGAAGGTGCTTCCGCCTCTACTTCTGTAACATTCACTGTGGAATCCGTCAATGATGCTCCTACCTTCGTGAAAGAACTGAAGGGTCAGTCCATTGATGAAAAGAAACAGTTTGCTACTATCAAGTTGGATGACCTTGTAAAGGATCCAGACCACAAGAATAGCGAACTCACCTGGACCTTCGATGTGAGTGCCGTTTCCAAGAGTGCTCCTGCCAAGAAGGGCAAGAAGGGTGGTGAAGAAAAGGCTTCTGCTGGCGAAGGTCTCACTGTAAAGGTGGACAACAACCATGTGGCAACCATTGCTATCCCGAACAAGTATTGGAATGGTGCCGCAAACATCACCTTTACGGTTACTGACCCCGAAGGCGCAAAGGCCTCCAAGACAGCTCTCTTTGAAGTGAAGTCCATCAATGATGCTCCGGTGATTTCTGACAAGGCTCCTAAGGGCGAAACCATCCGCGAAGGTGGCAAGTTCAAGACCATCGAACTCAACTCTCTTGCTTCTGATGCTGACCACAAGACAACAGATCTCAAGTGGTCTACTTCTGGCAACAAGCAATTGAAGGTGGAGCTCCGCAAGGATAACACTGCTGCTGTTTCTGTGCCAGATGCTCAGTGGTTTGGTCGTGAAACCATCGTGTTCACGGTAACAGACCCCGAGGGTGCAAGCGCCAACCACAAGATGGAATTTGAGGTCACTCGCGTCAACGACGCCCCGGTGCTCGTCAAGAAGATTGCCGACCAGAAGATTAAGGAGAAGGAATCCTTCGCCATGATCAAGCTGGACGAATACGTGAAGGATCCGGACAATAAGCCGAGCGAACTCACATGGAAGATTACTGGCAATCAGAAGTTGAAGGCTGAAATCTCTTCTAGCCGTATTCTCACTGTCTCTGCTCCGGATAAGTACTTCTGGTGTGCTCCCGAGACCATGGTTCTTTCTGTGAAGGACCCAGATGGTTTGGAAGCTTCTCAGACCATTACCTTTGAAATTACCTCTGTCAATGATGCTCCCGAAGTGAAGGATATTCCTGCTCAAAAGATTAAGGAAAAGTCTGAATTCAAGGAAATAGATTTGACCAAATACTTCCACGATCCGGACCACAAGTTCGAACAGCTGAGCCTCACCGCCGTTGTCGAAAAGGTGGGCGGTTCCGAAAAGAAGGCTCCTGCAAAGAAGCCTGCTAAGGGCAAGAAGGATAAGAAGGGTAAGAAGGGCAAGAATGATAAGGCCGAGGCTGAACCTGAAGCCGCCGCTCCTGCACCTTCTCCAGATGATTTGCAGGTTGAAATTGATGCCAAGGGCATTGCCCGCGTTAAGATTCCGAACAAATACTGGAATGGCCAGCGCAATATCACTTTCACTGCAAAGGATCCTGAAGGTGCTAGTGCCTCTACAAAGGTGAACTTCACCGTGGAATCCGTCAATGACGCTCCGGTGATGAAGCCGATTCCGACCCAATCCATTAAGGAGAAGGAATCCTTCAAGCCTATCGATTTGGCCCAGTTTGTTTCTGACCCGGATCACCCGATTTCTGCCTTGAAGTTTGATATTGGTAATACCCGCTTCCTCAAGGCTTCAGTGAATGCCAAGCACCAGTTGGTGGTAACCACTCCGGATAAGTTCTGGAACGGCAACGAAAAGATTACTCTCAATGTAGTTGACCCTGAAGGCGCAAAGGCTTCTCAGCAGATTGCTTTCGAAGTTGCACCTGTGAACGATGCACCGAAGATTGGCAAGATTGCGGGCCAGAAGATTAAGGAACGCGAAAAGTTCGCTCCTGTGGATCTTTCCAAGTCTGCTGAAGACCCGGACAACAAGCCCGCTGAACTCAAGTGGTCTGTCTCTGGCAACAAGGATTTGAAGGTGGATGTGAAGGGTGCTCGCGCCCAAATCCTCACTCCGAACCCCAGCTGGAACGGCAAGGAAACACTCACCTTCACGGTGACGGATCCTCTTGGTGCAAAGGCTTCCACTACAGCTACATTTGAAGTGACTCCGGTTAACGATCCTCCTTCTTTGAAGGCTGTGCAACCCTTTGTCATTGATGAAAAGAAGAGCTTTGCTCCTGTTGACTTCGGTAAGTTGGTCAGCGATCCTGACAACAAACTGGAAGAATTGAAGTGGACTCTGGACGATGCTGAACCTGCTGCCGCTCCTGCCAAGGGTAAGAAGGGCAAGAAGGCCAAGGCTGGTAAGGCTAAAGGGCCGAGCGTCACTCACGAACTCATCTATGATATCAGCGATAAGGGTGTCCTGACCGTTGAAATCCCGGATAAGTATTGGAACGGCACTGAAACCGTTAAGGTCAATGTCTTTGATCCGTCTGGTGAAAAGGCTTCTGTTGATGTGAAGTTCACCGTCAAGCCGGTAAACGACGCCCCTAGTGTTAAGGATATTCCTGGTCAGGAAACCTTAGAAGGAAAGTCCTTCAAGCCCATCAAACTTGATCAGTATGTCTCTGATCCTGATAATAAGCCTCATGAAATCAAGTGGAAGGTCGCCGGCGCAAAGAACCTGCAGGTGACTATCTCTGGCGGTCGTGAAGCCGTTGTCAAGCCCAAGAAGGACGACTGGTATGGTGAAGAAACTCTGGTCTTCACAGCAACGGATCCTGCCGGTGCATCCGATAAGGCTGTTGTCAAGTTCGTTGTGAAGCATGTAAACGCTGCTCCTATCATGAAGGATCTTCAGGATTACTCCATCAAGGAAGACGAAAACAAGGGCGTCATTGCGGTAATTCGCTTGGATCAGATTGCTCGCGATAAAGATCACCGCTTTGATGAACTCAAGTGGACCTTCACAGGCAACAAGTACTTGGAAGCCAAGTATGACAAGTTCAAGAAGACCTTGACCGTGTCTCAGCCTCGCGAGGATTGGAACGGTAAGCCAGAAAAGATTACCTTCACGGTTACCGACCCTGAAGGAGCAAAGGCTTCTAAGACGGCAACCTTCTCCGTCATTCCTGTAAATGATGCTCCTATTGCAAGTTCCCAGTCTTATACGACTCGTGAAGGCGAAGCGTTGAAGGTTTCCGCTAAGGAAGGCCTCATGTCTGGCGTGAAGGATGCTGATGGTGAAAAGCCTGCCAGCGTGCAGATGGTCCAGAAGCCTCGCAATGGTAAGGTCACTCTTAACGAGCGTGATGGTTCCTTCGAATACGTCCCGAATAAGGGCTTCTCCGGCCTCGATGAATTCACATTCAAGGTGAAGGACCCGGGTGGACTCTATTCCAAGGTTGAAACCGCTAGCATCAATGTCACCTTCAAGATGGGCGATCTCCGCGGAACCGCAGCACCTGAAGTAAAGAAGGACGAAGCTAAGGAAGATGATTCCAAGTCCAAGAAAGACAATAAAAAAGACAAAAAGAAAGACAAGAAGAACAATAAGAAAGGAAAGAAGGGTAAAAAGAAATAATCCCTAAAACCTGAAAGAGTTTAAAGTCCCGCATTCGTTGCGGGACTTTTTCTATTGCAAAAATATGGGAGAAATCTATACAACAAAACCCTCTGGTATTGCCAGAGGGTTCGTGATTAATTTATATGGAATGAAAACTACAGCAAATCAATGATGGCAGCGAATAATGTATCCGCCAGCACATTGGTTTCCAAGCCTTCGAAGACGCTGAACTGGTTGAACATAATTTTGCCCTTTCCGAAGGGGAGGAGCTGCAAGTCAACGCCAGTCTTCACATCTTCGTCGTGAATGCTGATGGAACGTGCAAAGACTTTTGCTCCCGGTAATTCGTTGAGGCTAAGGCCAGGCATGACCGCTGCTGCATTCTGGTCCAAAACCGATTGACCGCCAAAGACGGGAAGGAGCTTCGAATCCTTAGGCAGATAGTGGAGGGAGAGACCATTTGCACCTGTGGTCCAGTGAGACTCGATAGTACAGTCAAATTGATGACTTTGATTCAAGAAATCAATGTCCTCTTGAGTCATATCAGAGAGAAGTAGAGTCTTTCCGCCATTCTTGGTCACGTCAACGATCTTGTTCAAGATTTCATCGGGCCAGGAACTGAGGTTTGCCGTAAAGATGATTTGTTCCGGTCCAGAAAGTGCGGTCAAGGCATCGCTAGATTCTTCGCTATTATCTAAGAAGCAGACTTTCTTGATGGAGTTTTTCACATTGATCGATTCCATTACAATCAGCTCTTCGAAAGCGGAATGAATTTCTTTTCCATTGTTCTTTAAAGTCTGTTTGATTTGGAATTTTCCTGTAGCCTTGGGAGCAATCAATGTACATACTCCGAGCTGAGTCAAGCTAGTCTTGCCTGCAGGTTCACTTGGAGTAAGATTCTTTGTACTGAGTACCTTTCCGTTTCCATCCATCAATGCGATTTCTACAGAAATGTTTTCCAGACGGCTGTTGTTGAGGAGAGTCACCTGGAAAGAGACCTCGCTTTGAGGGGCGACCACATGTTCCAGTTCGCTAATGAGGACGCGGCTAGGAGTGGTTATTTCCTTCGCAAAATCTTCAAAGCCCTTGCTCACGCGGTTTTCATCACAGAATCCACTAAAATCCGTTCCAAAGTCAGCCCATTCCGAGAGGAAGAATCCTGAAACTTGAGGATTGCTTTGGAAGGCTGTAATCTGGTCAAGCTTGCTCTTGATGCCAATGCGGCTGGCATCTGCAATGAATGCATCCAAATTGCTCCATACCGACTCAGGAGACGCAATAAATGTGTCCATTGCCTTGTAAACACTCTTGATGGACTTTTGAATCTTGGCACTGCGCGGTCCCTTGATGGTTGTTGCCTTCTTAGGGAGAAGAGTATGATTCTTTAGCGTGACAAGCAGCTTGTTTTCAATATTGTCCGCCACATTTTCATCTTCATCCTGAAAACGACTATCGCCGAGACCTGCGTCTGGAACTGAAAATTCCTCTTCGTCCTTATCGAACAAATGGGCAAGGAAGTGGCTATAGCTTGCATTAGGGCAAAGTCGTGGGTTCACGCGCAACGAGGAGTAGGTAGAAATTCTATCAACGGTTACCGGAAGAAGCTTGCCCGTATCCTTGTGGAAGTTGCCTTCATTATCCAGATAGATGCTATCAAGATTACTGATGACTGGGCGTGTCATATCCACGGGACTGATGGTGTTTAGAAGTTTGTTTCCATTTTGCAGCATGAAGGTACCGTTCTCGGAGCCAAGAACCCATACGCCAATGCAGGGGTGGTTGTGTTGTTCCTTGACGATATCGTTGATGAGTTTCTTTGCGTTTTCTAGGCCCTGTGCGGTTGAACGCATGGTATGGATGGGAAATTCCTGGAACACCAGGAGGCCCAATTCGTCGCAAATATCAAGTGCTTCATTGCTCAAGGGAGCGCCGCAACTACGAATGGCGTTGAATCCGGCTGCTTTCACGGCCTGCAGATCTTTTTTCAATTTCGGGTTATCCTGGGTCCACAGTCCACCCTCGCTCCATTGCTGGTTGTAGCATACGCCCTGAATCTTGAGAATTGCGTCGTTCAGGTAGTAGTCACCCTTGATGCAATCAAACTTACGGAAGGAGAATGTTCGAACAACAGGGAAGGTGTACTCGGGAGCCTTGCCTTTGTTGCCTTTGATTTCCAACTGGACTTCCACAGCGAACATGTTGGGCCGGTCCAGGCTCCAAATGCACTTGTCGCGCTTCCAGTCCTTAATAGAAAGAACAATGCGGGGAGTTGCGTTTTCTTTATCCAGCTTAATGTTTTTATAGAATTCGTACACATCACCGCTGGAATTTCGCATAAGAATGCGGATGCGGGTCTGGAATCCTCTGGGATTATTGAGAGAAATGTCCAAAGCCACCCGTTCCTGGTCCATATCGGGCTCAACATGCACATCAGAAACGAAGGCTGTATTGCCCAAAATCAGGTCTACATGACCAAAAATACCGCCAAAGGGGTATTTCATCCAAGGAAGCCCGACGGGAACTTCGCTTGGGTGGGCGAATCGGTCGTCGGCGCCCTCCTCGCTTTCGCGGCCAAAGTCAATGCGACCGTTTAAAGAACCCAAGTTGGCCACACGAATGCAAAGGACGTTTTCTTCGCCCAATTTGATTGCTTTCTGGGTCTCTACAATAAAGGGGGTGTAGGCACCAAAATGGGTGGCAAGGCGAATGCCATTGAGCCAAATGGTGGCATGGCTTGCAATGCGCTCAAAACGAAGGAATATGCGCTTTGTAACTTGTTTTTCGTCCTCGATGGTAAATCGCTTAAAATAATAGGCGCAATCCTGGGACATCGTGATTTTTTCAAAAGAGCGCTCCCAGACGTGGGGGACAGTTACCGTTTCCGTATCCTCAGGGTAGGTGGCATACCAACGGTTGGACATACCGGAATCTTCGGTATCCCATTTCATCTGCCATTCGCCGTCAAGACGCATAATAGTATTCATGAATCAAGGTCCTTTATAAATTTTCATGGCAAAAATAGCAATTTTTTGGCCTAATCCCTTTACTTTTCTCCATTTCCTTGCTAAATTTGGGTCTCCAATAGCAACCTAAAAAGGATTACAAACATGTATTCTATTGTTGAAACAGGTGGTTTCCAGTATAAAGTCGAACTCGGCAAGGCTTACAAGGTCCCGACTCTCGACGCCGCTGTTGGTTCTACTCTGGAGCTCAAGTCCGTTCTTCTTTTCTCCGGAAAAGAAGTGCAAGTCGGCACCCCTGTCCTGGCTGACGCCTCTGTCAAGGTCGAAGTTCTCGCCCACGACAAATATGACACCATTATCGTGTTCAAGAAGAAGCGTCGTACCCGTTATGAACGTCGTAACGGTCATCGTCAGGGCTATACCGAGGTGCTCGTCACGGAACTCCGCTCCGGCGCTGAATCTGCAGTCGTAGATCCTCAAGTTATTACCCGCAACCGCGCTCGCGTGGCTGCCCTTGCTAAGCAGAAGGCTCAGAACAAGCCCCTCACTCGCAAGGAAAAGATCGCTCAGGGTCTCCCGAAGCCTGCTAAGGTCAAGAAGAACTCTCTGCGTAAGGCTAAGGAGGCTTAATCCATGGCACATAAGAAAGGTCAAGGTTCCGTACGTAACGGCCGCGATAGTAACGCCAAGTATCTTGGTGTGAAGAAGTATGCGGGCGAATCCGTTAAGGCTGGCAACATCATCGTTCGTCAGCGCGGCTCCCACTTCCACAATGGCACCAACGTTGGCATGGGCAGAGATTTCACTCTGTTCTCCCTGGTTGATGGCGTGGTGAAGTTCGAACGCCTCGATGCAAAGCGCCAGAAGGTCTCCGTTTATCCGGAAGAAGCCTAATCCGCTTTATTCGAATTTGAAAGCCGGACGTGAAAACGTCCGGTTTTCTTTTTGTATATAAAACTCTTGTTGTGCCCTAGCAATGAATTTGCTAAATTGTTTGCGATGCGTAAGTCTCTATACATGTTGTTATCAACGCTCATCTTGGCGGCCTTTTCAGCCTGCTCCGATGATGATGACGATGTTGAATACTTGTTTGATAGAGAATCTACGGAATTGAAAGTCCTTCGCAGTTGTGCCGACGCAAAAGATACTTCTTCCTGCTATAGGCTCCAATACCATTATCCCATCCAAACAGAAGATTTAGCTTACATCCACATGTGGCTTGATACAACTGTTGTGGATGATACAACAAAATCAGTTTCTTCAAAACAGATAGAACAGGCGACGAAGTCATATGAATATCCTCAAGGGACGTCTGCACTCTATGATACTATTGATTTGACAAAACTTGTGGCCCCCTACTTGAAAACATATGATAGTCTTCAGGTTGCATTGTTCTGCGAATATACGGATGATGATGAAGGCTCTGTACAACGGGTCTATCTGCACTTTGGTGATGATATTGCTCCTGCTAGGGTTTCCATCTATGATTCCGTATGGACGACAGGTGTCATGCTTGAGTGGTTTAGACCGACAGACCAGACGGACTTCTACACGCCTTCAGAATTGTCTGGTCCGATCGTCGGATATAATTTGGAGCTCTATTCTCCAAACAAAAATGAGGATTTGCGAAATGTTCGGCTAACCCTAATGACTCCAGATGGTTTTGATTACGACGGGACCGTATACTATAAACGCCATGCCCGAATTCATTCCAACAATGATTCCATATGGATTGGAGAAGTCCCTCATGGAGACAACGTGAAAAACTATTTGCGTGTTGCTGTCATTGATGGAAAAGGCTTCAATTTTGATGCTGATTCTTTGAATAGATATCGATTGGTTATAGAGGGATTGAAGGCGGAATCGCAATACACGATTGGTATTTCTGCATGGGATTCTAGTGGTAATTCTTCAGGAACGGAGGGTACATCAACTGCCGAGAACAATCAGCTCTTTATTACCACGGATTCCATAGCACCGTTGATGCCGACAAAAATATGGACATTGGAAGATACTCTATTCCCTGGTTATGCAAGGCTAGATAGCAATAATCGTTTGCGTATTTTCTGGAGTCAAAGTGTAGATCCTAAAAGATCGAATCACTCGATTTTGGTGGATACCATTTTAAAAATTCCAGACACTTGTTGGGTAAAGGAATGCTATGATACCGTTGCAAGTTATGTTGTTGAATGGTATGATGCCTATGGAAAAAAATGGGAAAAATATTCCTATGCTGGTGGGGAAGGCCGATATTCAAAATTGTATGCTTTGAGCGGAGATTCCATGAAAGTGTCTTCTACGGGGACCTTCGTTACCGATACCATTCGTTGGGTTTCTCCAGGAGACACCATTATTTTACGCATCCGCTCCATTGATAAATCAGGTTATTATTCAGTTGCATTGATTGACACCATTGCCGTCTCTCCGGGTATGTACGCAAAAGAATTGGAGTGTCCTGACGGATTTGCTGCAGTATCTACTGGCGATACATCATTTTTCTGCATGGAAAGACTGGAACACTTGGTTGATAGTAGTTTTGTGAATAATGTTCTTCACTCTGAGGCTGAGGCTACTTGTGAAGCTATTTCTGCAAGTGGGTTTTCCGTATCGCTATGTAAGGAGCGTGATTGGGAATTGGTCTGCCTTTCTGGAGGCTCTTTGCCCTATGGAGTTATTGAGGAAGAGTCCGTAGATGCCACGGAATATCTATTCACTTACTGCAATGTTGCGACAAATGATTCCTTATCGGCTAAAAATGTTTCCAAACGTGATAAACGTTGTGTCAATCCCATGGGAATTCGAGACATGCCGGGCCAATACCAAGAATGGGTTTTAGGCCGGTCAGAGGATTCTGTCGCGGTAGTTAAAGGATCTAGTTATAAAGTATTCAATGGGCTGGACCGAGAATCCATTGCTCTTTGCACAAACCATTCTACGCCTTATTATACCCGTTTGGAGTGGACGACGGATTCTGTCTATCTCTATCGTGAAGGGTCAAGGGTGGACACGGTGTTTGTTGCAGATACTTCAAGAACCTTATACAAGATTCTCACAAAAAAGGATTTCAAAGATTCTCTCCAGTTCTTTACGGTAAAGGATTCTTCGGGCAATGTCATTGGTACAGACTACGCTCCTTATGCTGAATACAAGAAGGGCGGAGATGCATGGCTGAAAAAACTGGCCAATGGATTGATATACGAACCAAGCAGTATTAAAGTTGTGTTCCTTACAGGTGAAAAAGTGCAGTATCGCGAGGCCGCATCCTTCTATAAATCACCAACCATAGGTTTCCGCTGTTGCGCCTATCCAGAGTAGTTTCTTATGCAGGCTCATTGTTCAAAATGTGGTAAGGATTTCGTTGAACGAGTTGGCATGAGCCCTCTTGAAAGCGTTATGGCTATCAAGCTACGGAACACCTTGGGAAATTTCTGTCCTGAATGCCAAGCAGAACTTCGTAAGACAAAAAAGGGTCGTTGGACCCTTAGATTTTTGACATTAAAAGTTGTTTTGATTAGCGCTGGAATATTGCTGATTATTTTTGCAATCTTTGCTGCAATGATTCTAGCATTAACTTTCGCATTATAATCTGTGAAGGTCAATTCACCACAATCTTCTTGTAGTTTTTTGCGTTTCCGATCCAGAGCTTTACCAGAAGTTCTTCTAGGGAAGCTGTAGAAACATTCTCTGGATCGGCATCCTGAATCTCATCTGAAATCAGATTTGCCTGAGTCAGGTTCAGCATTCCGTAATACATGGCTTCCATCAGTTGCGATGCAAACTTTGGCGACACATTGGCTACCGTATCCATATCATTCAATGGTGGAAGCATGTTATTGTCGGGGCTGAATTGGTCCAGGTTATCCATAGTCCACATGTCGGCAGCTTTGGACATGTCAGGGGAGGGGGCAACCTTCTTTAAAAGTTCCTGATATTCCTTCCATTCCTTGTCCGTAGTCTTACCAGCACGGCGAACATTACGCAAGAAGGAGAGGACTGCATAATAGAGGTCCTTTTCCTTCTGGTTCTGTTCTTTTGTGGTAATCTGAATCATTTATACCAAATTAATGACGGAAATGACGCATTCCAGTGAAGACCATTGCCACACCGAGCTTGTCGCATGCTTCAATGGACAGGTTGTCCTTTTTGGAACCACCCGGTTGCACAATATACTGGACACCAGCGGCGGCGGCGGCTTCGACGTTATCTGGGAACGGGAAGAATGCATCGGAGCCCATCACAACTTCGCTGAAAATTTTCTTTTCCAGAGCCTTGAGGCCAGCCTTGTCGATGCACTTGCCCTTTTCGTTGAAGAACTTCTGGGCGGCCTTCATGCGAGCAACGTTGTCGCGAACGCGGGGCTGGCAGAGGCGGAGATTACTATCAATGCGGTTGGGCTGACCGGGGCCAAGACCTATAATCTGGAAGTAACCACGGGCGTATTCATAACCCATGACGATTGCGTTGCTCTTGGTGTGCTTGGTGACGATCCAGGTGAAGCGGGCGAGGGCTTCCTTGTTCTTTGCAAACTTCTTCTTGGTAACGCATTCAAACTTTTCGTAAACATCAACGTCACGGTCCTGAACCAGCATGCCGCCAATCACGTGTTTGTAAACCTTGCACTTTGTAGCCTTCTTGATTTCGCCAACTTCCAGAAGACGAATGTCCTTGGACTTGTTCTTGAGGAATTCAAGGGCGTCGGCGTCGAATGCAGGGGCAAGGAGGATTTCAACGAAACGACCTTTAAGGAGCAACGCTGTCTTCAGGTCCACCTTCTTGGTGACGGCAATAACGGAACCGAATGCGGACACCGGGTCACCTTCCCAGGCAGCTTCAAAAGCCTTATCGAGAGTTTTGCCCGTAGCAAGGCCACATGGGTTCATGTGCTTCACGATGACAACAGCATTTTCGCCAGCGAATTCACGAGCCATTTCAAGGGCGGCATCGGCATCAACAATGTTGTTGTAGGAAAGTTCCTTACCATGGAGTTGCTTTGCCGTGGCGAGGCTTGCTTCCGTGCAAGTGGGGTCACGGTAGAAAACAGCGGACTGATGAGAGTTTTCACCATAGCGCATAGATACGGGGTCAACAAACTTCAACTTCAAATCTTTAGACATATTTTTCCTTTGGTTGTTTTAACAATTTAATAATTCTTTTTGTTCCTGTTTTAGAAGAGGCTGGCCGGAGGATTGTTATCATCTAGGCCAGGAAGGTCTGGATTTGGAGGTAGATTGTCCAAAGGGTCTTCCGGCTCCACCGTCAAGTTATAGTAGACGTTATTCTTCAGTTCATCTTCAATATAGAAGAGGGTTCCACCCATAGCGCTTCCGCATCCAGCGCAGGCACCCTGATAGCGAATTTTCAGATGATCATCGTCTGTCAATTCCAGAATTTCCAAGTCGCCACCATCCCCTTGGAGAGTACCGCGAACGGTCTGACGAAGCCACTCCTCAATTTTTTCGATTCTTTGAATCTTCGTCAAGGCTCTCCATTCAGCATCGGCTTCTGCACGGCCCTCGGCACTCTGGGTGCGATACTTGATGCGTTCCATCTTCTCGCGAACGAGAATGGCAGTTCCTTTCTTCTCGGGATAGACTTCCTTGATTTTTTCAATAAGGGTCTGAAGTTGCCCGATTTCTACAGCATTTTCAGGAATTGCACGCACATCGGCCGTATCGCGAAGAGTTTCCTCAATGCTTGTGGCTGTAATGGCACAGGCTTCGTCGATAGTCTTCTGCTGAATCATTTTGCAGAAGGTATCTGCCAAGGCTGTAAATATGGGGCCACCATAGGTAAAGAAGCGAGTTTCTAGAATCTTGTCGCAGTCCGGGTCAATCATCAGATAAACTTTTAGACTAGCCTCTTTTACATCAACTAGGGCAAGACCTTTCTCATCGGCTTCAATCTGGAAGATAGCTCCCCGATACTTTGGAGCTTTGGCCACTTCCTGCGCCTTTTGAGAGAGTTGCGTAATTATGTTTTCTTCAGACATATTTTAATTGTGCATTCCTAATTCATCATTCGGCTTTATCCTTGCTCTCTTTGGCCTGGCTTGCAGCGGATTCATCAGAACCGGCTACGCTTTCAACCAGTTTCACAGGAGTAAAGGCCACTTTCACAATAAGATTCATCACCGTTTTCCAGATGATTTTGCCGATGGAAAATTGAGGATCTTTCATATTGCCTTTCACAGGCACATCAAAACGGATATTGTCATCTTTATCCTTCAAAAGGTAGAGTCCCACTTTCATGGGCACCGAGTATTCCGGCTTGGAGTTTGGATCCTTGTCTGCCACATCGAGCTTTTGAATGTCGATAGTGTTTTTGCTGTCCAAATTGAAGTTGCGGATTTTATTTTCACTGGAGAACGACATGTTTCCCGCACTCAAGGGATATCCTGTGTAGTGATGGCTATAATTGCTGAAATTCTTTAAAGCAAGATTCTTTATGTTGATATAGGCGTCCATAGTCCCCAAATCACTGATAGCACCATTATACTTTACGGCAAGAGTCCCTCCACCAGGGAAGGCCGCAGAAACGTTTACTGCACAAGGGGTGTCAAAATTGATGTTGCTGCCATTGACCGAAATGCCACTGACGGTATAATGGAATGGCTTGGTAATGGTGTTGTCGTTGGCGGTAACGGTTGTGTTATGAACTAACAACTTATCAATAACAGCCTTAAGTTTTTTAGCAGGAGCAGGGGAGGTTTCTGTGCTATCTGTTTTTTCCTCATTCGCTGTAGCTATAGGCTCAGATGCTTTAACTGCGGAGGAATCGGTTTCTGGTGCATCGTTTTTCTTGTTCATGGGAGCCAGAAGAACATCGATGTTTGTCTTTCCGCCCTTGTACAAGTCTAGATGTGCAAAAGCTCCATCTACAATGACAGAATCAATGTGAAAATCGTTTTCGTTCAGATTAGCCCGGGCAATACCTACGCCCACGTGATTGACTCCGATGGTCTGTCCGCTAGTTTCTGTCAAAACGATGCTGTCAAGAGCTACAAGCCCTTTCACATCACTAGCCATCACATCATTCAAATTCCCATTAACTTGAATGTGAGTATTCAAGAGGCCAGAGAAATCACTGAAATCAATGAAATCCTTCATATAAGGCTTTCCGCAAGCGAGGGAGAATTGTTCCAAATCTACCTGCACGTTGAAATCATTGGTGGCCATATTGGCGTTTACCTTGACTGCCAGATTGCCGCCATCCGCAAACTTGAAGCTGACGCCCACATCTGTACTTTTATTGCTGAGATAAACTGCCGGAATGTTGAGGGAGAAATCCTCAAGATGGAATTTGGAACCAACCTTTTCATCCTCATAGATGATATTTCCGTTTTCGAAGACGATGTTTGAGACCGATATGGCAACAGGGAGAGTATTGGCAATTTCAGTAGCGTTGATAACTGCTGCTGAATCGGTGGAGGCGGTATCTACAGCAACAGTATCTGCCGTGGAATCGGCGGCGAAATGTTCCAAGATATCAGTAAAATTGAATTGGTCTCCGTTCTGGACGGCGCGGACATACAGGCCTTTCAAATAGATCTCACTAACGGCGGCAGTTCTCGTGACAATCTTTAGAGGGTCAATATTGATTCTGAATTTCTCAAAAGCCACAAAAGGAGTTTTTCCATCCTTCTCATACAAGGCGAAGTTGTCCACATTCGCCACGAAGCTTAGGGGATTGAAAGAGATGCTTTCTATGGAGAGTTGTCGCCCGACTAGTTCTTCGGAATGACTGACGATGTAGTTCTTCGCGATGGAGGGACCAATTTTCAGCGCCGCAAATACAAGAAGAATGAGTGCCGCCAAAACAATGAGAATAACTTTCAAAGCCTTTTTCATAATAATCAATAATAGAAAAGCCCTGTTGTCAGCTTAGGCCTGATTCCATGGATTTGATGGGATAAAACTTAATTTCGTTTTTGTCGTTAACGACAATGGCGATGCCTGAAAGGTAATTAATCCATTTTCTTGAATTTACATCGTAAAAACGGTAGTCTATAGCGCCTTTTGTTACGTAAACGGTAAAGGGAACAAGAAATTCGTCATGCGTACAAATGAGCCTAAATTTGTGCATGTTATTGTAATCCGAAATCAAGAACTTATTGATGATTTCTTCGCTTTTCGTTTTTAAATCATAAAACGTATCATCAAAATCTCCTTCAAACGCCCATTGTGATACAAGAACTTTTGAATTGCTTGCATCTTTGTTTTGCAAATGAACTTTCTTTAAAGAATCATTTTTGATGTACCAATCGCTGTTGATTTCAACGACCGTATCGTGAATGAAATCTTTTTGACCCCGTCCCTTGGCGATATTTTCACAGGTTTGTTCTGTTCGTACAAAATCGGTATGAGAGAAATATATAGTATCGTCGCTTTTAATTTTTTCACCTAATTGAAATGCTTGGACCTTCCCTTCGTCGGTGAGCTCAGCATCTTTTGTAACGCGACTTTCTCGTTCAGCATGTCGAATAATAAAAACCACTTTTTCATTTTCTTGAATGCTGTTGAACAAATCACCAATGTCTACAAAACCATTTTCGTCAATCTTTATAGAATCGGCGGGAATGTTTTTTTCACTGTTTTCCTCTGATGAACTCGAATTTTCGTCACCATTTTCATCTGCGCTTGAGGAATTATCGGAACAACTTGCAAAGAAGAGGATTGCTATGAGAAGAAAGAATAAATGGAATGTTTTTTTCATAGTTTGTCCTTTTTGTTTGTTTTTCTAAAATTTAAACATTAATTGCTTTGCGTGTTATAATTTATGTCATTCCGGTGCTTTAGCACGCGATTTAGAGGAACATAGATAAAGGTGAACAAAATGTAGCCACACAGGAGGACAATCCAGTGGTTCAGCCCTAAAATGGTTTCCAGATACCGCATTTCGATGAACATGAAGGGGCCGGCAATGAGAAAGAGGGGGAGTTGGCGGCACTGATCATCTAAAGAGAAGCGACTCTCATAACTTACGATGGAATTCATCATGGGGAAACTGGTGCAAAAACCGCCCATGAGCCGCTTGATGAACATGAGGCCCGTTACAACGCCCGCAATCGCCGGAGCTTTGATGTAGATGGGCAGGGGAGTCTTGTAACGCACGCCAGAGCGGTATTTTTGCTTCTGGAAGAGGATGAGACCTACGGTAAAATCAAAGGCGCAGGCACCGAGGAAAAAGGCTTCGCCATCGGGAACGCGGGGCATGAGGAAGGTTCCTGTAACCACGAAGAAAACGAGTCCGAGGATGATGGAGGGAACAATTGGAATTTTTACTTTGTAATGAAGCAACCGGACGATGTTGGCAAACAGCATGCACATGAATCCAGAAATGGCGTTTGCCGCTCCAATGGGTAGACCGACGGCGATATAGGCAAATCCATAGGGGATGGGGATGGTGGCAGTAACGGCCTTCAATTGCGGGTCTTTCAAGTAGGCGCTGAGAGTGCCTAGGGCTGTTACCATGAAGACTAGCAGCCAATCATAAAAAGAGAAGTTGAAATTCAACGCCTCGACCATAGCGGCCCCAAAAATAGCAAAATAATGCCGTTTTAGCCCTCTTTTTGAACATATTCGTCCAGTCTCATTTATTTATTAGTTCTATATTTGGCTCCAGTAGTTGCATTTTACCTTGGTCCTGTACCAGTTTCGCCAATTCCACTGGGTGCTAACAGGGAAACTCGGGTAGAACTTGTAATTAGTTTCACAAATCAAACAAAAGGAAATGGATAGTAATATGGCTACCATCACAAAAGAAAAAGCTGCAGAACTCACTGCCAAATTTGGCGCAAACGAAAAGGATACCGGAAACGTCCGCGTCCAGATCGCCATTCTCACCGAAAAGATTGCAAACCTGACCGAACACATCAAGACTCACAAGAAGGACTTCCACTCCCTCCGTGGTTTGTCCATGATGGTTGCAAAGCGCAAGAACCTCATTCGCTACTACAGCGAAATGGATATTATCGCTGCTCGTGCTCTTGTTAAGGAACTCGGTCTCCGCGGTTAATTGCGGACTGGAGATAATCTATGTCTATTGATGCATATCAAGCCAAATACGGCAAGATGCTTGACCCCAAGGAAGTGTCCGTTACGCTTCCCGATGGCCGTGTCATTGCATTCGAGACTGGCCGTATTGCAAAGCAAGCCCGTGGTGCTGCTGTTGCAAAGATGGGGGATGCCTTCATCCTCTCTACCGTTTGCTACGGTGAAGAGAAGGACGGAGACTTCTTCCCTCTGACAGTGGAATACCGCGAAAAGTCTTATGCCGCTGGCCGCCTTCCGGGTGGTTACAGCAAGCGTGAACCCGGTCGCCCCAGCGATGATGAAATCCTCTCCGCTCGTATTATTGACCGCCCCATCCGTCCCATGTTCCCTGAAAACTTCACTCGTGAAGTCCAGGTCATCGTGCAGGTTCTCTCTGCCGACAAGAAGTTCGCTCCCGACGTACTCGGCGTGAGTGCAGCTTCTCTTTCCATCGGCCTTTCTGAACTGCCCTTTGAGCAGCAGGTTGCAGCAGTCCGCGTGGCTGTTGTGGATGGCAAGAACATCGTGATGCCTACCTATGACGAACTGGCCGTTGCCGATCTTGACCTGGTGGTCGCCGGTACGGAAGATTCCGTTTGCATGGTGGAAGGCGGTGCCTATGAAGTTTCTGAAGACTGCATGATTGGCGCTATCCTTGCTGGTCACGAAGTCATTAAGGAAATGTGTAAGGCTCAGCAGCAACTGGTTGACCGCTGTGCAAAGCCGAAGATGGAACTCAAACCCCAGCACGAAGGCGAAGCCCACGAAAAGCTGGTCGCTACCGTGAAGGAAGTGGTTTGGGAAGAACTCAACAAGGACGTTCACTCCAACATGGTGAAGACGGACTTCTATCCGGCTATGGCAGACCTTTGCGCCCGCATGCTGGTGGATCCGCGCATCATTGCCATCACTGGTGAAGGCGATGCTGCCGACGCTTCTCTCGTAGCTGATGCCAAGGCTATTTTCAGCGACCTGGAACGCACCGCTATGCGTGAAATGATCTTGAACGAACATGTGCGTCTTGATGGCCGTACCACGACCGAAGTTCGCCCCATTGAAATTGAGATGGGTGTGCTTCCACGTGCCCATGGTTCCGCCATATTCCAGCGCGGTGAAACTCAAGGCCTCGTCATCTGCACACTCGGTACCAAGGCCGACGAGCAGCGCTACGAAAGCCTCCAGGGCGAAGGCTCCAAGAGCTACATGCTCCACTACAACTTCCCGCCGTACTCTGTTGGCGAATGCAAGAAGCTCGGCCTTTCCCGTCGTGAAATCGGTCACGGTCATTTGGCAGAACGCTCTCTCGCAGCCGTTCTTCCGCTGCCCGACGACTTCCCATATACCATCCGCGTGTGCTCTGAGATTCAGGAATCCAACGGTTCCTCTTCCATGGCCTCTGTTTGCGGTGGCTGCTTGAGCTTGATGGACGCTGGCGTTCCTATCAAGGCTCCTGTGGCTGGTGTTGCTATGGGCCTCATCTCTGAGAAGGGTTCCGTTAAGGAAGGTGGCAAGATTGAAATCTTGACCGACATCACTGGTACGGAAGACCACCTCGGCGATATGGACTTCAAGGTAACAGGTACTGCTGAAGGTATCACTGCTTTCCAGATGGATATCAAGATTCGCGGTATCACTCCGGAACTCATGCGCAAGGCTTTGGAACAGGCCAAGCAGGGGCGTCTCCACATTTTGGAAAAGATGACCACTCTCGGTCTCCCTGCTCCTCGCCCCAAGGTGTCTGAAAAGGCTCCGACCATGCTCAAGATGCGCATTCCTACCACCAAGATCCGTGATGTGATTGGCTCTGGTGGATCTGTGATCAAGGGCATGCAGGCTCAGACAGGCTGCACCATCAACATCGACGACAATGGCAATATTGATATCGCTGCTCCGACCGGCAAGGCTGGCGAAGTCTGCCGTCGCATGATTGAAGAACTCACTGCCGAACCGGAACCAGGCCGCAAGTACAAGGGCAAGGTGAAGACGATTCAGCCCTTTGGAGCATTCGTCGAAATCCTCCCGGGTCGTGACGGCCTCGTGCACATCTCTGAACTTGCCGACCATCGCGTCGAAAAGGTGGAAGATGTGGTTCACGTTGGTGACGAAGTGGAAGTCCTTTGCCTCGGCGTTGACCCGAAGGGCAAGGTGAAGCTCTCCATGAAGGCTCTTCTGCCGCCGAAGCCGGCTGCAGAACCTGCTGCTGAAGCTCCGGCCGAAGCTGCTCCTGAAGCACCTGCGGAAGGCTAATTCACTTAGTATACATATAAATTAAAATCCCCTGGCTATGTGGCTGGGGGATTTTTTTTGTAATAAAGTCTTAGATTTTTTGAAGTTGGGATAAGAAATATTGTATCGTTTTCAGCAGAATGCCGTTGGTTTGGAACGTTGATTCCTATTGACTATTTTGCCGGGTCAATGGGGGATTATGTCGGCAAGATTTCAAAATGGGGAACACCTGATGAATTTAATGGATTTTTGCAAAAAATTTCGGCTCAGCCATGCCAGAATATAAACATTTTGTCGCGACACTCGCCTTGTACTTTTTTCTACTTTTCCCAATATGAACCATAGCGTTAGCGAAAAACTTTTTGCAGAAGCCAAGACTTTGATGCCGGGCGGCGTGAATAGCCCGGTCCGTGCCTACAGTAACGTGGGGGCTGTTCCTCCGTTCATCGCCCGCGCGAAGGGCAGTCACATCTTCGATGTGGACGGCAACGAATATGTGGATTATGTGGGCAGTTGGGGCCCGATGATGCTCGGCCACGCTCATGACGCGGTTATCAAGGCGGTGGCGGCGACGGCTGAAAACGGACTCAGTTTCGGCGCTCCGTGCGGCTTGGAATCGGAACTGGCGAAACTCGTGATGAGCCTTGTACCCAGCGTAGAAATGATTCGCATGGTGAACAGCGGCACCGAAGCAACGATGAGCGCCATCCGTGCGGCGCGAGGCTTTACCGGTCGCGACAAGATTATCAAGTTCGAAGGCTGCTACCACGGTCACAGCGATAGCCTCCTCATCAAGGCGGGTTCTGGCATGCTCACGACGGGCAAACCCAGCAGCAAGGGTGTTCCGGCCGACCTCGCGAAATACACTTTGACGCTCCAGTACAACGATGTGGCGGGCGTCCGCAAAACATTCGACAAGATTGGTGACGAAATCGCGGGCGTGATTGTGGAACCTGTCGCGGGCAACATGGGTGTTGTTCCTGCGAAGCCCGAATTTTTGCAGGCCCTTTCCGAAGAAACCAAGAAGCACGGCGCCCTTTTGATTATGGACGAAGTGATGACGGGCTTCCGTGTGGGTATCCATTGCGCGCAAGGTTTGTACGGCATCAAGCCGGACCTCACCACATTCGGGAAAATCATTGGTGGCGGCATGCCGGTGGGCGCTTATGGCGGTCGCCTGGATGTGATGCAGCAGATTGCTCCATTGGGCGGCATTTACCAGGCGGGAACATTGTCCGGGAATCCGGTCGCCATGGCGGCGGGCCTTGCCACGATGCGTGAACTCAGCGGCAATCCTGAACATTATGTGCGCGCCGAACGCTCCACGACGAACTTGCTCAATGGCCTCAAGGACGCGGCTGCTTCTGCGGGGATTCCGCTCACCGCGAACCAGGTGGGCTCTATGGGCTGCATCTTCTTTACGGTCGGCCCCGTGCAGTGCTTTGCCGACGTGCAAAAGTCCGATTTGGAACTGTTCCGCAGGTACTTCCTCGGGATGCTCGACGAAGGCATCTACTTGGCCCCGAGCCAGTTCGAAGCGATTTTCGTGAGTTCCGCCCACACCGACACCGACATCCAAAAGACAGTGGATGCCGCCAAAAGAGTCTTCAGACAATTAGCTAAATAGTCGTTTTTTTATTTCTTCTAAGGGCGACAATACCCAGAATGATGAGAAGTATTGTTGCAATAGCAGCAATCTTTAAGCACATGTGGAATGGCTGGGAGCGATATTCCATGCGCACTTCGGACTTGCCTTTGGGTACTTCAATGGCACGCAGTGTACCGAAGGCCTTGAACACCTTGGTCTCGCTGCCATTGACGTAAGCCTTCCAGTAGGGATGGTAGTTTCCGGCCACCACCATGATGGAGGGACGGTCCGTTTCCACTGCAAACACCTGAGTGTCCATTTTCGGACTTGCAATAAGCTTTGCCTTGCCTTCAGGAGCACCTTCGCTTCCCTTGTTCGTTGGGGCTTCGGAAAGGATTGCCTTTTCGCGGTATTCAAATCCGTTTCTGAGGGCGTTGATGGCGGCATCATCATCCATCACAACGGCACTACCATACAAGTATGCTTCTCCCATGGCTGTGGAAATTGGCATGTAAGTGGTGCCCTGACGGCTGTCAAAAATGATAGCTCCGATGTTCATCAAATCTAAGAAGGGGTGAGCCGCATCGGGATTATTGATGTTCAAGAGGTAGTTGGCATCGTTTTGTCCGCCGCGGAAGGCGCGGTAAGTTCCAAGCTCGTTGTCGTGGAAACCTTCGGCATTGCGCAGGTGGTATTGGGAAAGTGCATTCCCGCTGATGGCCTTGTTCTGGCTTAGGGAAAGCACGCGAGGTGTATTCAGACTGTCCGCTTTGTAGGGTGTCTTGATGGCATTGACAATCCCATTCCCGGGCTGTAGATATTGCTTTGCGGGCACATTTTGGATGAATGCTCCGTTGATGAAGAACAGTTCTACACCAGCGGCAATGGTGAGGATGCAGACCTTGTATGCAACGGAACCTTTCCATTTGAAAATCGCCCAAGTGACGGCGATAATTGCGAGAATGAGAATGAAGCCTGGAATGACTTTACCGGCGGTGACATTCATGACCACTTCATTGAGTGGCTTGAAGTAGGGAGCAGCCACCGGATCGCTCATCAGCTTTTGCCCGCTCATGAGGAAAAGCCCGATGAAGGCAAACCCGACAATAACGCAAACCTGAATGGCTCTGGATGTTCCTGGCAGTTTCTGCTTGAATGCGTTTGTGAAATTCTGGATGTTGAGTGCTTTGCCCTGGTCATCAACGCTCATCACGCCGAGAGCAACAATGGCGTAGAGAACCATTACCACCAAGCCAAAACCGCTAATGAAGAGGGTCCAGTTGAATCTCGCGATAACTGCAATGAAAAGTAGCACAATGAACATTACGGTTCCGTGCAAGAGTGCCTTCTTGTTTTTGACCGCTTCCGCACTTTCGTCTGCGAGAGCCTTTACCACAGGGGCCGCCATCATCACAAGGAGGAGGGGAAGCCAGAACAGCGCCATGCCGGGAGCGCGGAAACT
The DNA here is from genome assembly GCA_024398835.1 of Fibrobacter sp. GTDB lineage: Bacteria > Fibrobacterota > Fibrobacteria > Fibrobacterales > Fibrobacteraceae > Fibrobacter. Next base: position 91,411 of record JAKSIK010000003.1, read on the forward strand.
CTTTGCTCCAGGGAGAATGTTGTACCAGAGTTTGAACAGGGGAGAGTGAATTCCCATGCCATAGCTGAGCGCGAGAACTGCGCCTAGACCCCAGAAAACGGCAGTGCGGCGCTTACCAGGGAGAAAGAGGCAAAGGAATCCGAGGAACGTGAGAAGGGCGCCTGCGTTGTTGTGGTCCAACTTGAAGGAGTTGTGACCCCAATAGAAGGGTGAACCCTGGCTCCCTGCAGATGCCATTGCACGATATTCCTCCATGGAGATGTTTACGAAGGAGGAACCCGTCAGGTCATTCGTTTTTTCATCCTGGGTATAGACATCTACGCCTACAAAACCGGGAAGTAGCATTTGAGCCAGTTCTTCTTGATGGAGGCACCAGCTAGTCGCATGGCCGTAGTTGGTATGTGCCTCATCACCACGAACGGATTGCGTTGTGGTGTAAATGTAGGTAGGGAGAATCTGGAAGCAGGACATGGCGAGCCCCAAAGCCAATGCAATTGCTGCTAGTCCAAGGCGTTTCCCTTTTGTAGCAAGACCATCGGCGTGGAACGCCACTTCGTATAAGGCATAGAAACCGGCTCCCCAGAGGAAGAAGTAGGTGAGCTGGATGTGCGAACCAAGAATCATCCATACAATGCTTAGGGCAAGAACGATGAGATAGGGAAGGCTGCCTGTACGGATGACTTTGCGAATGGCGAGAAGGGCAAGAGGGGCGATGGCAAAAACCATCATCTTTCCATCGTGGCCGCCATAGATGTAGGTGAAGTATTCGGGAGAGAATGCGTATAAGAACCCGAGTAGAGCGCCCCACCAGCGGCTTCCTGTCAGATTCCATGCAAGGAGGAACGCACTAATGAACGCAACCCAGATGGTTGCGATGAACTTCATTCCTACTGCTCTGGCAGGATCTGTAAGGAATTGTACCCAAACTAGCGGGTGATACACGTCGGCGAATGCGGCGTCAATGGTAGGTACTCCACCTAGACGGCTGTCATCCCATTCCGTCATCACAACGTTTTCTGCACGAAGGATTCTAGACCCGATGCCGTTGAGTTGGTCGCTGTTCAGCATCAGTAAATCGGGATTGAACACGAATTCCCGGAATACAATTAAAAGAATGACGAGAAATAATACCGCAATACTTCCGAAAAATACGGAATTCTTTTCAAAGATTTTCATAATCCAACTTTTTAGTCAATAGTGTTTTCATCAATCTGGGTGGTTTTGACCAGACTGTAAATGCCGAATGCCGAAATGATGCAAACGGCTGCGACGACCACATATTTTATGAGTTTTGCCATAAGGGTCTCCTTGTGTCTAAACCTTATCAATCTTTTCCAGAATCATGCAGATGACGGGGAGTTTCTTATCCACCTCGTTTTCGCTAGGGATGATTTCGGAGAGGATGATTTTGCAATTAAATTCTTTAACGAAAAACTCCAGTTGCTTGCTATCGAAGCCAAGCCAGATGTGCCCATGGGTGGTACGGAAGGATTCTTCCTTGTGCTGTGCCAGGTCTAGTAGGGCGAGTGTTCCACCGGGCTTGAGGATGCGGATGGCTTCCTTTAAGGCTAATCGCGGGTCCATTGCATGATGGAGCACCTGACTCATCAACACCAAATCGGCAAAGTCAGAAGGAAGTCCGGTCTGGGTCATGTCCGCCACTTTCGGGGTGATGTTGTCGAAACCCTTGTGCTTGATGATGCGTTGTAGGCCGGAAATGACTTTGGGGTCGCAATCTAATGCTGTCACATGCTTGCAGCGGGTAGCGAGCATTAAGGAGAGGTCTCCGCCCTCGCCACAACCGATGTCCACCGCATTTTCAAAGGGAATCATCAGCTTGCTGAAGAGGCTGATTTGCGCCTTAAGACTACCGCCGGCCTGGTCCAGCTTGTGAATCTGGCCCTTGGTCTTATCGGTACGTTCCTGCAGTTTCTGTTCTGCGCGGCATTGGATGATGTCGTGGTCCGGAAGGTTGTTGTAGGCATCCCGGATGATGGAAAGAACCCGATTGCTGAGGAGCAGTTCTTCGCTGAGGCCGTAGTAGGCCTTGATGCCATCTCGGCGGTCTTTCAGAAGGTTGCAACTGGAGAGTTTTGCAAGGTGCCTACTGGCGTTGCTCTGGTGAATGTCTAGAATGTCCTTGATTTCATTAACAGTCCATTCCGCCTGATCCAGAAGCATGAGAATCTTGAGACGCATTTCGTCGGAAATGGCCGAGAAAAGTTCCATGCTCGGTATGATAGGCTCGCGAATGGGTTCCTGACTAGACACTTTGCCTCCAGTTACTTCTAAAGAGGAATATAATTTTTTAGTTTGAGTGTTGATGAGAAAGTCCTTCGTAAAATTACTGATTTTCACCTTTGTTGCCTGTTTTGGACCCACAAAAGGTTGGTGTGCGGAGGATGATTGTCCGTCAGAAAAAATTTTACCGCGATTTGAAGTTTCTTTGTATAGCGATATTCCGCTGGTGATTGGCTCAGCAGCAATTAGTTTGTATGGAAACTATCGGGCATCCCAGATGGATAAACCTTTGGAAGACGAAATTCGCCCTGAATCAAGGCTCCTTCCTTGGGATAAACCTATTGCTGGCCGCTATGATGAAAATGCGGCTAGGGCCAGCCAGTATGCGGCTGTTCTTGGAGCCATGCCTCTTGTGCTTGGAGGAATTTCCATTGCTCGCGATGAAGCTACTTGGGGCGAATTCGGGGCTTTTACCTTGATGTTTGCGGAGGCGCTTGCCATTCAAAATGGAATTAACATGCTGGCGCGCTCCTTGGAAGTTTGGCCACGGCCCTATATTTACGGCAAGTCTGGCGATGCGCTTCGTGAGGCGGAAGACGCAGATGCAGAGGCTTACGGCTCCTTCTTCTCAGGGCACGCTTCTGCGGCGTTTATGGTGGCTACCTTCACCTCGGAATGGTTCTCCACCATCTATCCCAATTCTCCATACAAATCTCTGGTTTGGACCAGCACCATGTCTCTGGCCGGTTTCGTCGGGGTACTTCGCATCGCGGCTGGAAGGCATTATCCGACGGACGTAGCCGCTGGCGCTCTTGTAGGGACGGGTGTGAGTTTGGCGGTGATACGGGCGCATAAGAAACCTCTCCGAATCGGCGGGAATCAGATTTCCTTCTGGGCGGTGCCAAATAGTGTTGGAACGGTGGTATCGTTCTAAATTGTATGGGCTCGCAAACTTTTTCTCTAAATAGATATATATTTCCTATAGATTTTTTCTCAACTCAGAATATCGATGAAACGACTCCTTTTTGCATTTATTCTTTCTGCCGGACTTGTTTCCGCCGCTACTGCAGCCCCTACCATTAAAGATTCCCGTGATGGCCATAATTACAAAACTATGGCCTCAGGCGAATACAACTGGTTTACGGAAAATTTGAGCGCCAAACAACAGGGCGTCTGCCCGGAAGGAACCCATGTTCCCGATATCAAGGAGTGGTCTGCCATAGTGAAGGACCGCTTTACGGGCCCGCGTAAAAAGCAGAATGTCAAATCCTTTGCCGGTAAGACTAAAGGCTATTATAATGCGAAAGACAAGAAGAAAAAAGTGAAAGGGAAGGATGCTGCCTATTTTGCTGTTGCAGGTGTAGAAAATCGTGCCATGATGCTGGATTTGAAGCGGGGCTCTGCAAAACAGGTGGAACTCCCTGCAGGTTCCGTAGTTGCAGTCCGTTGTGTGAGTGAGCGGGATATTTATGCGGAAAAGGGTATTGACCGGAAGGCCATGACCTTCGTGGATCCACGCGACAATCAGACCTACAAGGTGGAAGAGAAGGCCGGCATGATTTGGATGAAATCCAACTTGAAGTTCGGCTTGAAATCCGCAAAGCAGTGCTTTTTGGAAGATTCAGTTTTCTGTGAGAGACATGGCCGCTTTTTTGGGCATGCAGAAGCCAAGAAGGCCTGCCCCAAGGGGTGGCATTTGCCCGATGACGGCGAGTGGCGGGATTATCAGAAAGATCAGAAGATAGACTGGGATAATCTAGGCCGCGGTGGGTGCAGAGATTGGGACGAATACTGCGATGCAGAAAATACGGGCCATTACTGGTCTGCAACATCTATAAAGAAAAACACCGGACGTTCCTGGGAATTCCGGCGTGTAGGAAAGAGCATCAACCGCACGGACGAAAGCGTTTTGAAGGGGCTTTATGTCCGCTGCGTGACGGATTTGAAATAATTATTTGATGGTGCTGGTGAGGCGGAAGGCGAGACCCACATCACTGAGGGTTTCTTCGCTATATACGCTGAACTGGAGCTTAGATTTTCCGATATTCTTCACGAGAGCCACGGTCCAGGCCAGTTCGTCTGCATTGGCCTGAATTTCGTCGCGGTCGCGGACGTATTCCAATTCGAACATGAGGTTAGAGAGAATGTCGAAAGTGGGAAGTTCCAAACCGCCGTAGAAAGGCATGTATTTTTTGCCGGGCTTACCCATGTAGCTGAGTTCGTTGGCCACATAGTTTTCGGCTTCTGTATTGATGTCCTCGTCCTGAGTGTAGAGCAGACCGTATTCACCGTAGAGGCGGAGGTGAGGGATAAAGCTATAGCTGGCATAAGCGGCCATGCGGTGGGTGAGGAAAGCGGTATTCTGCACCACGTCTACGGCATTGCTGCGGTAGGCGACCTTCACTTCTAGAGGGAAGGTGAACTTCATGGCGTCTTCCACACGGACATAGCCAGTGTTTGCCTTGCCATCCTTGGCGGCTACCATGGCATTCAACTGATTGAGACCATGTTTCCAGCCCATTTCCAAAGCGTTGTGGCTGTAATCGCGCATCCAGAGACCGCGGGTGGCCACGTTCTTATCAATGTATGTACCGAAGTGGGTGGATTGAGACCAGTCCGTTTTCCAGCGGCCAATCTTCAGGTTCAGCATATCGCTTTCGCCCAGTTTCCACTTGTAGTTCACCCAGTAGAGGTCGGCGAGAATCTTGTCGTAGGCGGTCGTCTTTCCATCGCCATCCTTAATCTTGTTGCCGAATTCAGGCGCGAAAATGCGGAGCATCACGGTTCCTTCCAGGTTTTCGCTCTTGTACTGGCCGCCCACATTGGCGCGAATCCAGCCGGAACTGAAGTTGTTGTCGTCATCGGCCAGGGACTTGGTGACCTGGGTCTGAACGTTTCCCTTCAGGGCAAAAGCGTCTTCATCTGCGTTTGCGGTTGCGAAAAATCCGGCAAACATCAGCGCAGCTGCGATTTTCGTGTATTTCATTTTGACTCCTTAAATATTTTTACGGCTCAAAGGTAGAATTTTATTGTATTTTTAACCAGTCCAAAGTGTTTTATTGGATGGTGTTATTGGAGATAAAATGAAAAAATTGCCTTTTGCCCTTTCCCTTGCCCTGGTTGCAAGTTTTGGTGCCACTTCCCTTTTTGCGAAGGATTTGGCCCCCAACAAGACTCATGCGGTTTTGAACATCACTTATGTGAACGATGACGATGTGCCCCATGCTAAGAAGAAGTTGGTTTTTGTGGGGGTGAACAAACCCAAGAACAAGATTACTGTAACTACTGATGCCAATGGTGAAGTGAGTTTCATGATTCCTCGTGAAGACAGTTACAAGATTCTTTGCGAGAGTTTGACGGGGCCTTTTGAATGCGGTGAAACGCCTTATGTCTCTTTAAAGGCCAGCAGTGGCGGTGTCACGGTGGTGTTTGATGATACCCGTGCCGAACTTACGGGTGTAACGTTCAAGGCTGGTAGTGCGGAATTGGTGCCCAGTTCACTGAAGACGCTGAACATTGCCATCGATGGCTTGAAGCGGAACGCCAAGGCCAATGTGGAAATCGAAGGCCATACCAGTTCTGAAGGTAGTGAGGAATTGAACCAGAAACTTTCTGAAGATCGTGCCAGCAGTGTGCGCGCCTACATGATTAAGAAGGGAATTTCTCCGGAGCGTGTGACTGCTGTGGGTTATGGCCCAAGTCGTCCGAAGGCTGACAATTCAACGGAAGCGGGTCGTAAGGCCAACCGCCGTATTGAAATCCGCGTGGTGAACGCAAACGAAGTCAACGCCACACAGGAATGACTCGATAGAGTCATTGCGAGGCTTTTAGCCGAAGCAATCTAAGATTTCTTGTTATTGAGGTTCTTGGATTACCGCGCCACGTTGTGGCTCGTAATGACGTTGCTCAGTCGGATGCCGTCGTCTTCCAGCAGGATTTTTCCTTCGCGGAAGAGGGTGCCTAGAATCTTCTTGAACGTCTTTTTTGACATTCCAAATTCCCGACGGATGGTCTCCGGATCGGTGTGGTCGCCGTAGGGAAGGCTTCCGCCCGCGGCTTCCAGCTTCTGGAGAATGACGCTCGGGCTTTCGCTGTTCATGATTCCCTTGTAGCCCACAGGTGTGAGGTTCAAGGTAATCTTTCCATCTTCCGTAAACCGCTGGATGAATCCCGTCATGGTATCGCCGATGTAAATCTTGTTCATGCCGGGCTGCATCATGAGGCGCCCCGTGTAGCGGTAGTCCACTAGGCAGTCCACATATTCGGGAGTCACTTCGTAGGCGGCTAGCTGGACCTTTTGCCCCACGTGGAGTTCCGAAGTATCGTCATCCAAAAAGCTCTTGATTTTTTCTGTGGCCACGATGCGGTTGCTCTTTTCATCTTCTAGAATAAAGACCACACATTTGTCGCCACGTTCCAAATCACCAAGCTGCTGTTTGTACGGAAGGAGCAGGTCTTTGCCAATCCCCCAATCCAAAAAAGCGCCAACCCGGTTCACATCTTTCACTTCCAAAACAGCAAATTCACCAACCATGGCGTAGGGCTTTTCCATGGTGGCGATGGGGCGGTCCTCGCTATCCATGTACACAAATACGTCCAGTTCATCATCCAGGTTGAGCTGGAATTGATTTCGGTTTCCGGGTAAAAGGACGCGACCGCCGGTTTCCAGTTCCAGGTAGTAGCCTTGGGGGAGAATATCCGAGACGCGGGCGTGATTGATTTTTCCAAGTTCCATGTTTTCCTCTTTCCCAAATTTATTTCTTTTTCCGCTCGGCGATGATCATGCCCACGATAATTGCCGCTGCTCCGAGGATGGCGAGGGGCGTGATGGTTTCCCCAAGGACGATGACTGCGGTAATCATGGTGACGAGGGGGATGGCGTAGATGTAGTTGGAGGCGAATACGGTGCCCAGTTTTTCCAGGGTCTTGTTCCAGAGCACGTAGCCAAAGAGGCTTGCGAAAATGCCGAGGAACAGGAGGTTTCCCCACACGGCGGGTACGGCGAGATTTTCTGCGGGGAAGGGCTTGTTGAAAAATGTGAGGAAGGGAAGGGTGGTGAGAAGCCCGTAGAAGAAAATCTTCCGGCTGATGAAGAGGACGGAATACTTGCCGTTTATTTTCCGGATGGTGACGGAGTAGATGGCCCAGACAAAGGCGGAGGTGAATGCCAAGAGGTCGCCCAAGGGATTCAGCTTGAGAATGAACTGGCCGTTGAGCACCACGAGAATCATGCCGGCGAAGGTGAGGAGGGAACCCAAAATCTGGATGGGCTTCATCCGCTCCGCCTTGTAGAGAATGCCCGCAAATATCATGATGAGAAGCGGGTTTCCGCAGACGATGAGGGAGACGTTGCTCGCCATGGAATACTGGAGGGCGGTGTTCTCTGCCACAAAGTAGACGGCACCGCCGGTGAAACCGCAGATGAGAAGCCGCAGTTCATCCCGCCAGTTTTCGCACTTGAAACTGCTGTGACTCACTGCCAGAAGCACCAGGTAAGCGAGAGAAAAACGCAACAGGTAGATTTGGCAGGCGGTGAAATTGTAGGAGAGCAGCACTTTTGTGGAGACGAAACTGGTGCCCCATACCAGGATGGTGATGATGGCCGTGAGATGCCAGATGAGGTTGGAAGAGTTCTTCATTGCGGGGCCTAGAATAGCAGTTTCACGCCGATACCGATGAGGATGCAGCCTGCTATGATTTCGGGAACTTTCGTCTTGAAGAGTCTCGCGGTGCGTTTCCCGATTTCAAACCCGATTTGCGCGATGACAAAGGAGGCGATGGCGATGGCCGCTGTCGCAAAAATCAAGTCCACTTTCGCGAAGGCGAAGGAAACGCCTACGGCAAAGGCGTCGATGCTTGTGGCGATGGAGAGGAGGACGATGCTTTTGAGGGTGAGGGAGGGCGCGGCAATTTCGCAAGAGGCTCCACTGGAGATTGTGCCGGCTTGGCCGTCGCGGGCCTCGCTGGCTTTGGCTTCCCGCATTTCGCGGATAGCGCCCCAGATCATCCGGAGGCCAAGTATGGAGAGAATGCCGCAGGCGATGTAGGGCCCGAAGGCACTCACCCAGCGCTCCGCAACCTTCCCGAGGAAAAATCCGAGGAGCGTCATGCCACCCTGAAAGAACCCGAAGGAGAAGGACTGCAGCACTGCCCTGCTATAGGGGATTGTGGACTTACATAGCCCCGTAGAGATGGACACTGCAAAGCAGTCCATGGCTTCGGTGATAGCGATGAGGATGATGGCGATGTAACCCATGAGCCCAAAGATAAAAAGTGTGAAGCCTTGCGTCCCGATTTAATTTTTACCGCGCCCGAGAAAACAAAAAGGACCTTCCATAGGAAGGAAGGTCGAAAAAGAAAAACCCTCTCGTGAGAGAGGGTTTTCGCGGGATAGACGAGGCTTGAACTCGCAACCTCCGGCGTGACAGGCCGGTGCTCTAACCAAAATTGAGCTACCACCCCAGATGGTGACCACTATTAGTGGTGGTTTGCCTGATTTCTCAAGCAACGAGCCAAATATATAAATGTGACTTTCCCCTGTCAAGGGGACAAAAACCGAAATTTGGCTCAAATTTGCGGTTATTTCTTGGATTTTTTGGATTCGAACCACTCGTCGAAAGTGATGCTCTTGTCCAAAACTCCATTGGGAGTCAGTTCCAGAACGCGATTTGCTACAGTCTGGGCGAATTCATGGTCCTGGGTGCAGAAAATCACCGGACCCTGGAAGGCGGTAAGGCCATTGTTCAAAGCGGTAATGGCTTCCAAATCCAGGTGGGCGGTGGGCTCGTCCAGGAGGAGGCAGTTGGCGTTGGAGAGCATCATCTTGCTGAGCATGCAGCGGACTTTTTCGCCACCACTCAAAACGTTTGCGCTCTTCAAGGCTTCTTCGCCGGTAAAGAGCATACGGCCCAGGAATCCGCGGATGAAGGTCTCGTCCTGCTCGGTGCTGTACTGGCGGAGCCAATCCACCAGAGAGAGGTCCGTGTTGAAGTATTTGTCGTTATTCCGAGGGAAGTAGTTGTAGGTGATGGTGTTTCCCCACTTGAGGGTTCCTTCGGGCGCTTTTTCCGCAGCCTCTTCCGCGATGAACTGGAAGAAGGCGGTCTTCAGAGTGTCGTATTCGCCCACCAGAGCCACGCGGTCCTGGTTCCCGAGGGAGAAGTCCAGCCCCTTGCACACGATACCGTCGCCAGCGTCGATGGTGGCGTTCTTCACTTCCAGCACAATCTTGCCCGGTTCGCGCTCCATCTTGAAGTTGACCCACGGGAACTTGCGGCTACTGGCCGGCATTTCTTCCACGGTCATCTTGTCGAGAAGCTTCTTGCGGCTGGTGGCCTGCTTTGCCTTTGCGGCGTTACTAGCGAACCGGCGGATGAAGGCCTTCAATTCCTCAATCTTTTCTTCGGCACGGCGGTTCTGGTCCTTTCTCTGCTTCTGGGCCAGCTGGCTTGCGGCGTACCAGAATTCGTAGTTGCCGCCATAGAGGTTGATTTTGCCGTAGTCGATATCGCAGGTATGGGTGCAGACCGTGTTCAAAAAGTGACGGTCATGGCTCACCACGATGACGATATTTTCAAACCGTTCCAGATAATCTTCCAACCAGGAAACGGACTCCAAATCCAAGTGGTTGGTGGGTTCGTCCAGCAGGAGAATGTCCGGGTTTCCAAAGAGGGCTTGTGCCAAAAGCACGCGAATCTTCTGGCCGCCATCCAGGTTTTCCATCAAACTCTGGTGCAAATCTTCAGGAATGCCAAGGCCCTTCAAAAGCACTGCAGCGCTGGAATCTGCCTCGTAACCGCCGATTTCACCAAAGCGTGTCTCCACTTCCATGGCTTCCATGCCCTGTTCCTCCGTCATTTCGGGGAGGGTGTACAACTCGTCGCGCTTCTTGCCCAGTTCGTAAAGTTCGGGGAAGCCCATCATCACGGTCTCAAGCACCGTATTCTTTTCGTAGGCGAAGTGGTCCTGTTTCAAAACAGCAATGCGTTCGCCCGGGTCCTTAGTGACTTCGCCCGTATTGGGCTCCAAGTCGCCGGAGAGGATTTTCAAAAATGTGGATTTGCCGGCACCATTTGCGCCGATGACACCGTAGCAGTTGCCTTTTTTGAAGGAGAGGTTCACTTCCTTGAAAAGGACGCGGCTGCCGTATTGAAGACTGACATTAGATACATTGAGCATGGCGCCAAATGTAGAAAAAAATAAAGGGGAAGGGGAAATGGGTTGGCCGAACAGGCTTCTCAAACCCAGGAGCGCTTACTTTCGGGTCTAGGCTTTCTCGATGCTCACCACGGAAAGCTTATTCTCATTCACCTTGAACTTCACTTCAAAACCGGCGAAATGAAAACCGTAAATCCGCTCTGGATCCGCCTGGTAATGGGGCCGCGGATCTTCTTCCAGAATCAGGCGCAGCGGCTCCCGCTTTTCTTCGGGAAGCTTTGCTAGGTCGCTTGCAGCAATCTCAACTTCCAGGTTGTTGAATCGCACGGCCTCCGCAAAACCGCCCGTCGCATCGGGGATTGCGTCAGCATAGGGGAGGTACGGCTTGATATCCACGATAGGGGTTCCATCCATCAGGTCGGCGCCGCTCACCACGATTTCGGGAATGTCGAAGCGGATTTCTTCAATCTTCACGCAGCTCATGGCGATGGGGTTTGGTCTAAAACTGCTGCGTGTGGCGAAAACTCCTAGCCGCTTGTTTCCGCCCAGTCGCGGAGGCCGCACCGTCGGGCTCCAGGAATCCCGAATGTTCTCGGAGAAAATCCACAAAAGCCACAGGTGGCTGAAACCTTCCAGCCCGCGGAGAGCATCCGCATTCCTGAACTCCGGCGTGAACTGGATGGTGGACCGCAGACTCTTCAAAATACCGCTCTGCCGCGGAATCCCGAACTTTTCCGGAAAGTCACTTTTGATGCGTGCGATGATTTTGAAGTCCATTTCCAGATTTATTTCGTCCCGTAAATATCTTTGTTGGTCATGGCGCAAACGCAGGAATCGCTCCACACGTTTTCTGCGGTTTCCACCATGTCAATGATGGCATAGATGGGGAGAATGATGCCCATGATGCCCACAGGCATTCCGGTGCCCGCCATGAGGGAGAGGGTGAGGAAGTAGCAACCCATGGGGACGCCAGCGTTTCCGATGGCGCTCATGACGGCAATGAGAATCCACAAGAGAACTGTGGGGAGGGTCAGAGCCACACCGCCATTCTGCATCACGAATAAAGATGTCACGAGAATGAAGGCTGCACAACCATTCATGTTGATGGTAGTGCAGATGGGGAGCACAAAACGGGCCACTTCGGGGTTCGCGTTCATTCGTTCTTCGGCGCTCCGCATGGTCACAGGAAGGGTTGCCGCACTGCTCTTGGTAAATAGGGCGGTGAGAACGGCAGGCATCATTTGCTTCAGGACCTTCAGCGGGTTGAGTCCGCGGGCAATGAGGAACAGCGGCAGAATGATGAAGAACTGCAGCAGGTTTCCGCACATCACCACGAGAACATATTTTCCGATGGAGCCGATAATCACGCCGGCGCTGATCTGGGCGGTGAGCTGGGCGGCGAAGGCCACGATGCCGATGGGCAAAATCTTGATGAGACCGCGAATCAGCATGAAGAGCAGTTCCTGGAATCCGGTAAAAAAGCGGATGACGGTGTCCTTTGTTTCAGATTCCGGCATGCGGGAAAGGGCAACACCGATGGCGAAGGCGATGAACAGCACGGAGAGTACGTTCCCCACCAGGAACGGCTGCAGCATGTTGTTGGGAATCACCGAGAGGAAATGTTCATAGTAGGAGAGACCAGTGAGGTTCTGGGGAATGTCGGAACTGCCGATGGCAGCGGCTTCCGCAGGCAGATTTTCGGGGGCGATGGCGAAATAGAGCAGCACCGCCACGATGGCTGCCGCAAATGTGGTGAGCAGCGTGTAAGAAACGGCATGACGGAAAATCCGGCCCGTATTTTTCTTCTTCCCGAAGGAGGCGAAGGTGGTAATCACTGCGAGCGCGATGGTGGGCACTGCCAGGAACTGGAACAGTCGCGTGAATGCCGTAGCGATGAAGTTGAACAAGTCGTTCAACTTTTCAATGCCGAGAACACCGAGGATTCCGCCTACGATAAGGGCGGCAATCCAGAGAATCATTTGCAGATTTTGTTTTTTCATGTTTTGCCTTCCAATTTTAAACTTGTTTGTATTCAGATTCGGCACAGTCCTTGTCTGCGGTGGCGGATAAGCGCCTGGCCATTTCAATCAATGTCTGGACGCCAAAACCGGTGGCACCGTATTCTGTGTATTTCCATTTCTTGGTGACGAAAGCGGTACCAGCGATGTCCCAGTGGGCCCATACCGTATTTTCGGGCACGAATTCCTGCAGGAAGAGTGCCGCACTGATGGCGCCCGCGTCGCTTCCAGTGTTCTTCAGGTCTGCGAACTTGTCTTTGAGGGCGTCGGCGTATTCTTCTTCCAGAGGCATGCTCCAGAACTTCTCGCAGCAGGCTTCACCCGCGTTGATGGTATTGAGGGCGAGGTCGTCGTCGTTCGCGAAAAATCCCGTTACCGCATACCCGAGCGCGCGGACCATGGCTCCCGTAAGGGTTGCAATGTCGATGATGTGTGTTGCCCCAATCAGACCTGCTTCCGCAAGACCGTCGCTCAAAACCAGACGGCCTTCTGCATCAGTGTTGTCCACCATGACGGTCTTGCCGTTTTTCGCGGTAAAGATGTCGCCCGGCAGCACGGATGTGTTACCGATGGCGTTTTCTGCAAGGCAGAGAACAGCACTCACTTTCAGAGGAAGTTTCAAAGTTGCAATGGCCTGGATGGCAGCGAGGGCGGTAGCGGCGCCCGTCATGTCGCTGATCATTTCCGGCATGGATTTGGGCGGTTTGAGGCATAGTCCGCCCGTATCAAAACAGAGACCTTTGCCAACGATGACCAAGTGGTCGGCAGAAGTTTGTGTCCCGCGTTTTTTCGCGGATGTGCGAGAACCGTCATAGCTGATTGTCACCATGAAAGGTGGGCGAGAACTGCCTTTACCTACAGTGACGTGGCCCATGAAACCTTCCTTTTTAAGTTGCTTCATGTCGCGGACTTTGATGGAAAGGCCCTGCGTAAATTTTGCGATAGTTTTTGCCCGGTCTACAAAATCAGCGGGAGTCATGTCTGCAGCAGGTGTATTCACCAGGTTTTTTGCCAAGGTGACGGCTTTCTGCTCAACAGCGACGTCCGCCGCAATCTTCTTGAATGTGGCAACCTGTGTTCCCGCCTCAATCTCAAAAGTGACCTGGAAAGGTTCCTTCTTCTTGCTCTTGTAGGCGTCAAATTTGTAGTCGGCGTAGGCGAGGCCGTGGGCGATAGCCTTGAACTGCTCTGGCGCGGCATCGGCCAGCATTAAACTCACTACGGGAATCTGCTTCTGGGCGGCCACCTTTGCCAGGCGGTATCCTGCCATCCGCAGGTGATCCAGGCCGGAAAGACCCCGCTCCTTGGCGGCATCTACGAAAAAGGTGGCCCTGCCATCGATTTCCAGAAATTCCAGGTCGGCAAAAATGCCGTCCTTCATGCTTTTGAGGGCGGACTCCACTTGCTTTTCGCCGGCTTCGGAGAGAACATCGGAAAACTGAATGGACTGCTTAACGAAAAAGAGGGCGCTGGCTTTGGCCTTGCCCGATTCCTTAGGAATAATGCTTAATTTCATAATACCAAAAGTTAAAACATATATTCCCTAAAAACTAGTTCAAATTGCAGATTTGCTATAAATATTGCTCCTATTTGACCCTTTCCTCGTGTTTGTAGAACTCCTTCCCAAAATAAATCCGGCAATGTAAATTTTATAGTATATATATTTGGTGTGACAGAATAGAGTATCTACTTCGATCAAACGTTCAAAATTGGAAAATTGCGAAATGACTTGTGGGCGAGGTAGATTTTTTTGTTAGAACTTAGAATGCAAATTCCTCGATTCAACAAAGGTAATTTATGATAAAAAAATCATTTTTTTCTTCTGCGATGTATGCAAAGTGTTGGCTTTGGACGTTCTTTATGGTAATGGGATTTGCTGCTTGTGGAGAGGAAGGCAGTAGCAATGGGGGTGAAAATTTTGAAGATAACCCCAGGGAAGTCCAATCCATTAATGATTTGGATAGCTGTACCAGCGAGCGTGCAGGGAATACCATCTATGTTCGTGAAAAAATGTCGGACTATGTTTGCTTGAATCACATCTGGGTAGCCGTTGCGTTGGAATCAATCTTGGGAATCTGCGACGAGAAATCTGAGTCGCGGATAGATTCTACGGCTGAGGTTTGGTATGTATGCCGTTCAAAAATATGGGAGAAAGCCTCGGAATTGGACTATGATACATATGGATTGACTGGAGTTGAGGGAGATGTAAAGGCTGGTGTGGTAAATAAGAATAAATATTATGTCTATGAAAATGGTGTATGGCGTGCAGTTGCAGAGAATGAAATGGAGGCAGTTTTGGGTGTTTGCAACGTAGCACGTGAGGGAGTAATAGAAGACATGGCTGGAATCTATTACATCTGCAATTTAGGTGAATGGAAACAGGCGACAACATTGGAGTATGATACCTATGGATGGGAAAACGGTGTGGTTGGAGAAGTTAAGAAAGGAAATGTGACAGATGTTGAATATGTTTACAAGGATGGCAAATGGCTAAGTACTTCCCTTGAACTTTGCTCAAGTGCTAATGAGGGAAAAATTGCAGAGGAACAGTCTGTACATTACATTTGTAAATTGGGCGTGTGGGAAAAGGCAACAACGTTGGAGTATGATACCTATGGATGGAAAACAGGTGCAATTGGTGAAGTTAGGAAAGGGAATGTGACAGATGCTAAGTATGTTTATAGAGATGACCAATGGTTGAAGACTTCTCTTGATTTTTGTTCAAGTGCTAATGAGGAAAAAATTGCAGAGGAACAGTCTGTATATTACATTTGCAAATCGAATGTGTGGAAAACTGCGACAACATTGGAATATGATACTTATGGCTTTACTTGCTTGCAAAATGGAGCGATTGTTAGTGGCAAGGTTGTTTCTTCCAATAAGTATGTTTGTGATGACGGAAAATTTAGAGAGGCGTCAAATGTTGAGGTTACCTTGGATTTGGGGTGCACGAGTTATACACAAAATCAGACCATAAAGTACGAAGATGAATGGGAAAAAACCATCTGGTTTTGTTCGAGTAAGTGGGCAATAAAAGTAAAAAACTTTAAGTACGTTTTGTTTAATGATACTAGGAATGAAAGAATAGAATCCTATAATACGGTAAAAATCGGCGATCAGATTTGGATGGCTCAAAATTTGAACTACAGTACGCCCGATAGCTACTGTTATGACAACATTTCCTCCAATTGCGACCGGTATGGCCGACTATATACGCTCTCGGATGCTTTGAACGCTTGCCCTGATGGGTGGCACCTGCCAAGCGGTGAGGAGTGGAAAATCATGTTCTCCAAAGTTGGTGTAGAAAATAATGTTGGTACGTTGTTGAAGTCCACTAGTGGTTGGGTGGATTACGGCAATGGGGATGACGCTTATGGCTTTGCTGTTCTTCCCGGAGGTTATTTTGCGATAGAAGTTTTCGAAGCTGAAGGTTTTTTCGCCGCCTTTTTGTCATCAAACCTTCGTATTTTCGAAATTGGCTGCGAGGAGTTGCCTGTGTTCGAATACCCGTATACAGGGAATGGCGCATACTCTGTTCGATGTATTCGCGATACCGACCATAGACACCAAATGTGATTTGTGTTGTCTTTCATGAAAATTTGGACACTCCAGTTAGCTTTGTTCACGGCTTTTAGCTAATACAGAAAATTAAGGAAAAGATTACCTTTGATGTGGTATAGCGGATTTTTTATATTTGTCTTGTTTTAAGAAGAAGATTGGACTATGGAAAAGGAAACCATCAAAATTCAATATCTGGACGATACCATCCCTCGCCTTACGTACATCGATAACAAGTCGGATTGGATTGATTTGAGTGCAGCAGAAACGGTGGTGCTCAAGAAGGGTGATTTCCGCTTGATTCATTTGGGAGTGGCGATGAAACTCCCTGAGGGCTACGAGGCTCATTTGGCGCCCCGCAGTTCCACCTTCAAGAACTTCAAGATTCTCCAGACTAATTCCGTGGGCGTGGTGGATTCCAGTTACTGCGGCAAGGGGGACTGGTGGAAGATGCCCGTCTACGCTACCGAAGACGTGACTATCAAGAAGGGGAGCCGCATCGCCCAGTTCCGCATTCTCAAAAAGCAGCCTGTCCTCTCTTTCGAGGAAGGTGAGCTTGATGGCACCGACCGGGGCGGTTTTGGTAGCACCGGCATTTAATCAGTTTTATATATTTTCGCCAAAATTTAGGAGCTTATATGGCAAAGATTGCTATTCTCGGTTATGGAAACTTAGGTCGTGGCGTGGAATGCGCCGTCAAGAATTCTCCGGATATGGAACTGGTGGCGGTGTTCACCCGTCGTGACCCCTCCAGCGTGAAAATCCAGACGGCAGGTGTTCCCGTTTTGAACGTTGCGGAAGCCCCCAATTGGAAGGACAAGATTGATCTCCTTATTATTTGTGGTGGTAGCGCTACGGATTTGCCGGTACTTACGCCCGAATATGCAAAGCTTTTTAACGTCATTGATAGTTTTGACACCCATGCCCGCATTCCGGAACATTTTGCCAATGTGGATGCAGCCGCCAAGGCAAACGGCCACATCGCCATGATTTCCGTGGGTTGGGACCCGGGTCTCTTCAGCCTCAACCGCGTGTATGCGGCTTCTATTCTCGCCAACGGCAAGGACTACACATTCTGGGGCAAGGGTGTTTCCCAGGGGCACAGCGATGCTGTCCGCCGAATTGCAGGCGTGAAGAACGCAAAGCAGTACACTTGCCCGGTTCCGGAGGCTTTGGATGCGGTTCGCAGCGGCAAGAATCCGGATTTGACTACGCGCCAGAAGCACACTCGTGAAGTTTTCGTAGTGGCGGAGGAAGGTGCAGATCTCGCTCGCATTGAGAATGAAATCAAGACTATGCCCAACTACTTCTCCGACTATGACACTACGGTGAACTTCATCAGCGAAGAGGAATTCAAGGCAAACCACAGCGGTCTCGCTCATGGAGGTTTTGTCATTCGCAGCGGAAAGACAGGCTGGAACAACGAACACAGCCATATCATTGAATACAGCCTGAAGCTGGATTCCAATCCGGAATTCACGACCAGTGTTCTGGTGGCTTACGCCCGCGCCGCTCTCCGCATGAAGGCTGAAGGCGTGACGGGTTGCAAGACGGTTTTGGACGTTCCTCCTGCCTATCTCAGTACTTTGAGCGACGAGGAACTCCGGGCTCACTGCTTGTAATAAGAGGTTGTGGACGCTTTATCTCGAAATTTCCTGATTAGGGCGCCCACAAATCTCATCCCTCAAGTCTCATACTTCATAATTCATACTTTACATCTCATACCTCATACATCATAATTCATAATTAATAATTCATGCGTACCGCACTCACTATCGCAGGTTCAGATTCTAGCGGCGGTGCTGGAATTCAGGCCGACATCAAAACCATGACGGTTCATGGCGTCTTTGCCATGAGTGCAGTTACCGCATTGACGGCCCAGAATACCTTGGGCGTTACCGACATCATGGAAGCAACGCCAGAATTCTTGGCGCACCAGTTGGATGCTGTATTCACAGACATCTATCCGGATGCGGTGAAGACGGGAATGGTGGCCAGCAGTGTCCTCATCAACACAATTGCAGACAAATTAAAAGAGTATGAGGCGAAGAACCTGGTGGTGGATCCTGTAATGGTCGCGACCAATGGCGCAAAACTCATTTCGGATGAAGCCATCGATACGCTTAAAAAGCGCCTTTTGCCCATGGCCATGGTGATTACACCCAACCGGCCCGAGGCAGAAGTCCTGACGGGGTTGAAGATTGAAACTCCCGAGGATATGGAAGTCGCTGCCAAGCGAATTTTTGAAGAATTTGGTTGTGCGGTTTTGATGAAGGGCGGTCACGAACTGAATGACGCCAACGACTTGCTGTGCGATGCTACGGGCATGCAGTGGTTTTACGGGAAAAAGATTGACAATCCAAACACCCACGGCACAGGCTGCACTTTAAGTAGTGCTATTGCCAGTAATTTGGCGCTAGGTCACGATTTGAAGACTTCCGTGCGACTTTCCAAGGAATTCATTTCAAAGGCGTTAGCGGCCATGCTGAATTTAGGCAAGGGCAAAGGCCCAATGAACCACGCCTTCGCAATTTTGTAGGGAAAAGAAAAAACCTCTCGTGGGAGAGGGCGAAAACAAAAAGGACCTTCCTCAGTGGAAGGTCCTTTCGCGGGATAGACGAGGCTTGAACTCGCAACCTCCGGCGTGACAGGCCGGTGCTCTAACCAAAATTGAGCTACCACCCCAAATCGTTTCCGATTTTCGGTAGTGGGCGATAACGGATTCGAACCGCTGACATTCTGCTTGTAAGGCAGACGCTCTGAACCAACTGAGCTAATCGCCCGAAAGGGTTGTGCGACAAATGTCGTTGCTATTTCTGCTTCTTTTTGCCGCTGAAGAGGATTCCGAGGGGAATCACCACCACATAGGCGAGGACGAGAATCAGAGGTGCAACTGTCAGTGATACGGGATTATCGGCAGGGCCCTGGGCCAGGCAGAAAAAGCCGATCACCAGCAACAAGACTCCAAGAGCAATCAATATGATATTTTTTTTATCCATTTGATACCTTCTAGCTTGTCGCAACATTTGCGTGGTCCAAATATATAAAAATAAGCCTCTCTGTCAAGGAAATCTGGCTAATTTCGCCTAAATTTTGTATTTTTGAGGAAAATTGTTCAGGAGGTTCCATGAATAAGAAGTTTTTGTCCGTTCTGGCCCTTGTGGCCCTCTCTTCTGCAGTTTTTGCTGCGGATCCAGTGATTCCGGCTGCCACGCCCGCAGAATCTGTGGCTCCAGCTGCAGCTGCTCCTGAAGCAACTCCGGCACCTGTTGCTGAAACTCCGGCTGAGGTGGCTACTCCGGTAGCGGCTACTCCCGCGGCAGCGACGCCTGAAGCAGCAATTCCAGCGACCGAGGCTGCGGAAGATAGTTCTCCCATGGTAGTCCGTGATGGCGCTGTGCCTGCTACGGAACCCGTGGCTCCCGAAGTTACAGCCCCCGCCGCTGAACCTGCGACCGTTGCTGCTCCCGCACCTGCTGAGCAAGAAGTTTATCGCCCTGTTTACACACCAACACCCACTGCCGTCCGTCAGGAAAATCCTGTTCATGTGGTCTATGTTGCCCAAACGCCCGCTAAAGACACCATGTCTTTTGAGGAGCTTCGCGGTTTTGTGCCCATGAAACTCAGTTTTGGCGTCCAGGGCTTTATCGGTTCTTACCAGCTGACGGGTGATGATTGGGATGATGACGACGATTACGGTGGAATTTCTTGGCGTGCAGGTGCATTTGCCCTGTTCCCGCTGAATGAATACACCATTGGCATGAAGGTGGGCGTTCTCTTTGAACAGAGTGAGGCTTCCGCTTCCTTTGACCGCGTGTACAATCCAGCTACAGAAGCTTACACGCATTTGAAGGCTACCTTCAAACAGCGTAAGGTGGATATTCCTGTGCTCTTCACTTTCAAGGGCGCTCGTTCCAGTGTCATGTTTGACTTGGGTGTCCAGGCTGCAGTTCCCGTTCAGGATGAATTCAAGGTCACCTATGATGATGAACGTTTCAAGTATGACATGATTGACAAGGAAATCCGCAACTCTATCGATTGGAATCTCATATTTGGACTTTCCATCAAGGCGAACCGCTTTGTGGCCTTTGACCTGCGCTTCGACTTTGGCTTCTCTGACCTCTATGATACCATGGTGGATTGGAGTGTGGACGACCTGACGTCTTCTGCCTTCCTCCTGGGCATGTCCTTCTACCTGTTCTAGTTGATGGTTTTACCAATCGTTGCCGTAATCGCTGGCCTTGCACTCCTGGTATGGAGTGCGGACAAGTTTGTAGATGGTGCCGTAGGTGTTGCAAAATTTTGCGGCATGAGTTCTCTCCTTATCGGGATGGTGGTGGTGGGCTTTGGCACCAGCGCCCCAGAGATGGTTGTCTCTGCACTTTCCGCTTTGCAGGGGAATCCGGAACTGGCCTTGGGTAATGCCTACGGCAGTAACATTGCAAATATCGCTCTAATCCTAGGTGTAACGGCAATCATTATTCCGGTGGTGGTGAAAAGAATTGCCCTCCGGCGGGACCTTCCCATTTTACTTGCGGTTTCAGGCTTGGCCTTTTATCAGTTGCACGACGGGGCTATCTCTCGCATGGATGCCGTAGTGCTCTTGGCTGTATTTGCGGGGATAATGCTTTTCAACATCCTTAGCGAGCGGGCCATTGCAAAGAAGGCGTCTGCAGAAAATCCAATTGATGCCGTGCCGCCCGATTCAGCAAAAAAAATATCGCTTTCAAAATCCATTCTCTGGCTGGTTTTGGGCTTGGTTTTGTTGGTGGCAAGTTCCAGAATGCTGGTCTGGGGTGCGGTAGAGATAGCCCGCTCTCTCGGGGTTAGCGATTTGCTCATTGGCCTCACCATTGTTGCCGTGGGTACATCCTTGCCAGAACTTGCCAGCTCCATCATGGCTGCAAGAAAGGGGGAGGATGACCTTGCGGTGGGCAACATTCTCGGCTCCAACCTCTTTAATACCATGGCTGTGGTTGGCATTGCGGGCGTAATCGCTCCTATGGATTCCGTGGACAAGAGTGTCTTTGTTCGAGATTTGCCTTTAATGCTCGGCCTTACTGCCCTGCTATTTATCTTCGGAATCCCTTTCCGAAAATTAAAGGGTGGTGTTGGTCGCATCAACAGATTCGAGGGAATCTTTTTTGTCGCCGTTTATGTAGGGTATTTGTACCTGCTTGCAAGTCAAGCGGCAAACGTTTAGAAGCCGAAACTGACTTCTCCCATGTACACGCGTTCTTCGTCTTGACCTGTATAGTAGCCAAGTTCTTCAGCCCATGTGGCGAATTCAAATGTGACGAAGCGGAGTACTTCGAAACTTACGCCAGCGGATGGGTAGCCTCCTTTGAAACCTCCAGCCAGTCGCATGGCTAAGGCTCGCAGTTCGTTGTTGTAGCCTGGCCATGCCAACAAAGTCTGCTCAACTTCTACGCCAAAGTTCACATGGGAGAGGGGCTTGTAGTTGTTTTCGTCGTTGAACATGTCGGTATAGTCGCAGGCAAAGTTGAACTTGCGGCCAAATCCAGTGTTCTTGTTGAAGAACCGGGGGCTGTAGTTGAAGCCTAATCCAACGTTAGGAGTAATCTTATCGCCTGCGAGTTCCTTGAAGTAGATGTCGCGAACAGAGGCGCCAACGCGTAATTCTCGAGTAAGCTGATACAGTACACCAACATCCATACCTGCGGAAATGGATTCAAAATCCAATAATTCATCTGCAGCATCATGATAACGGTCTTCCAAAGTGTCTTGGGTGGTTTCGTAGTTCAAAATATCCAATGTGATCATATCCACTTTGTGACGTTTTGCAATTTTGGCCCCGATGCCAATCGAAAAATTATCAGTGAAACCATAAGCCACACCAGCTTGCGCAACGGCATCTACATAGAAGGTGTCTACTTCCATAAAGGGCAGAATAATTCCGTTGTCTAGATAGGGGGCGACGTTTCCATCAACCCAAAGAGCTCCTCCGAAATTATGGAAGGCCATTTCGGCATCCATTTTGATTTTCATGGATAGATTCTTATGGTCGTAGCTATTGATTTTGTCTACTAATTCCGGATGGGTGGCTAGGGTGTCCATCAAAAGCTTTGATTCACTCTTTCCTAAAAGTTTGGCTGTTTTGTGGACTCTATCGTACATTTTTTGCAAATCTTTTGCCACATTGTAAGTGGAAAAATAGGTTTCAAAAGGTCCTGCGCCACCAAGATTTAAACGCATGTCTCCAATGAAGTTCCTAGGATAATAGCCTTGTTCGGGGCGTTTTTCATAGTTGCCAAGTCTGTTGATTTGGCTTAATCCGGCATAGTTGTAATAGATGGCCTCTTTATCGTCAACAAGGGCGATATGGGCATTGCCCATGGATTCCGCACGAAGAGAATGGTGGGTCGGAGCCTTGGCTGCAAAAGCACATATGGAGAGAAGGAGGACTGATATTGCTACAAAAAGATTTTTCATAGTTAGTTCCTCCCCTGGAACCATTGTTCAAATTTCTGTTGGTCGTAGTTCACCCAACAACCACCAATGTTCTCTTGTCGGAACTTTAAATCATACTGAATGTTATGTGGATCGGTATCTTTTGCAACATTATACTTTAGGTCTGTGAAATCCTCATTACTTAAGCCTTTAGGATTATAGGTCAGCTTTTTGGCAAATGCAAACCGATAGTCGTTTTTCTCCACGCGCTTGTTATAGTCAGGATAAACAAAGCTCCATTCTTCATCATCTTTTTTGCCTGGAATGCCGTTCATGTCAACATCAACTTTTTCATATTTATCGTTAGGCTTTGCTGATTTTACTATCATCAAATCCTTGATGTTGTTTTTTCCTGCCATTTTGTTTTTGTATGCAAGTTCAATATCATAGACAATGGGATTTGTCCTGTCACGAATGTCTTCATCAATTTCTCCGTCGCCATCATTATCGACTCCATCATAGAGTTCCTCGTCGACACAACCGTCTCCGTCATCATCCGAAGTATCGCTGTAGCCGAATTGTGCAATGACGATGTTTAGGCTTTTTTCACGTGTTCTGTTGTCTTCTCCTGATTCGGTAGTTTGGGCTAGAGCTCCACAGGCTGTAGCGAAGGCTTGGTCTTTCGCCTCATCTTTGATTAAATCAAAACCTTGTAGGAACTGGTCTCCAGCAGTGCGCATGGCACTTGGATAGTATTTGCATGTATTGAAAACTTCATGAAATCCGTCTAGAGTTGAGTTGACTTTTCCTTTGAGAGAGTTGAGGACGACTCCAAGGTCGCACTCCTTGTCCACATTGGGATTGTTCTTGTCGCAAACATCTAAATCTTGAGCGGCGGAACGTAAACCTAACATGGAATGTACGGACTCCAGTACCATATAGCTGTTGGCGAATGTCCCAAAGGTGATGACATTGTCCAAATTGCCTGTGGTATCCAACTCAATGAAAGTCTGTAAGAAGTTCCGTACGGTGTCCAGACTACTTTCGTATTTTTGAGCAGTTTTGTCATCCATGTCATAGAAGGGGATGGCGACTCCACTACTAACATTGGCGTATTTAAGAAATTCAAAGGGATTGATTCCCTGCTGGCTCATAATGGTCTTGGCAAGCCCGTACCATGCTTCGGAGTGGGTCTTGTCGGCCTTGATTGCTTTCCTAAAATATTTTTCGGCCTCATTGTAGTCATTTTTTTGAAACTGGATGTAACCCTCGTATGTAAGGGCTTCGGCATCATCAGATTCAATGTTGATGCTTTCGGTGGGGTTGAAAAGATTACAACCACCCACGAACAGAGTGATTGCCGCAATGAAGGACAAAACGAGTTTTTTGGACTGCATCTGAAATTATCCTGTGTTTATAAGAAATATAAAACTTATTTTTTTTGTTTTTATGAGGGGATTGGAGATATGGGCTCATTTTGGGCGATTTTGCCTAAATTAGCGTGTTTTAATATATTTGAAACCGATGGAAACCTACCGCGACTATTTTCCGACCAAGGCATA
Source organism: Fibrobacter sp. (assembly GCA_024398835.1). Taxonomy (GTDB): domain Bacteria; phylum Fibrobacterota; class Fibrobacteria; order Fibrobacterales; family Fibrobacteraceae; genus Fibrobacter. The sequence goes on from JAKSIK010000003.1 coordinate 115,358, forward strand.
CAAAGTTTCAGCGATGAAACTCTCGAATCTGTTGCGGGTGGAACGGGACCGTTTGGACGTTTTAGCCAATTCGCTTGGTCGGAAATCTGCCATTGGGCTGGATAACTTGCGGCAAGAACTTCCACGGATTGTTGATTTTTGCAAAAAATATCACGAGGCATACGCGGAATACTTGAGGGCGGTGATTCCGCAGCAACCGCGACCTATACAGTGCAGGGCTTCCTGTGGAAACTGCTGCCATCACTATCCCATGTCGGTGGAACCCTTTGAGTTAATTTATCTGTATTCAAGCTTGCGGGAGCGGGAAGATTTTATTTCGGTAATGGAGGCTTGCCAGATTCGCTCTTCTTTGTTTGAAGGCCTGTACGAGAAGCGCTTTGCGGAACTGGGTTCGGAAGATGAGGCGGAGGACAAGGCCCTTCACGATTACTTTGGTGTGTGGAAGCCTTGCCCCTTTTCTGATGCAGCGGGAGATTGCGGGATTTACCCGCTACGGCCCGTGTCTTGCCGGATGTATTTTAGCGAGACAGACCCGAAGTACTGCACGCCAGAAGCGCTCCTGACGGATAAGAATGATAGTTATGTGGTTTACATGCCCGATAATATTGAGGAAGCCATCTATGGCATATCGGAACATTATGAGGCGCTGAACCTTCCGGAAAGTTATTTTGGCGGTTTGCTATCTTTGAACCAGTACGAAGGAATTCTCTCCTGATGGCTTTTGAGTATAGCGATAATCAGTCTGGGCAGTTGGATCTTTTCGGGAATTTTCCCGCGAAGAAGGTTGTTCCTGCAGCCGAAATTGTTTCGCCAGAGCTATCGCAGAATGGACTCGTCCATTTCCGTTACAATCCCTTGATGAAAAAAAGCATCCGCTGCAGTGGCGGAGGGCTTTTTGGTCACCCGGAGGTGATACTGCCGGGCTATATGAAGGCACCTGAATTTGTGGATGCCCGTGAACTTGCGGCGGAGTGGGCGGAACATGCTTTACGCCGGAAGACCCAGAAGAATAAGGCCATCATCAAGGATTTGGTTTCCAGACTTTGGACTTTGGTGGATCAGATTCTGGTGGATAAGGGAGAGGCTCCTACGGAAAGTCGCGGTAGGCTACCGCCCATTCGGCCCAAAGGAAACTGCCACAATTTGGACGATATTTTGGCCGCGGTGAATGAAACCTATTTTGATGGAGCGTTGACCTGCAGAATCACCTGGAGCAATCGGGTTGGAGGTCTCAGTTTCCATTCCCTCCGGAAAGACCCGAAAACAGGCGAGGAGTTCCATCTCATCAGCATTAGCCGCGGTTATGACATGCCCAACTGCCCCAAGTATGCGGTTGCTGGCGTGGTATACCATGAGTGCCTTCACATCGTAATTCCTGTGGAGGAACGGAATGGGCGCCGTGTGGTTCATGGTCGTCAATTTCGGCAGCGGGAGCGGCGCTACATCTTTTATGATGAATGGATCAAGTGGCACAAGGAAGTGCTGCCTAAAAATATTCGCGCCATGCGCCGCAAACGATAATGCTTTGCAAAAATGGGACCGTCGCCGGTCCCAGATATTAATTTTCGGATTTTCCCTTGTTCGCTTTTTCCAGCTCTCGGGCGTTGATGATGAGCATCTGCAAACGATTTTCGATGTTTGCAAAGCTGGTGTCCGGATCGTAGTCCAGACTCAACACCTGAATGTTGGGGCAACGTTCCTTCACAGCCTTGGTAAGGCCGCGGCCGCTGATGTGGTTCGCTAGGCAGGCAAAGGGTTGCAGGATGATGAAGCTGTTGATGCCTCTCTTGGCATTGTACAGAATCTCACCCGGGATGAGCCAGCCTTCGCCGGTATTGTAGCTCGGGTCGATGATGTCGCCAACCAAGTCCACCAACTCGTAGCAGTCGGCGTGATGCTCGTAGAGTTTGAACTTGTGCATCACCTTATGGACTGTTTCCACAGCGTGGGTATAGACCTTAGCCGTTATGCCACCCACAATCTTATCATTGATGGGGTTGGCAGAGAAACCGCGTTTCAGTTTGATGCCACGTACCACTTCGTCCACGCGGAAGAAGTCCATCATGCCGGGCAGGTAGACTTCCATGCCGTTGTTCATCAGGTATTCTTCCACATAGCCGTTGGCGCTGGGGTGATAGTTCATGAGAATTTCGCCAAGCACAGCCACGCGAGGCTTGCGGACGCTGCGGTCCACCTCGATGCCGTTGAAGGCTTCGATGCAGGCACTCAGCATTTCGATGACATTCTTCGGGTAGGCGAGCTCGGAGGGCTTTAGGATGGCAATCATTCGCATCAGAAGCGGCATCCAGTGGTCGTAAACCTTCTGGGTACTGCCTTTCACCACTTCATAGGGGCGGCAAGCGCGGTACATGGTCTCGAGGCAATCCATGGTGGCGATGCCCCACAGCATGTGGAGGCGGAAGTGGAGCCCCAATTGGAAACCAGGATGCATGCCCTTGTTATCGGTGCCGGTGGTGATGATGGAAACATCGTGGAATCCGGCTTCGTCCAAAGCTTTACGGGCGAGAACGGCGTACTGCACGGCGCGGCAGTTTTCACAGTTTTTGGCTAGGCCCACGGATACTTCGGTCTGCTTGACTTCGGGGTGGTCCTTGAGCCATTTCAGGTTTTCGCCGATGTTCACTTGGCAGGGGAAGCAGATGTCGTTATGAACGTACTTTTTGCCAAGTTCGATGGCTTCTCTGTCGGCCAGAGGTAAGCTTTCGGCGATGTAGCCTTGAGCCTTGATGTATTCTGCCGCAAGGACGCCAAAAGCGGGGGACAGGTTTGGCACCAGAATCTTGCGCTTGGTCTTGTCCTCTGCAGTAAATGGCGTGTGGTAAAGTGGTTCGTGAGATTCCGGCTTGTCCGGAAGTTCTGCCGCCCGGCGAGCCTTCACTGTCTCGATGAAACTCTTTACGCGGATTCCTACAGGGCCGCGGGCGTCGCCTTCATCCAGCTTCAGCATCAGCATTTCCTTGTTGGAATCCCGGTGCAGCATACGCATCATTTCGTCAGTCAAGATGGAATCATGTCCACAACCGAAGCTCACAATCTGTGCCAGTTCCACATTGGGGTCCTTGGCCGCAATCATGGTAGCGCCAAGCATGCGCAAGTGGAAGGTGTTCTTGATTTCCACGCGGGTAGCCTTGGGAACATCCTGGTCGTAAACGCCAGGGAGGGATTCCGTAGTGAGTACCGGGATTCCCATGGCGGTGAAGTGGCTTGCGATGTTGTGGTTGATGAGGGTGTCCGCATGGTAGGGGCGGCCCGCAATGACCACGGCGAAACTGTTTCGGGCGCGCACTTCGTCCAAAATCTTTTGACCTTCTTCCAGGAGGGTGGTGCGGTAGGCATTCAAAGCCTTTTCGCCTTCGGCCACTGCCTTCGAAAGGAGTTTCTTGTCCAAATCCCAATGTTCATGGAACCATTCTACAGTCTGACTCTTGCGGAGTTTTGCATTGAACCAGTGGAAAATGGGCTGGTCCATGGGAATGCCGTAGTTCTTTTCGGGAGCGTCGGTATTCTTACAGATGTTGGGGTAGCCTTGCACCACCGGGCAAACGGAGGTGGCGGTAAACTTGGTATGGTCGCTGGGAAGTGCAACCATCATGGGGAAGAAGATGCGGTCCACCTTCTTGTCGATGAGGGAGAGCACGTGGCCGTGAACCAGTTTTGCCGGGAAGCATACCGTATCGCTAGGCACGCTGTGGAGTCCCGATTCAAACAGTTTGTAGTCACTCTGGCGACTCACCACCACGGTATAGCCGAGGCTGGTGAAGAAGGCCTTCCAGAAGGGGAGGCTGGCCCAGAATTCCAGCACGCGCGGAATACCGATGGTCTTGCCGTTCTGGGGCACGAGAATCTGCGGGGCGTAGTCCTTCACCAAGAGCTGGTTGGTGCGCTTGATCATGTCGGGCACGGCCTGCATCTTCTTGTTGATTTCCGCAATGAGCTTCTTGGTGGCCGGATCGTTTGGGTCGGCGGTAACTTCGCCGCGTTCGCAGCGGTTTCCGGTAACGAAACTCTGACCGTCACTGAAGGTGACGATGGTGCGGGAGCAGTGGTTGGTGCAGTACTGGCAAAGCTGGCCCGGCTGGTTGTGCCAGCTGAAATTGCGCATGGCTTCAAGACCGATGAACTTGGTCTGAATAGTGGGGTCGGACATGCGCTTCTCTTCCATGAACTTCTTCGTGAGGAGGGCAATGCCGATAGCACCCATTTCGCCCGGGCGTTCCGGACGGATTGGCTTGAGGCCGGTGTACTGTTCAAAGGCGCGGAGAACGGCGTTGTTCTTGAAGGTTCCGCCCTGAACCACCACCTTTTTGCCCAAGGTGTTGAGGTTGCGGATGCGGATCACCTTGGTGAACACGTTGTTGATGATGGAGCGGCAAATGCCGGCGATAATGTCTTCGGGTTGCTTTCCGTCGCGCTGCTCCGTAATGATGGAACTGTTCATGAACACGGTACAGCGGGAGCCAAGCTGACTTGGGCTCTTGGCGTTGAAGGCCAGTTCCGCGATTTTCTCCATGGGAATCCCGAGAGAGCGGGCATAGGTCTCGATGAAGGAACCGCAACCGGAGGAGCAGGCTTCGTTCAGGATGATTCCTGTGACCACGCCGTCCTGGACGGAGATGGCCTTCATGTCCTGACCACCGATATCCAGAATGAAGGACACGTCGGGGCAAATCATCTGGGCGGCATTGGCGTGGGCCACAGTTTCCACTGTATGGTAGTCTGCATGGACGGCTTTCGCAAAGAGTTGCTCGCCGTAACCCGTAGTGCCGACACCCAGAATGTTCAGCTTACAGCCGTATTCTTCGTAGCGGTCTGCCAAATCATTGAGGGCGCGCTTCAAAACGGCTAAGGGTTCGCCATCGTTGCTGGCATAGAATCCGTCCACCACTTGGTTGGTTTCGTCCAAAAGCACGAATTTTGTGGTGGTGGAACCGGCGTCGATACCCAGGTAAACGTTGAGGGTGCTGCCGGAAGGTGGCTGCGGGTAATGATTTCCGGCCATCTTATGGTCTTCCAGGAACTGCTTGTATTCCTCGTCGTTCTTGAAGAACAAATCTGCGCTGGCTTTGGCCTTATTCTCGGCCTGGCGGACTTCATTAAAGTGAATCAGGGCGTCCAGAGAGCCTTCTCTCCGGTACATGCACTCCTGATTTCCGAACATGGAGCCCAGAGAAAGGGCTGCCCCCATTGCGACCAGCACTTCGGAGTGCTCCGGGACAATGGCCTGTTCGTCATTAATTCCCAGGCGTTCCTTGAAGGCGCGAACCAGGGTGGGGTTGAATGTAAGGGGGCCACCCTCGAAAATAACGGGGGGCTTGATTTCCATACCTTGGGCGAGGCCACCGATGGTCTGCTTGGCAATGGCATGGAAGCTGGAAAGGGCGATGTCTTCCTTGGCAACGCCGTTGTTCAGCATGGGTTGAATGTCCGTTTTGGCAAAAACGCCGCAACGTCCGGAAATTTCGTAGACCTTCTGGCCGCGCTTGGCAAAACCTTCAAAGGCTTCCGTCTTGATGCGGAGTAGTTCCGCCACCTGGTCAATAAAAGCTCCAGTACCGCCGGCGCAAACGCCGTTCATGCGCATATCGCTGGCAATGAGCTTCCCTGTGGTGCGGTCTTTTTCAAAAAATACGACTTTGGCGTCCTGACCGCCCAACTCGATAGCGACGCGGGCATCAGGGTAAGTGTTTCGGACGGCGAGGGCGTTGGCCACCACTTCTTGAACGAAAAAGGCCTTGGTGGCGTCGGCAAAAGGCTGACCACCGCTACCGCAGAATGCGACGCGGAAGTTCTTTTCGGGGAACAGGCCATGGGCTTCACGCAGAACCTCATAAACCTTCTGGGCCTGCATGGCGTTGTGGCGCTGATATGTATAATGCAAAAGCTTGGATGTTTCGGGATCGACTACAGCGATCTTTACAGTGGTAGAACCTACGTCTACACCAACCCATAAATCATTTGTAGAATTATTCATAGTGCGTCAAAGATAGAAATTTTGGTCTGTATACAAAAAAAATCCTCCCGCTAGTGGGGAGGATTTCTTGCTGGAATGCAATTTTTCTTAGTTGATGCGACCAATCAGGTTGCCAGAGAGCATGTAGTCCTTGGTGCTGCCGTAGCTGTGGAAACCAGCAGACAGGCTGAAGCGATCGGTGAAGGACTTTTCCAGGTAGATGGCTCCGAGAACGTCTTTCACGTGCTTGGCCTTGAAACCCTGGTATTCAGGATGTTCGTCACGGTCGGCAATGTATTCCGCTTCAAGAATGATGCGGTCCACAACGGGAGTGAATACTGCGATACCACCGGTAACGGGGATAATCATGTCTTCATCGGGGTCGATGTTCATGAGAGCTGCTTCAGCAAAGATGTTGAAGTAGTTCTGCACTACAGGGAGGTTTGCCTTAAGGGATGCGTTGTGCTTCACTTCGGAGTCGCTATCGTAAACCACGTCAAAGAGGTTGCTGCGATAGGCGAGCTGGATGTTCAAATCGCTGATTCCCTGAAGACCATGGAAGTTGAAAGCGGCACGGAGGTCACCCTTGTTCAGGTGAGAAGACCCACTGATGAGGGACACAAAGAAATCCACATTGTCAGAAGGTGTGAAACCAAACTGCAACTGGTTTTCGGAATTCTGGGTGGACATGAATCCGGCCAGATAACCATCGATGTAACCACCGAAGTAGTCGCCGTTCTTATCAGTGTTGTCCCAACGACCGACCTTGAAACTGAAGAGGTCAGTTTCCTGCATAGCCCATGCTTCGTCGAGAGAGAAGTAGTCGTCTACAGATTCCACTTTGTCTTCGCGAATCATTTCACGCTTTTCGCGCTTGGTGTTGTAGCCTGCAGGTTCGCTTGCCAAATCGCCAGGATAGAAGGCTACGCCAATCTTACCCTTGAAATCATCGCCTTCAGCGAGGATGGCAAAGTTTGCTTCGCCATTCCAGGTTTCCAGGTTGTCGCCATTTTCGTCATCTTCGCTAGTCCAGAACACCTTGCCAGCTTCCAATTCAAAGTCGGCATTAATGTCAAAGGCGAGTTTCTGGGTCTTGATGACGGCGTCTTCTTCATTAACCAATTTTTTCTTTTTGCGCTTCTTCTTAGCGGGTTTCTTTTCAGGAGCCTTCTTTGCGACTACTTCTTCCTTTGCAGGTTCTGCAGCAGCAACTTCTTCAGCGGGAGCAGCCTCGGCGGCAGGAGCCTCAGCAGCGGCCTGTTCGGCGGGAGCAGCTTCGGCGGCAGGAGCCTCAGCAGCAGCTTGTTCGGCGGGAGCGGCTTCAGCGGCAGGAGCCTCAGGAGCAGCGGCCTGTTCAGCGGGAGCGGCTTCGGCGGCAGGAGCCTCAGGAGCAGCGGCCTGTTCGACGGGAGCGGCTTCGGCAGCAGGAGCAGCAGGAGCAGCGGCCTGTTCGGCGGGAGCGGCTTCGGCAGCAGGAGCGGCAGGAGCAGCGGCCTGCTCGGCGGGAGCGGCTTCGGCAGCAGGAGCGGCAGGAGCAGCGGCCTGCTCAGCGGGTGCAGCTGCTGGTTGTGCTGGTTCAGCAGCGGGTGCTGCCGGTGCAGTGGCTTCAGGAGCAGCGAATACGGCTGCAGCCAAAAGGCACGTTGCAAGGAACATCTTCTTCATATTTTGGACTCCTTTCGTAACTTATTTGGAAGAATTGTAGAAAAAAAAACATTTATTGGGGGTGATTTTCCCTTTTTTCGGCGTAAAAACTTATGTTATTGATGAAAGAGGTTTATTTTGAAGCATTTTTTGTTGTTCCTGCTGTGTTTTTTTGTTGCTTTTTCCTTTGGTCAGGAAACGCTTCCCGTATACAAGAAGGTGAAAAAGAAAATTGCCGTGGAGAATCCTGTGGGGGAACTCGCCAAATCGGATTGGATTAAGGAACTTCCGATTCCCAAGGAAAAGGTGAAGAAAGTTTACTATGTGAAAGACAAAAAGAACAAGAAAAAGAAGAAAAAACAGGTGAAGTGGGTGATGCAAGATCCGGCTACGCCGCCAGAATATGTGCCCATTGATTGCAAATTTGGCCATGTTTTTGTCCGTCGTGCAGATTTGGCCCGCTTTAAGCAGGCATCCCTGGATTTGAGCGGAGAATATGCATCTGCTACAGGTAGCATTTTCCTTAAGAAATCGCCAAATAATCCCAAAAAGTTCAATGTCATTATCCAGAATGGACCTGTAGGGGATCGGGCTGAAATTGAAATGGGTGATGTGGTTGCTCAAGAATCTAACGGCCACGCTCGTTTGACTTATACGGAAGATGGATGTTCTGTGGATATAGGAGTAAATAATCGTCAGGTGACGGTTGTGCAGCGTGGCTGTAGCGAGTATAATTCTGGGAAATACAAATTGGAAGGGGACTATAAGACTTACAAGGGCAATACCAACAAAGTGGAAATTTTCAACATGCCCGAAGAAACTTTCAAGTTTGGAAAGTACATGTGGTGCCCTGGGGGAACGGGAACTTGTGAGAAGGTGAAGGATGACAACGGAAAGGTCTACATTACCTGGAGCAAGGATAATAAGGGCTTTATTGAACGCAAGGCAGGGGATGAAGTTCATACCTATAGACCTTTTGAGCATGTGATTCCTAACAAGAAAACATTCTACAAAGGGGAGAAGCCTATTGCCATTAAAACCAAGCGTACGGATATTTCTGGCGAATGGATGATTTGGTATTTTTACCCTAAGGCGGAACGTTTGAAAATGGTTCGTGCTGGTCTTCCGGAAGACCGGGCCTACATGGAAATTTACGAATGATAGACTCTATTGAAAAATCTCGAATTTTGTTCTTGGATACGGAACCCTTAATCCGGCTGTTGCAGATGCATCCAGACTATTATCCTGTAGTGTCTGGCGTTTTGGACCGGGTGTATGAGAAGAATATCCAGGTGATGGTGTCGCCTGTTACTTTGTTTGAAATCTCACAAAAGGCTTTTGTTGCCGGAGATTCCGTGCTTCCGCGGCAGTACCGTGAATTCTTTGAGAATTCCGCCAACGTGAATATGGTTCCCGTTAGTGGGGAGGTTTCTGTGAAGGCTGCAGAACTCTCTGCCAAGTACAAATTGGGAACGGAAGAGGCCATAAGGCTCGCGACAGCCTACACATGTGGCGCCGATGCCATTCTTACGGATAATGCTGCATGGAAAGATATGACTGACGTGGCCGTATTTACGCTGGACGACCTGTAATTCAAGACGACCGCCGCTAATCCACATTCATAGTTTGCTATCTTTTCCGTGAAAATTGAAACGGAGTTTTTATGCCTAACTATTGTCCTGTTATTGGTCTTGAAATCCATTGTCAGCTTGCTACCAAGACAAAGATGTTTTGTGGTTGCGAAATTGAAGTGAACACAACCCCCAATAAGCATGTTTGCCCGGTTTGCCTGGGTATGCCGGGTGCCATGCCCGTCCCCAATAAGAAGGCTGTGGAATACGCCATTCGCTTGGGCCTTGCGTTGAATTGTGAAATTGATTTGAACGCCATGTGGACCCGTAAGAATTACTTCTATCCAGATCTGCCCAAGGGCTATCAGATTACCCAGACTGGCGGACTTCCGGTGTATGACCATCCCATTTGCAAGAATGGCTGGTTGGAAATCGTGAAGGCTGATGGCACCAAGAAGCGCGTGGGCATTACCCGTATCCACATGGAAGAGGATGCTGGTAAGCTCATTCACGATATGAACCCCACGGATAGCCATTTTGATGCCAACCGCTGCGGAACTCCGCTTTGTGAAATTGTGACTGAACCGGATATCCGCACGCCGGAAGAAGCGGTGTTGGTCCTGAAGAAAATCAAGCAGACCCTCGAATACACGCGGGTGAGTAACGCCAACATGGAAAACGGCAACATGCGTTGCGACGGAAACATCAGTCTCCGCCCGTCGGAAGATGCTCCCTTTGGCACTCGTGCAGAAATTAAGAACCTGAACAGCTTTACCAACCTGGAAAAGGCTCTTTATGCGGAAATCAGCCTCCAGAGCGTGACGCTGGATGCGGGCAAGGAAGTGGAACAGTGCACCAAACGCTATGACCCCAATGCGGACAAGACGTATGTGATTCGCAGTAAGGAAGACGCTCATGATTACAAGTACTTCCCGGAACCGGACATGGTGCGCCTTGTGACGGACCCTGCCTTCGTGGAAGAAATCCGGAAGACCCTTCCTGAACTGCCGGATGCTCGTCGTGAACGCTTCATGAAGGACTTTGGTGTTTCGGAATACGATGCCCAGGTGCTGACGGATGACCGCGATGTGAGCGAATGGTACGATACTGCTGCCAAGGATTGCAAGAACGGCAAGGTTCTCGCCAACTGGGTCATTACAGAACTCCTCGCCAAGGTGAAGGATATTGAAGGAGGCCTTTCCTCTCTTAAAATCAAGCCGGAACAGCTCTGCGCTCTGGTGAACATGATTGAAGACAAGACCATCAACGGAAAGATTGCGAAGACTGTTTTTGCCGAGATGTTTGAGACGGGCGATGATCCTGCAAAGATTGTGAAGGACAAGGGTCTGGTGCAGGTGACGGACACCGCTGCGATTGAAGCCATAGTCCGTGAAGTCTGTGCTGCCAATGCTGCCCAGTTCGCTGAATTCAAGGCGGGGAAGGTGGCTTTGAAGGGCTTCCTGGTGGGCATGACCATGCGGAAGTCTGGTGGCAAAGCTAACCCGGGCATTGTGAACCAGCTTTTGGATAAGATTGCCAAGGAATAATCGTTGATCGATTCAACGCAACAGAGGAAAGAGAGCCTCTTTCATTTTGATTGTCATTGCGAGCCTGTGGCGAAGCAATCTAGAATGGTACTTTGGTGCGTTGTTTTCCTTGCTTGTTTCTTCCTTGCGCCATCGTCCATGGCAGCGGACAAATTGGACAAATACGATTCCGCCTATGTGAGCACACTCAACATGACGGATGCGGAAATTGCGGAAACCTACGGAGTGGATTCTTCCAAGATTTCGACGGGCCCCACTTTGCAGGAATTGAATGAAGAAAATCCGAGCTACGTGAAGCGCGATTACGACCACAAGCAACAGGTTATTGTGGGAAGCGTCATCATGTTTTGCGTGGCGCTGGCAATGGTTTTAATGAACAACTACAACCCGAAGCGGTGAAAATAATGCAGAATGATGAATGCAGAATTAAGAATTATTTCGGGTATGGAAGCTTTTAAATTATATGAGGTAGAATATGAAATATACTGATGAAGCGAAGTTGAATTTTAAGGCTCTTTCCAAGAACCCGTATCCCGGTCGTGGAATTGTTCTCGGTACCAGTCCCGATGGAAAGTTCTTTGTCCAGGTGTACTGGATTATGGGCCGTAGCGTGAATAGCCGGAACCGTATTTTTGAGATGGAAGCGAAGACGGGCTTTATGAAGACCAAGGCTTTTGACGAATCCAAGCTGACGGATCCACACCTCATCATCTACTATCCGGCTCGCCATACTGCTGATGCCCAGATTATTACCAATGGTGACCAGACCGATACCATCTATGATGCTTTGAAGTTGGGTGGCACTTTTGAAAGTGCTCTTCGTACGCGCCAGTATGAGGATGATGCTCCCAACTTCACGCCTCGCATTAGCGGCATTCACTACAAGAATGCAGAACCGGCTGTGTATAAACTTTCCATTTTGAAGAGCCGTAACAACTGCGAATGCGCTGGCTGCGAACGCTATACATTCGAGTTTGAAAAGGCTTTAGCTGGCCTCGGGCACTTCATTAGTACTTATGAAACGGATGGAAGTCCCATTCCCAGCTTCAACGATTTCCCGAAACTGATGCCGATTTTTGACAGTGCTGATGAAACCTTGAAGAAGTATTGGGCTGCTCTCAATAAGGACAACAAGGTTTCTCTCATGGTCAAGTGGATTGACCGGAAGACCTTCAAGGCAAAGACCTTGATTGTCAATAAAAACATTTAATTGAATTCCCTAGGTTAGGAGCACTTGAGCACCTGACCGGGGCGGATTCTGTCTCCCTTCAGGTGGTTGAGCTGTTTTAGCCGCCGGACGGAGATGCCGTATTTTCGAGCGATTTTTCCGAGGCAATCTCCACGGCGGACCTTGTAATAGCGGTGTTTGCTGAGTTCTTTCTGGAACTCGTCCTCGGTTGTCTGTAGGGCCGCCAGGTCAATGGAGGCAACTGTATTGAGGAAGGTTCCTTCCTCGAAGTTGAAGACCGTAGTCGGGTCGATATAGAGCCCGTGGTAGCGCATCTCGAAATGGAGGTGTGCCCCGAAGGAACGGCCCGTGTTTCCGCCGACGCCGATGGTATCGCCAGCTTGTAATTCGTCGCCGACTTTTACCTGCCAGCTGGCAAGGTGTGCATATAGAGTGGTGAGACCATTTCCGTGATCCAAAATGACGTATTTGCCATAGCCGCGACGTCGCCCTTGATTTCGTATCAGTTTTACGGTGCCCGCGAAGGCGGCGACGATGGTGCGGTCTTCTCCATGGCAGAGGCCGAGATCCACACCGCGATGCATGCGATAGGTGCGGATGCCGTAGGGACTTGCGATACGACGGCTTTCTGAGGGGATGACCGCTGTGGTCATGTCCAGTTCAAGAGTCTTGAGAATACTGTCGCTAGCGGTAGAATCGGCGAAGAGGGAATCCGTAGCTGCAGCCAACTCCGCATCCGCTTCCTCCTGGGACATTTCCTCGCTGTTCTCAGTATTCTCGCTATAACTCGAATCGTCAGATTCTTCTTTATTTTCAATATTTTCTGCAGATTCGTTACTTAAGCTTGGCTCTTCGTTACCCGCATTTATAGGAGATTCATTTGATTCTATTTGTTCGACAGAGACAGAATCATTCGCTTGAAGCTTGTTCTGAAAAAATTCTGAATCCTCAGTTAAACTAACATCTCTTGCGCAGATGGTTAAGGGGAATAGAGTTGCTAGGATTAGAATTTTTATTTTCACGCTAAGATCACTAAATGGATAAATTTTGGAATTCTGACTTAATGGGCAAGTACTTTTTCAATTTCTGCAACATAAAGCGAATGCATTGTATCGTTTGTGTAAAATTGCTCTTTGATTCGCTTATCTAAGAAGGAGCTTTCTTCAAGTTTTTGGGTATAAAGTTTTTTGCAGATGAGACATTTTTTAGCTTTTTCAAAAATAGGGAGACCATCTTCAAGGGATACTTCCATTCCGGATACTTTAATCTTATCTTCGTCTCGTCCAGATACTCGCCCAAAATATCCGAGTTCTTTTTTGAATTCGCCTTCAAAGAAATTTAGCGTGAGTCTTTCGTTTGAATCGACAAATTCCTTTGTATAGCGTGTCTGCCGGATAAAGATAAAGGCAACGGGTTTGTTCCAAAGGATTCCTAGGCCGCCCCAACTTGCTGTCATTGCATTTATTTTCCCCTCTTTTTCTGCGGCAATGAGCATCCATTCCGTTCCAATCATTTTGAAGGGGTTGTTTGCTAGTTCTTCGGGTTTGATAAGTTTAAAGTTTCCCATGGATTCCTCGGTTATTTTTACGAATATAATTTAATTTGGCTTGATTTATGTGGCTTGAATTATTATATTTGCGTTGCTTCGGGGTGTAGCTCAGCCTGGTAGAGCGTCTGCTTTGGGAGCAGAATGTCGTCAGTTCGAATCTGGCTACCCCGATACGAAAAGAACCCTCCTTGTTGGGGTTCTTTTTGTATTTGTATAGCTAATCGAACTGACCAGTTCGATTAAAATTTGCGAGAGCGTAGCGAACAAGCAAATTTTAAGCCTTGACTTGAGCGAAGCTCAAGCAAGCCCGGAGGGCAAAATTTGAAACGAAGTGAAAATTTTGGCCATCTGGCAACCCCGATACGAAAGAGGTCTCCTTGAGGGACCTTTTTTCGTATCTTAGATTACCAGACCATCTTCTAAAAAAACGACCTTGTTCTCCACAAAGTGGATAACTCGACTAAGGTGCTAAAGCACCAAGTCTCGTATATTTCGAACGGAGACCATTTTGATTATGATTTATGAAAGTCCCATAAATCATAATTCGTACTTCATAATTGTCCATAATCAAAAAGAACCCCAGCACTTTCGTACCGGGATTCTTTTTCAATTACAAGTTATGAATTACTAATTACGAGAAAGTCTCATAAATCATAATTTGTACTTCATAATTGTCTTCAGTCGAAGACTAAAGACTGATCAGCCCTTCGGTGTCCTTGCTCATCGCTTCGTAGAATGCGAAGCGTGCATCCACTTCCTTCTGGAGGTCGTCGGCGAGCTTCTTAGCCACTTCCGGATTGTTACGGGTGAGCTGCTTGTAGCGGTTTTCGGTGTAGATGTATTCTGCAACCGGAATCGTCGGCTTCTTGGAGTCGAGAACAAGCGGAGCCTTGCCTTCGGCAGCGAGAGCCGGATTGTAGTGGAGCAGAGTCCAGTAACCGGAATCCACAGCCATCTTCTGGTGAGCGAGCTGGCTGTTGAGATCGAAACCGTGGTTGATGCAGGGGCAGTAGCAGATGATCAGAGACGGACCATTGTGAGCTTCTGCTTCCTGAAGAACCTTCAGAGCCTGAGCGTCGTTTGCGCCGAGGGCGATGCGGCCCACGTACACGTTCTTGTAGCTCATGGCGATAAGGCCGAGGTCCTTCTTGCCAGCGCGCTTACCGGCGGCTGCGAAGAGGGCGACGGCGCCACGGTTCGTGGACTTGGAAGCCTGTCCACCCGTGTTGGAGTACACTTCGGTATCCAGCACGCAGATGTTCACGTTTTCGCCAGAAGCGATAACGTGGTCGAGGCCACCGTAACCGATGTCGTATGCCCAACCGTCACCACCGAAGATCCACACGGACTTCTTCACGAGGTAGTCGGCGAATTCGTCGCGGAGGCTTACGGAAGCTTCGTCCGTAGCACCAGCGAGAGCAGCCTTCAAAGCGGCAACGTTTTCACGCTGGGCCTTGATGCCGGCTTCGTCGCTCTGATCCTGGGTCGTGAGCTTTTCCTTGAGGTCAGCCGGGACGTTCACGGCTTCGAGGAGACTCAAGGCCTGGTTGGCGTGCTTCGTGATACCGAGGCGCATGCCGAGACCGAATTCAGCGTTGTCTTCGAACAAGCTGTTGGCCCAAGCCGGACCGCGGCCTTCCTTGTTCTTGGCCCACGGCGTGGTCGGGAGGTTACCGCCGTAAATGGAGGAGCAACCCGTAGCGTTTGCAATCATCATGCGGTCGCCGAACAACTGGGAAACGAGACGCACGTAAGCGGTTTCGCCGCAGCCTGCGCAAGAGCCAGAGAATTCGAACAACGGTTCGAGGAGCATAGCCTGCTTGACGAGGTTCTTGTTGACCTTGGTGCGGTCGAATTCCGGCAGGTCGACGAAGAAGTCCCAGCACTTGCCTTCCTGAACCTTGATCGGTTCCTGCGGCACCATGTTGATGGCCTTCTTGGTTTCGTCGGTCTTGTCCTTACCGATACAAGCCTGAGTACAAACGCCGCAACCCGTACAGTCGTAGCTGGAAACGGAGATGGCGAATACCGGCTTTTCGCTTCCTTCGAGCTTGAAGCCCTTGGCAGCGGTGAACTTGAAGCCTTCCGGAGCGTTCTTCACGGCGGATTCGTCCACAACCTTCACGCGGATGGCTGCATGCGGGCAGACCATGGCGCACTTGCCGCACTGAACGCAGGCGTCCGGATTCCAGGACGGGATGTTCAGGGCGAGGTCGCGCTTTTCGTACTTGGTGGTGCCGGTCGGGAACACACCGTCGCAAGGCATCTTGGAAACGGGGAGCTTTTCACCGTTGCCGCGGATGATTTCGGCGGTCACGTCGTTCACGAATGCCGGAGCGTCGCCGTGGATGGCTTCGCGGAATTCCTTAGTGCTGGTAACAGCGGCCGGAACCTTGACTTCGAAGAGGTTTGCAAGAGAAGCATCGATAGCGTCCCAGTTCTTCTGGACCACTTCCATGCCCTTCTTGGCGTAAGTCTTTTCGGCGTACTTCTTGATGTACTTGATAGCGGTATCGGCGTCGAGCACGTTACCGAGCTTAGAGAAGAAGCAGGTCTGCATCACAGTGTTGATGCGACGGCCCATGCCAGTCTTTGCGGCCACGGCGTAAGCGTCGATGACGAACACCTTGAGCTGCTTGTCGATGATAGCCTGCTGCACCGGACGCGGGAAGGTATCCCAAACGGTGTCTGCGGAGTGCGGAGTGTTCACGAGGAACGTTGCACCCTTCTTGGCAAACTTCAGCATGTCCACGGATTCCAGGTGCGGAGTGTGGTGGCAAGCGACGAAGTCGGCTTCGTTTTCGCCAATCAGGTACGGGGCGTCGATGATGCTCTTACCAAAGCGGAGGTGAGAGGTCGTCATGGAGCCGGACTTCTTGGAGTCGTAAACAAAGTAACCCTGAGCGTTGTTTTCGGTTTCGTTACCGATAATCTTGATGGAGTTCTTGTTGGCGCCGACGGTACCGTCGGAACCGAGACCGAAGAACATGGCCTGGAAGAAGTCGGAGTCGAGCTTGAAGTTCGGGTCGACAGTGAGGCTTGTGTTGCAGACGTCATCGTTGATACCGACAGTGAAGCGAGCATTCGGGTCGGCCTTGGCGAGTTCGTCGAAGATAGCCTTGACCATGGCCGGAGTGAATTCCTTGGAGGAAAGGCCATAGCGGCCGCCGATCATCTTTGGCATAGCCATCTTGCCAGCCATAACGGCTTCGGAAACGGCAGTGAGGGCGTCCTGGAACAGCGGTTCGCCAGCGGAACCCGGTTCCTTCACGCGGTCGAGGACGGCAATCTTCTTCACAGTCTTCGGGAGGGCGGCAACAACGGCTTCCATTGGGAACGGGCGGTACAGGCGCACATTGACGAGGCCGACCTTTTCGCCGTTCTTGTTGAGGTACTTCACGGTATCTGCGATGGTGCAGGTGGAAGAACCCATGGAAATGATGACGCGTTCAGCGTCAGCAGCACCGACGTAGTCCACGATGTGGTACTGACGGCCAGTGAAACTAGCAACCTTGTCCATGTACTTCTGGACGATTTCCGGAACCTTCTTGTAGAACGGGTTCACGGTTTCGCGGCCCTGGAAGTAGACGTCCGGGTTCTGGGCGGTACCGCGCATGGTGGGGCGGTCCGGAGTGAGGCAGCGTTCGCGGCAAGCCTTCACGTACTTTTCGTCGATGACGCTACGGATAACGCCGTCTTCGAGAGCTTCAATCTTCATCACTTCGTGGCTGGTACGGAAACCATCGAAGAAGTGCATGAACGGCACGCGGCTTTCGAGAGTGGAAGCATGGGCCACAAGAGCGATGTCCTGGCATTCCTGAACAGAGGAGGAAGCGAGCATTGCAAAACCGGTCTGGCGGCAAGCCATGACGTCGGAGTGGTCACCGAAAATAGAAAGGCCCTGGTTGGCGAGGGCACGAGCGGTTACATGGAAGACCGTGGGGGTAAGTTCGCCAGCGATCTTGTACATGTTCGGGATCATCAAAAGAAGACCCTGGGAAGCGGTGAAGGTAGTGGTCAAAGCACCGGCCTGCAAAGCACCGTGAACGGTACCGGCAGCGCCACCTTCGGACTGCATTTCAAACACACGGGGAATCTGACCCCAAATATTCTTCTTACCTGCCGCACTCCAGTTATCGGCGTGCTCAGCCATAGGACTAGACGGTGTAATCGGGTAAATAGCAGCAACTTCGCTAACAGCAAACGCAACATTAGCGGTAGCTTCATTACCGTCACACGCAATCATCTTCTTTGCCATGGACATCTCCATTTTTTAGGTTATTTAATAAAACTCGATCATATACAACACGGCCGTGTTTTGTCACAAACCGGTGCAAAAATCCATGGGTAAAATTAAATAGAAATGGGTTGGAATGATAAGTCTATTTACTAAAAGACACTGCATTTTTAGGCAATTTTAACATCAAATGTAAACGAAAGTAAACATTTTGCGACTGTTAGCCGTATGAATGAAAAACCTATATTTCCACCATGCTCAAAGTCTGGCTTTCTACATGCCCGGATGATTTTGCCGGAGAGTACGACCAAATCGAGGAAATGTTCCATCGGGGTCTTTCCCGCTTGATTCTCTACAAGCGCGGTCCGGGCGCGAACCACCAGGCTACAGACTTCACTTACGAGCGCTGGATTCTCTCGCTTCCGGAGGAATTCAAGGACAAGGTTTGGGTCCGAGGCACGCCGGATTTGGCAGACCAGTTCGATGTCCGGGGCGCAATTTGCGAAGCCCGCAGCCTCATGGGAGCGGTGCCGGAATCTTGGAAGCGCGTGAGTACGGTGGCCTTCTGTCGCACGCTTGACGAACTGCAGAACCTGCCGGAATGGCTCAGCGGAGCTCTCGTCGGCCCCATTTTTCCTTCAGAATTTGCCGCGGACCCGTCCCAATACCTCACCAGAGACGCCACTTTGGAAGAACTAGCTGCCAAATTGACCCCGATTTCTGCAAGAATTCCGCTGATTGGCTGGGGTGGGGTAGACGAAAACAACTTGCCAGAGGTAAAAAAGCTTCCCCTTTCAGGGATTTCCCTCCTGGGCGGCATCTGGAACTATGCTGATCCGGTGAACGCCTTCATCAAGCTTTCCAGGGCCGCGAAGTTATAGCCCGTCATGGCACCATTCCCGACGGCATCGTCGCGATAGCCCACTTATTCCAACTTGGAACACCGATTTCCACCCCAAAAATGGGGATTTTCACTATATTCTCATATATATGGACCAGTATCGCGCCAAGATTCTTGTAGTGGATGACACCAAGACCAATATCGAGGTTTTGGAGGGCATCCTTTCTAATGATTATGATGTTTTTGTGGCTTTGAATGGGAAGAAGGCTCTTGCCTTGACCCAGAAAGTTCATCCGGATTTGATTCTTTTGGATGTGATGATGCCCGAAATGGATGGGTATGAAACTCTTCGGGAAATGAAGAGCCAGGGCATCCTTGGGGATACTCCGGTTATTTTCTTAACTGCTAAATCCGATTCCCAGAGTGAGCAGATTGGCCTCAACCTGGGTGCAGTGGATTACATCGGGAAGCCCTTTTCTCCGGATTTGGTCCGCCTCCGCATCAAAAACCAGCTGGAATACAAGCGCCAGCGGGACCATCTTCACGAACTGGTGGAAGAAAAGACCGCCGATTTGCGCAAGACTTTGAAGGTGATGCTCACGAGCCTCGGCGCTCTTGCGGAATACCGCGACCCGGAAACGGGGGAGCACATCAAGCGCACTCAGATTATCGTCCAGCAGCTGGCGGAACAACTGCGGAATCATCCGCGGTTTGCAAAATTCATTCCCTCCAACGAGTACGTGGATTATTATGCTACGGCGGCTCCTCTTCACGATATCGGCAAGGTGGGCATTCAGGATGAAATTCTCCGCAAGCCTGGCCGCCTCACTCCGGAGGAGCGTGAAATCATGAGCGTACACCCAAAGATGGGCCATGATGTACTTCTGGAAGCCACAAAGGAACTGGACAACAATCCCATGGTGCAGATTGCGGCAGACATTGCCCTTGGGCATCACGAGCGCTTTGACGGCATGGGTTATCCCAATAAATTGAAGGGCGATGAAATCCCTGTGGGCGCACGCCTTATGTCTGTGGCGGATGTTTACGATGCGCTTGTCTCCCGCAGGCCGTATAAGGAACCTTTCCCTCATGAAGTTGCCGTGCAGGAAATCGTGAAAGGGAAGGGGACCCAGTTCGACCCCGATGTGGTGGATGCGTTCTTGAAAATTGCCGATACACTTCCCGCAATCTACGAAAAATTTAAGGATAGTTCCACTTGAGCCACAGTTCGTTAAATAGCAAGCGGCGTCAGCTGAGTTGGCGAATTTCACTTGTTTATACGGTGCCCGTCCTTTTGGCGGCGGTGGCCCTTATCCTTATTTTCTTCTTCTACATTAAATCCACACTTATTTCCACAGCGTACAACAGTACTGAAAGCGCTTTGCGAAAAACGGTGGCGGAATGCGAAGGCTTCCTTAGCCAAACTGAGGAAGAATTTTTACGCATCCCCAAACGGGTACAGCAGGCTTCCAAACAGGGCGCTCGATCTATTCTTGCAAAACAGATGCTGGGTAGGGAGGAAATTGTAGATGCTTATTTTGGAACTTCTGATGGCGAATATATCAGCGCTCAAGGTGAAAAATTAGACGCCTCTGTTTCGGAAGTACGAACCAAGGGCTGGTATCTGGAAGCCGCCCGCAATAAAGGTTTTGCTGTAACGGGCCCATATATCAAGACGTCATTGAAAAAAAATGTGATGACATACTCTTATCCCATCTATGGAAAGGGTAATCAGATAAAGGGTGTTATTGCAGAAGATTTGGATTTGCAGAAAGTTCGCTCCACTCTCGCTGGGGTTGCCAGAGAAGAAGGAGGCATTTCTGTCCTTATCGATAAAACTAATGATAACATCTATACCTATTTCCCTTACGAGACAAATCTTTCCAAGATTACGCAAGATAGCATAGCCGATATGCTTTCAATGATTAGTGAAGATTTGCCAAAAGTTTCTTTAATGTATGGGAAGGTTTTCCGTTTCGAAAAGATAGACCAGCACCGTCGAAATTTCATTTTCATGGTGACTCCTATGAAGAATGCATCCTTCTATGTGGTGCATGTAATTCAGCAGAATAAAGTGGTGGCCAAGTTGAAAGAGGATTTGACCAAGATTATGCTTCTGGTCACCTTCGCGGTGCTTCTTTTGATGATTATTGCGGGTGTTCTCGGTCAGGTTCTTTTCCGCTGGCTCATTCTAAAGGATTTGAATGAAAGTGTTAGTTCCAGTACCTTGTTCGATACGCTTCTTACGAACCAGAACTTTACTCTTATTTTGACGACCGATGGCTTTGATATTCTTCACGCCAGTGCCAATGTGATGGAATTTTTGAACAATGGTGAAGATATGAAGGGAGATATCCTTTGGAAATATTTTCCCTCGGACCAGTTCAAGAAGTTTGCCATGAAGGTTGCCATGGGAGGGGAACTTCATCCTAGCGAGCGAAATACTCTGGTAATGGTAAAGAGTACGAAGGGCGAGGAATCCTGGTGGAACATTTCATTCCAAATCCTTGTGGAAGATGATGGCTCCATGCGTTTCCTCTTCATGATTACGGATGTGACTTCCGGCATTCAGAAGGATACCATTCTGGATACCATCATGCTTTCCGCTGACCGCTCCCTTCTTCTCATTTTTGACCGCAATCGCCGCATCAAGTACATGTCCAAACAGCTGGCGGATATCTTTGGCCGCGAGTGGCGAAACCTCATCGGTTTCTCTCTCAATGATTTGAAGACATGTGGTTTGAAAGAGGATGTCATTGATGCCTTGAATAAGGCTTTCAACCAGCACGAGACCTGGAAGGATTCGTTCCAGATAAAATCTCCGGATGGTCGGAATGAAATCTGGTTCCGCGGTGAAGCCGTCACTTTGAAGGTGCAAGATTCCGTGGTAGGTCACATGCTTTCCATGATTGATATTTCAGAAGTCATGGAGGCTCGAGAAATTGCAGAACAGGCCACACAGGCGAAGAGTGAATTCCTGGCAAACATGAGTCACGAAATTCGTACGCCGATGAACGCCATCATCGGTATGGCGCATTTGATTTCGGAAACAGATTTGAACGAGCGGCAGCATGGTTTTGTGGACCGCATCAGTTCTGCGGCAAAATCGCTTCTCGGCATTATCAATAACATTCTGGACTTCTCCAAGATTGAGGCCAAGAAGCAGGAACTAGAAGTGACCCAGTTCTCCCTGCAGGATACCATCAGCGAAGTGGCCGCCCTGGCTGAAGTTCGCATTGCGGGTAGACCCATTGAACTTATTGTGGACGTGGATCCTGATATACCGGAAGTGCTGATGGGCGACCCCTTGCGTCTTTCTCAAATTTTCACTAATCTGGTAAATAACGCCACCAAGTTCACAGAAAAAGGTGACATTACTCTTCGTGTAGAGTTGGAACAGAAAACGGATACCAGCGTTCGCATGGCCTTCAGCGTGAAGGATACGGGTATCGGCATGACGCCAGAACAGTTGGGCCGCTTGTTCAATGCCTTTACTCAGGCCGATGGCAGCACCACACGTAAATATGGCGGCACAGGCCTCGGACTTGTAATTTCAAAATCCCTCGTAGAACTCATGGGTGGCCAGATTCAGGTGGAAAGCACCTCTGGCGTCGGCTCTCGATTCTTCTTCACGCTAACGCTTCCTGTGGCACCTCAGGCAGGGGAGCCCAAGTGGAAATCAGCAACCCAGTTTAGAGGGAAGAACATCCTTCTGGTGGATGATTGTGCAAACCTTCGTGCCGTTCTTCGCCATATCTTTGACAAGCTGCAGTGCGTGGTGGAGGAGGCCGCCTCCGCAGACGAAGCCTTCGATTTGATTCAAGCTCATGAAGCTGCCAAGGAAGCGCCTTACGATGTATTTGTGGTGGATTATCAGATGCCCATGATTAACGGACTTGACTTCGTGAAGGGCTTGCCAAAATCCATGCAGAAGATTCCTAAGGTTCTGATGCATCCGCTACATTTTGAAGATGCTCAGCGTACGAAGGCAGAAAAGTTGGGCTACAATAGCTGTGTTGCAAAACCCTTGCAGATAAGTTCGCTACTCAGCGCCATTCAAGAAGCAGTGGGCATGGAGTCCACCTATCAAAAGGCTGTCAAAAAAGAAAAGCGGAAAATCTACTTCCAGGATGCAAAGATTCTCCTGGTGGAAGATAATCCCATGAACCAGGAATTGGCGGTGTCTCTCCTCAGTAGCGTGGGCCTCACCACCATGGTGGCGAACAATGGTAAGGAAGCTTTGGACGTTCTCAAAAAGGATGAATTTGATTTGGTCTTGATGGATATCCAGATGCCTATTATGGATGGACTCACGGCAACGAAGGCCATTCGCGATAAGAGTGATCCTTACTTCAGAAAAGTTCCTATTCTCGCAATGAGCGCAAGGGCCTTCCAGAAGGATAAGGAAGAATGCTTTGAAGCGGGCATGAATTCCCATATTGTAAAGCCCATCGATCCAGTAGTTCTGTATGAAGAACTGGCAAAATTTCTGCCTGTTGCCGCCGAAGCTCCTCAGGCACAAGCAACAACGGTTGTCGCCGGCGAATCGACGCAACTTGCCGGCAATGACAGTGAATTTGTGGCGCGGTTTGAACGCATTCCGGAATTTGATGCCGCTGCTGGCTTGTATCACGCCAACAGCAATCGTACCCTCTATCTCAAGATTCTTCAAGGCTTTGTTCGGGATTATGGCACCCGATTTGTGGAACTGCGTAAACTTGTGGAGGCTTCTAAATTCGAGGAAGCTACACGAGTCGCGCATACGGTCAAGGGACTTAGTGGAACGATTGGTGCCACCCATGTTCAAAGTCTCGGTCTTGCGGTGGAAACCTCTCTTTCCAAGGGCGAGTTCAACGCAGAAGAATTCAACGCCTTTGAGAAGGCTCTTCAGGAACTTGTGGACGGATTGTCCCATGCACTCGGGAATATCGCCTCTGACCAGACCTCTGCTGCTCCCAAGAAGCAGGATCCTCAGGCCAAGGAAAAACTCACGACTGCAATCGAGGAACTCAAAACTGCTATTGATTCCTGCTCTGCCACGCAATGCAAGCGCATTCTGGATTCCATCGAAGGCATTGCCTTTGAGAAAGCACAGGATGCCCTTATCCGCAAGCTTAAAGATCAGGTGGACGATTACGACTTCACGGAAGCCGAAGAAACCGTCAATCAGTTGGAAAAGACGATTGTTTAGGAAGGGGTTTAAAGAACGAAGCCAGCTATAAAGGCTAGCGCCACTATGATTGCCGCTATTACGACAAAAGGACTTTGCTTGCGCACCTTCTTGCCGTTTGCATCCACACCGAATTCATTCTCCACGATTTCGTCGTAGTCGGGAAGTTCCTCGTCGGCGAATTCAGCACCCTCGGCCCAGCCGGTGGTTTCGTCGCTGCCGCAGTGGGGGCAGAATTTTGCGCCTTCTTTAAGTTCGGCTCCGCAGTGAGGACAATACATAGAGTAATTACGAATTATGAGTTACTAATTATGAGAGACGTTACTGAGATTTTCGTTAAATGAAATCACTCTCGGTATGGATAAATTAGCAATTATCGGTAAACAAAAAGCCCTCGGGTATTAACCGAGGGCGATTGCGAGAGTGTGCGCAGACCGAAGTTTTGTTCAGTCTTGCGCAAACAGTCTATTACAGCTTGTCGTTAGAACCGAGAACGTCAACGATCTTGTGTTCGTACATCTTCTGCATGTTTTCGCGAGCCGGCTTGAGGTACTGGCGCGGGTCGAAGTGTTCCGGATGTTCGTTGAAGTACTTACGGATAGCGGCAGTCATAGCCAAGCGAGAGTCGGAGTCGATGTTGATCTTGCAGACAGCGGACTTGGAAGCTTCGCGGAGCTGTTCTTCCGGAATACCGACAGCGTCCGGGAGACGGCCACCGTTGGCGTTGATGGTGTCAACTTCGTCCTGCGGGACAGAAGAAGAACCGTGGAGAACGATCGGGAAGCCCGGGAGCTTTTCTTCGATGGCATGGAGAACGTCGAAGGCGAGAGGAGGCGGAACGAGCTTGCCCTGAGCATTGCGAGTGCACTGTTCCGGCTTGAACTTGTAAGCACCGTGAGAAGTACCGATGGAGATAGCGAGGGAGTCGCAACCAGTACGGGTAGCGAAGTCGATCACTTCTTCCGGCTTGGTGTAGTGAGAAACTTCAGAAGCGACTTCGTCTTCGACACCGGCGAGAACGCCGAGTTCAGCTTCGACGGTCACGTCGAACTGGTGTGCGTATTCAACGACCTTCTTGGTGAGGGCGATGTTGTCTTCGTACGGAAGAGCGGAACCGTCGATCATCACAGAGGAGAAACCGTTGTCGATGCAGTCCTTGCAGAGTTCGAAGGAGTCACCGTGGTCGAGGTGGAGAACGATCTGCGGATTGGCGCAGCCGAGTTCCTTGGCGTATTCAACAGCACCCTGGGCCATGTAGCGGAGGATAGTGCCGTTAGCATAGTTACGAGCACCCTTAGAGACCTGCATGATCACCGGAGACTTCTGCTTAACGGAAGCCTGCACGATAGCCTGCATCTGTTCCATGGTGTTGAAGTTGAAAGCCGGGATGGCGTAGCCACCAGCAACAGCCTTTGCGAACATTTCCTTGGTGTTGACCAAGCCGAGTTCCTTGTAAGAAACTGCCATTGTTTTACCTCTTGTAGTTGTAAGGCGACCTGGGTCGCCGGTTAAAGATTTAACGGGTTACAATATAAAAAAATCCGACTCAAAGAGCCGGATTCCCAAATGAATATTTAACTGAAATTATACACCAAAGGCGGCATCTGCGGCAGCGGCATCAGGAGCAGCGCTTGCAGTAGATTCTTCAGCAGCAGCCACGGCTTCGTCAGTCACGTCGTTGGAGGTCTTCTCAGACATGGTGAGCTTGCCTTCCTTGAACTTGTACATGGCGATGGTGGTGGGTTTCTTGTTGAGCTGGATGTAGCCCTGACCGGCCTGGTTGTTCAGGAAGCGTGCTTCGTGAGCCATCATCACAACGGCGCGGAACACAGAACCTTGACATTCTTCACTAGCGTAGATATCGTCAAGATAAACTCTCTGATCGGACATAGGGTACCTCCGAAAAACTTTAGAAGAGGGAGAGGGATTCGAACCCTCGTTACCGTAAGATAAACACGCTTTCCAAGCGTGCGCCTTCAACCACTCGGCCATCCCTCCTTAGGATGTGAGGCCAATTATACCTAATTTGGGTTGATTTGGCAAGTGATTTTTGGCGAAATTAGCAAAATTTCTTCTAAAATTTGGAAATTTCGTCCCAAACTACCTGCATCAAGGGCTCCAAGGTCTTGGGTGTGAAGTCAAACTTGATGTTGGCTGTGGCAAAAAGTTCCGGTATGGGGCGGCTACTTCCAAGGCTTTCCGCCTTAAACAGGTCGTCAATCGCCTTTTTCGGGTCTTTTTTGAAGTTTGCCCACACCTGGAGCGCTCCAATCTGGGCAATCCCGTACTCAATGTAGTAGAACGGGCACTCGAAGAGGTGGAGCTGCTTTTGCCAGAGGTTGGCGCGTACGTCTTCCAAGCCACTATAATCCACCCCGGCATCGTACCGGTCCATAATTCCCTGCCAGATTTCTCGTCTTTCGTCGGGTGTATGGTTGGGGTGTTCGTACAGTAAATGCTGGAAACTATCAATGCTCGCCACCCAGGGGAAGAGCCAGATGACATCGGCTAGTTCATTCTCCTCGCTGCGGGCAATTGCATCTTTGTCATCGCCGTAGAAGGGTTTCAAGTTCGACATACCGATGAGCTCCATGCTCATGCTGGCCACTTCTGCAAATTCGGCAGGAACATCCCTATAGGCCATAATGGGTTGGTTTGCCAGTGCATATTGATGGAAGGAATGTCCGGATTCGTGGAGCAGGGTATAGATGTCTCTGTCCGTCTTGGCGGAATTCATAAAGATGAAGGGCACGCGACTCTCGTCAAACCCAATCTGATAACCGCCTGGAGCCTTGCCCAAGCGAGAATCTGGGTCAATAAGCTTATTCGCCTGCATCTCACGTGCCCACTTGCCAGCTTGGGGGTGAATGCTTTCAAAAATCTGGTCGCACTTCTCTATCAGTTCGTCACCGCTATTGTAGGGCGTAAGGGGAGGGCGGGAGAGGGGATCCACACTCAAATCCCAAGGGCGCAGTTTAGAAAGACCCATTTTTTTTGCGCGCTTTTTGTACATCTCTTTTTGCAGCGGAAGTACCAGCTTTTCAATGCTCTCATGGAAATTCTTGCAATCTTTGGGTGTGTAGTCAAAGCGGTGTTTGGCAAGAAAGATGTAGTCGATAAAATCATTGCAGTGGGCGTTCCGGGCAATTTTCTTGCGGATATTAAAGAGTTTGTCGTAGGCGTTATCCAGAGCGTCTCTATCCTGCAAGCGGCGGTTCCACATGGTACGCCAGGCTTTTTCGCGAATGTCACGGTCTGTTTTTTCCAGATAGGTAGCCATCTGCTGCATCGTCTTTGTGCCGCCATCAAATTCCACACTCATGCCGCCAGTAATCTTCTGGTAGGCTTGAATCTCCTTGTTTTCTTCGGTCTCCAAGGCAATGTTTTCGGGAGCGAACAAGTCGAGAGAAACCTGCACGCCCTTAAACCATTCGCCGAATTCGCTTTTCAAGCTGGGGAGGGCAGGGTGAGCCATCAGTTTCTTGTTCAGCTTGTCATCATAGTCATTGATAATCGGGTCGATATTTTCAATGAAATCTGCGTAGGCCTTGGCTGCCTTTTCATCCTGAGTATTGCAGGTCATTGCCACGTAACGCCGGGAAGAAACCTCGTTCAATACGGAGTTCAGTTCGCTCCATTTCAAAATCCAATCCCGCAGGGGAGTGGCGGCAGGCAAAATCTCGGCCCGAAGCAACAGCTGGTACAAATCACTGACGGCTTTCTTATCATCCGGATTCAGATTTTCCGGCACAAAAATGCGATTCGCTTTCATATATCAATCCTTCGGCAAAATGACTCCGACCCAATCATTTATTAGTCCATTTAAAAGAGTTTGGCGTGCATTGTCTTCCAAAGCGGTAATCTCTTCTGGAGTAACCACTTTTTCCACTTCAAAATCCAATGGAACAGAAGGCCCTTCTGCATCCAATGCAACTTCCAGAACGCCCTTTACGGTAATCTTCCTTATACTTTCGAGCTTAAAAATCCTTTTGTCAACTGGGAATGAGGTTGTTACTGTGATTTTGTTGGTTCCGGTCACGAGAATTACGGAATCTTTTAGATTGAGCGGCAATTCCATCACAGAATCCAAAACCAGCGTGGCGTTCAGGGAACGGACCCACAAGGAATCTTCGCTCTGGCTGATGGCGTTCAAATCTGCGCTTAAATAAGCTTTACCAAGTTCAGATTCTATAATTCCACGGGCAAGATTTTGCACAATTGTGACGACCTGAGGGTTTGGCAAAAGACTGGTCTTCACGGAGGCCAGTTTATCGAACAAATCTGGATTAATGGAAACGGAATCCAGCACCAAGGAATTAAATTCCAGGTGCGTCTTCGAAAGAATGCTGGCTGCATCCAGTTTTCGCGTGGCAGCACATCCAGAAAAGACGGATATGATGAACAAAACGGATAATAAAAGTACCAGACTCTTTAAACGAGATGATGTAAACTTCATACAAGTCAAATATATAAAAGCGGTGACAAAGATGCCAATTTTAAGTGAATTTAGCGAAAAATAGAGCAAACCGACCATATTATTACCGCACCTTTTTGTTGCCGATAATGCGGGTTATTGTAATCTAACACCCGATTATCTAAATGAAGAATTTGATTATGAGGAATTTATAAAAGGCAACCCCGAATATAAAATTTGAGGTTTGCAAATGCAATATATAGCAAAATTTCGGTTTGATAATGGTAAAGATTTTTTAATAAAGTCTGCGGACTTTAGCAAACTTCAAAGCAAATTACAACGCTTTTTTTTGGCTTTTCCTAATAGAATTTGCACAATCAGTTTTTTTCAATTTGACGAGGTGAACTGATGTATAAGATTCTTAAATGGGGAAGCCCTATTTTTTCGGGTAATAAAACCCTTGTGTGGGTTGAATATCTTACGCCCGCTGGCACATATTGCGGACGTATGACCGAATTACATCATTGTGCCCTTTATGGGCTGGATTCCATCTTTATTTGGATAAATGGTTTGATTTATCCTTTTGGGGTAACACATCGGGCGAAAATTCCAAATCAAAAAATTCGTTCATTCATTAGAAAGTGAGGTAAATATGAAAAACGAAAATTCTGTAAATTGGAAATTGAATTTCTTTAAGTTGCTTGGCGTTTTTGATTTTTTGGAAAAATCAAAAAATGATATTGGCATTTTAACTCTACAAGAAATTGTGGATATTGCGCTAAAATCTGCGTATGATTTGGAAGCAGAAGCATTAAAACAGCAAAAACTTTGTGAATTGCACGAACTTGTTCTTCGTGAAAGAGAATGTCAAGATGTGTAACCTTTGGGAACAAATTTGTGAATCATCTATAAAAATGGAATGCCTTTACTCGGGTTGTCATTTTTGTAACGAGTGTGAAAAATATCGGTCTTTGCCCGATTTGATTGAAGCAAAGAAAAACCAAAACAACACAAAAAAAGGAAGGTAAAAAATGCCTAACACTAACAATCAGTTCAAGACCAAAGCCATCATTTCCAGCATTGCCGAAGGAACGGGCAAGACCAGCGGGAAGCCTTATTTTGCCCTTTCGGGTGTCTATGAAAATGGTTCCCGTGCTTTCATCCTTTTGGATGACGAACAAAAGCAAAAATTTGCTTCCTTGATTGCGGAAATTCGTAAACCCGATTACAAGGGCGATTTTCTCCACACGAAAGAATTGACCTTTGATGTTGAATTGGACTTCAAGGGTAACCCCCGCCTTCATTTGGTTGAGGTTAAGTAAAGATGTTGGAAGGCTGGCAAGAAATGTTTTTTTCGGGCGGTTTCTTCGCTTTGAAGGTGCTCGCCTTCCCTTGCTTGTGGGTGGTTGTTTCCAAAATTATCAACCGCTCTATTTCGTGATTTTAACTATGTCGGGGAAGGAAAAAACGAGCCCTTTTTCTTTTTCGGCTGGTGTGGTGGCTCTTAACAAGGAAGCAAAAAATGAGTGCTTTGATTGCTGGCGAACTCGCCAATTTTAGCACAAACTTGGAAACTGTTGCAACGGCTGCACTTACTGCTGCTGCTGCTGGTCTGCTCGTTTGGGTCGGTTGGCGTCTTGCTTGTAAACTCCTCAATCGTGGCGTTGGCAAGTAACCAAAAAGGGTTTTGGGGGCTCTCTTCAAAACCCTTTTTTTTCTTTTAACAAAGTGAGGATTTTGAATGTTTGAATGTGATATATGCGGAACAAAAAAGCCTACTAAAATGTATGAGTGTTTTGGTGATGGCGGTTTTTATTTGGGATATTTGGCTCTTTGTAAGGATTGTTTACCTATACAAGAAAAAATAGGCTCTTGCGTTTCTTTGGATAGGGAAGATTTTTTAGAAGAATTAGTTGGTAAATAATGACCGATTCTCTTTTAATTATTACTGATTCTCTTTTAGTTGCTTCTACGAATATGCAGACGCAGTTTATCGGTTTTGGCTGGTTCTGCTTGGGGTTCGTGTCTTTCTTTGTTTGCGGTATTTGGATTTGGAAGGAAACATTTGGGCGGGGCTAATATGGATGAATTTAGTGTGAAGGAATTTTTCAAGGCTTTTGGGCTGGGTAGTTTTATTTGGTTCGTTGTTTTCTTCTTTTTTTTCCTTTTGCCCGCCCTCTCTTGGGGTGCATGTTCTGCGGTTGTAAACGATGGGCGTTGGGATTGTTCGGGGCATACAAGTGGCACGTCTTGTAATGGTGTCACTTGTTCTGTAACGGGTGGGTTTACTCAATCTAGCGGGTCAAGATATTGTTATTATGAGCCTTCTAACATTCGTTGTAATTCAGCGTATGGTACACAAAGTTGGTGGGTTTACGATAGAACTAAAACTTGTTGCGACACTCAAGCGGAAGCGGATTCCGTCAAGTGTGCAAATAATCCGTCTGCGGAAGGTTGCACGGACGCTTGCACGGAATATAGGACATCTTGCGAAGCGAACGGGGGGTATTTTAGTGGTAGTGTTAATTATGCGGGTGTGTGTGTAGGTGGTTGTGACTTGTGTTCAACTGAACCATATAAAGAAGCCTTACGCCTTAATGCTCAAGGTTGTTGTGAAGCGGGTTTCAAGCCCGCTGCTCATTGTACATCCCCCCCCGTTGTGACGGGTAGTGTTTCTTATAGTGGATTGGTTAATTTAACGGGTTGTGAAGTTGATTTTTGGCAACAAAAAAAAGTTTGTGAAGAATTTTTAGATTCACTAAATGAAACTTCTTCTTCTTCTTCCGTTCCCGTTTCTTCTTCTTCTTCCGTTAGTGAGTATTGCCAAATTTTCCCCGACGATTTGGCGTGTATTTGTGCGGATGATTCCACCCGCCCTGAATGTGCCTATCTTCGCAGTAGTTCCAGCGAGGGAACCCCCGAGGGCTCCAGCGGTAGCGAAGGCGGGGAAGGCTCTAGTGGTTCGGGCGGTGGCGAAGGTGGCGAGGGCTCCAGCGGTTCGGGCGGTGGCGGTGCTGGCGGTGTAGGCGATTGGGAGTATGATTATAGGGATTCTTTGCACAAAATAATTAATTCCACAACTAGAACCGCCAAGAATACACAAGGAATTACAGATTCTTTGGGCACTATTGCTACTCTCTTGCGTTTCGCCCGTTGTCTTTGGGACGATTGTACTAATTATGATTCTTTGCGGGCTATTATGGGGAGCGATTCGGGCGAAGTTGCGGGCATAGATTTAGATACAAGCGGGTATCTTGGCGGTATGGAAGCCCTGCGGGATTCCTTGGCGGAATATTGGGGCTGGGGCGATTCTGCCACACTTGGCGATGTTGGGTATGGTATAGATTCGGGAAGTGTTGATAGTGCATATGGGGCTATCCGTGAACAAATAGGTTCAGTATTTGGTGTCGGCGGGAATAATCCAGCCCAAAGTCTAGGCGATTCTCTTAAGGATATTTTGGAAGATAAATTTCCCACTTCTTCTTGGGGATATACTCAATCTTGCCCCGAGGTTTTGCGTACTCCCGTAACATTTAATATTGGTGAAATAGTAGTAAATTCGGGGTATGGGCTGGGACATTTGTTTTGTTCTCCAATTCCCAATCTTGGTTTGACTTTGGGCACAATTGCCCGCGCGGTAATCCGCTTAATCATAACTATTACTATGGCGTTCGGCATATATAAATTTGCTATGACGGGCGGAAAGGGGGAGTAAATGGCATTAGGTGTTCCTGTTTGGTCTTGGGATGGCATTATTAGGATTTTTCAAAAAATCCTTGCTTTGTCCGTTGTTTCCTTCTTAATAAACCTTCTTTTGAAGGCTCTTACTACTCCGCTTTGTTTGGCTGGGATTGTCGCTTGTATTAATCTTGCCCCAAATACTATTAAATGGATTTGGGCTAAGATGGGGGCTTTGTTTATAGATTTCGCTCTTTCAATTGTTGACGCTTTTACTCCCGTTATAACTGATTCAATTACAAAAGGCGAAGGCGGGGAATTGTTTAATGAACT
Source organism: Fibrobacter sp. (assembly GCA_024398835.1). GTDB lineage: Bacteria > Fibrobacterota > Fibrobacteria > Fibrobacterales > Fibrobacteraceae > Fibrobacter. The sequence goes on from JAKSIK010000003.1 coordinate 147,502, forward strand.
TTCAAATGTTTATAATGTCGCATATACAAATTTGCCAACTCCTATAAATGAAACACTTGCATTTATGGGCGTTCATGAACTTTTGGGGCTCATTATGAGTTATTGGGTTTTGAAGTTCGTTCTAAAAACAATCTTTTATGTTCAAGATAGAGTAATGACCCCCGTAGTTACGGGTAATTCAATAGGCTTATAAAAAAAATAATTCGTGAGGTAAAAAATGCGTGTTCTTGTAGCTTGTGAAATGACGCAAGCATTGACAAAAGAATTGATAAATTTAGGCGTTGACGCTTGGTCTTGTGACATTCTCCCAACTATAGGCTTTTGTCCGGAGCGTCACATTCAAGACGATGTTTTTAATGTCTTGGCAAATGGCGATTTTGGGGCGTTGCTTGCCATTCCTCCTTGTACACATCTTTCAAATGCTGGGCAAAAATATCGTCAAGAAAAGATGATGAACGGTGCGTTAGAAGATGGTTATAATTTTTTTATGTCCCTTTACAATTATCCAATAAAAATTAAGATGATTGAAAACCCTTTGGGGATTGTTTCCAGCCAAAAGCAACTCAACAATTTTTTACCTGGGCGTAGGGCTTTGAAGTATTCCCAAGTTGTCTCTTGGGAAATGTTCGGGGATCCCCGTAAAAAAAGGACTTGTTTGTGGCTTCAAAACTTGCCTTTGCTTCTTCCAACGGCTCCAGCTGGGCGTGGTCTGCCTTGTAATAAGTGGTTTATTGGCTCGTGTCCGGGGCGTTCGGTTTCCCGTAGTAAATTGAGCCCGTTTTTTGCCCGTGCTATGGCTGAACAATGGAGCCCGTTTTTGCGGGGCTAATCGATGCGTTTTTTAAAAGTGAGGTGAGAAATGCCTGTTTATTGTTTGGAAGGGCTGGGAGGAAGTGGAAAATCTATCTATATGATAGACCAATACATTATTCCTTGGCTCCAGCAAAAAAAACATATCTATCATAATATTGAGGGATTGAAAGTTCCCTTTGTTGCGTACCATGCAAATGTTCCCGTTGGTCAAGCGGAATGTTTAATTCATCATATTGGGTTAGAATATGAGGAAGTAGACGGGGAATTTATAGAAAAGGAAAATATTGATGCTGTTCGTCATTTTTATAGTGAGGATGGGACGGGGGCGGTTCTTCCTGCTGGCTCTCTTGTTCTTATTGATGAAGGGCAGAATTATTTTAATTCAAGGGATTTTAAGGAATTATATTCGCGTGAATTAGTGGACTATCTTTCTAGAAATCGCCATTATAAACACACTATAGTGTGGGCTACTCAAAATATAGAAGGTGTAGATATTACATTTAGAAGGCAAACACAATATATTTATTGGCTCGAGCGTGTAGGGGAAAAGTCTTATAGTTCTTTGAAGATTTATGAAGGCTGGATGAAAAACGAATACACAAAACCATATGCTCAAAAAACATACCGATATAATACTGATTTATTTGGGTGCTACAAATCCTATGTCAAGGGAAGCGAGAAAGAAGAAGAACATAGAGAGAAACATAATCGCTGGCTATCTAACAAGCCTTTAATGATTGTTATTGTTTTATTTGTAATTCTTGTAATTGTTTCGGTTGTCCGTGGTTCTCCGTTTAAGAAAATCACGCAAACGAGCGAACCTCAAACGGCAAAATCTGCCGTTACTTTATCCGTAATTCCTCACGAAAACCCCGCCCCGCCCCCCACCTTTAAAGGGCTTCAGCCCGAAGAAGGGGGGGAAGGGGTGGGGCGATTCTGCTACACTACTTCGTTTTTTGCTGATGGTTTGCAGTGGTTTAAACTTGAAAATGGGAAACTTGTTAATTGGTCGGATGATTTGAAGGAGTGCGAATAATGAAAAAGTTTTTGTTTTTTATTCTTTTCAGCTGGGCGGGGTTTTGTTCTTGGGCGTGGTCTGCCGATTATGAATTTAATGGTTTTTATTATTTGGTGGATATTTATAAAACGATTTGTAAAAATTGTCAGTTGGATTTACCACCCGAATATTTACATCAAGAAATATTCTTGAATGTGTCTACGAATTCAAAAACTGAATTTGACAAACGATTAATTCAATCTTCCAAGGGGTTGGGGTGGTCATTGAAGGTTGGAAAGAATTATTATTCTGCTTCAAAGATTCAAAATGACGAAAACATTGTTTTTGTTTCTTGTCTTGATTTGTCGGTAAAAAATGTTCCAAAATATTCTTATTCTGCTGAAAAAAAAGCTGATTCTATACGGTGCGTGATTCGTGATTCATTAAAGGTTGATTCTTTGCGTGTGGTGGATTCTTTGGCACAAATTAAGGATTCTTTGGCTTTGATTCCTCCATTACCTTTCCGTGATTATGAATTGAAGTATTTTAATTTTAATAAGGCTTTTGCTGATAAGATGGGTGTAAAATGGGGGGAATTGCTTTGGGCTGGCGATTTGAAAAATATTGATTTTTTTCATAATTGGACGGCTTCGGCAATAGAAACAAATGATACTTCTTTTAGTTTTCGTGCGGTGTCTTTTGCTCTTGATTCTTCTATTGTCTTGAATTGGGGAACCGAGGAGCAAGTCCAAAAGCAAAGTTTTAATGATAACGGGGTTGTTACCACCGATTATGAATGGCGAAACTATGGGCTGGAAGTTCAAATAGAAAGTTCTGCAGAACGCATTAAAATGAGTTATACTTTTAGGGAGAAGGACGCAAACACTACTATTTTAAGTGGTTCGGTTGTTGGGTCTCCAAATGATACTTTGGTTTTAAGTGGGGATTATATTCTTAAAAGGGATATTTCAAAGGGTGTGCCTTTGCTGGCTAAAATTCCAATTATTCGTGTTTTCTTTTCTTCGCTTGAGGTTGTAAGCGAATTTCGTAAATTTTATATATATTTAATTCCAAAAGAGGTAAAAAAATGAAAAAGATCTTTTTTTTCTTGGTGTTTCCTTCCTTCGTTTTCGCTGGCGGTCTTTCGCAAAGTGAAATGAATGAATATGTTAATTTGGTGAATACTCCACATCCTTTGATAAATAATTGTTGGCTTGCAAATGATGATGTTTCACGGGTTTGCTATCAAAGGCATTTTTCAACGTGTTGGGTAAAATTTCCCGCTAATGGTAAAACTTTGGCTGGTGTTGAAAATATGGTCAAATTGCACGAATGTGCAGAAGCAGACCAACCAACAAATGTTACCGCCACCCAACGGCAAGAATATGCCCGCTTCTTGGAACTGAAGGCAAAACACCTTTCCAGCCAAAAGTGATTTGGTCAATCAATGAAAATGGCACAATAAGAAACGGGCTGAAAACCAAAAAAAATAGCGTAGCGGTTCGGCGAAGCCGAAATTTCTTTTTGGTTTGAAAAGCCCGTTTCGGGTGGGAACTATCCCCACCAAAATATATATCAACGGGGCACGGGGATCCCCACCAAAATATATATCAACGGGGCACGGGG
>JAKSIK010000030.1 GCA_024398835.1 Fibrobacter sp.
ATCCGGCAGGCTTTCCCCACAATGAAGCGAATCATCGCAGCCTATCGGGCAGGCACCCACCATGGCATCGGAATGGATTCCGATGGTTTGATCTTTGCCGGTCAGGGGCTGGATCAGGTGACCTGGATGGATGTCTGTGTGGAAGGGATTTTGCCTACACCCAGACATGGAAAGCCGGTGGAAATCAACGCCTATTGGTACAGCGCATTGCGTATTATGGAGAATTTCTCGGCTCTTTTAGAAGAAAACGGAACAGAATATGCCGCTTTGGCAGAAATAGTCCAAAAGAGCTTCCAGAAAGAATTCTGGCACCCGGATGGTTTCCTTCGGGATGTGCTTTCCGGTACAGCAGCCGATGATCAGATTCGCTGCAATCAGATCTGGGCGGTGACCATGCCCTTTACTATGCTTACTCCTGCGCAGGAGAAAAGCGTGGTGGAAACTGTATACCGGGAATTGTATACGCCCTGCGGGCTGAGAACGCTTTCTCCCAAAGATGCAGAGTTTCATCCTTCCTATGGCGGCGCACAGAAAAACCGTGACCTTGCCTACCACCAAGGCACGGTTTGGGTGTTCCCCTTGGGCGCATATTACCGCGCTTATCTGAAGGTCAATCATGATAGCAGTGAGGCGGTTGCAGAGGTTAAGAAAGGACTTGCGGCTTTGGAGCCTATGCTCCGGGAAGGATGCATCGGGCAACTGCCGGAAATATATGACGGCGAAAATCCGACTGCTTCCCGAGGCTGCTTTGCCCAAGCGTGGAGCGTTGGGGAAATGCTGACAGTTTACGAACGATTGGAAAAGATAGAAAACGGAGGCAAATGAAAATGCTGGATAAATCCAAAAGCGGCTGGTGGAAATCTGCTGTATTTTATCAAATATATCCCAAGAGCTTTCAGGATTCGAATGGTGACGGTATCGGAGATCTCCCCGGCATCCTTTCTCGGCTGGATTATCTGGTAAAATTAGGCATCGACGGCATTTGGCTGTCTCCCGTTTGTCAGTCGCCTCAGGCAGACAACGGCTATGATATTTCCGATTATCGGGGTATTTCCCCTATGTTCGGCACTATGGAGGATATGGAAATTCTAATCCGGGAAGCAAAAAAACGGGGAATCTCCATCATCCTGGATCTGGTGCTAAACCATACCTCCGAGGAACATTTCTGGTTCCAGGAGGCAAAAAAGAGCAGGGATAACCCTTACCACGATTATTATGTGTGGGTTGACGGGGACGGGGTGACCCCTCCTAACGATATGCGCGCCTGCTTCGGCGGTTCTGCCTGGACTTATGTGCCGGAATTAGGACAGTACTATTTCCATCAGTTTGCGGTGCAGCAACCGGATCTCAACTGGGAGAATCCTGTTCTGCGTCGGGAGCTTTATTCTATGATTCGCTTTTGGGTGGAAAAGGGGATCGAGGGCTTCCGACTGGATGTGATCGACCAGATTGCAAAGGTTCCTATGGATAAGATCACCGCCAACGGCCCTCGACTTCATGATTTTTTACAGGAGCTTTCTCGGGAAGCCTTCTGCGAAGAAGGGCTTGTTACCGTAGGAGAGGCATGGGGTGCCGATGTGGAGCGGGCAACGCTTTACAGCGCACCGGACGGCAGCGAGCTTTCCATGGTGTTCCAGTTCCAGCATATCGGTCTTGACCAGCAGACCGGGGGCGAAAAATGGGACTTAAAACCCCTGTACCTGCCGGATCTGAAGCATTGTATGGAAGGCTGGCAGCAAGGCTTAAACGGCACCGGCTGGAACAGCCTTTTTATGAATAACCATGACCTGCCCCGGATCGTTTCCCGGTGGGGAAATGACGGCGTTTACCGGGTGGAATCCGCCAAAATGCTGGGCACCTTCCTGCACGGAATGCAGGGGACGCCCTATATCTATCAGGGCGAGGAAATCGGCATGACGAATATCCGGCTGCCCATGGAAGAGTATGAGGATATTGAGACCCGGAACCTCTATGCCGAGCGAAAGGCTGCAGGATTCCCGGAGGAAGAGATTCGAAATTCCATCTATGCCCGGAGCCGGGATAATGCCCGCACGCCCATGCAGTGGAATGACAAAGAAAATGCCGGATTTACCACGGGCAGCCCTTGGTTTCGTGTGAACCCGAACTATAAGGAAATCAATGCCGAGAAAGCCTTGAATGACCAGAATTCTATTTTCTATTATTATCAAAAGCTCATTTCTTTGCGGAAAAATCACCGGGTATTCCGGGACGGCAGCTTTACGCTTGTGGATGCGGAGAATGAGAAGGTATTTGCCTATCTTCGGGAAACTGACGAGGAAGCCCTTCTGGTGGTATGCAATTTCACCGGGGAGGAAGTGCCCTTTGCCATCCCCGACGGATTTGCAGACTGCATTCTGCAAAACTACCCGGATTTGACGGAGACCCTGCGCCCCTACGAAGCAAGAATGTATCTGAGGTGAAGGAATATGTTTGACAATTGCATTTTTGACCTTTACGGAACTCTTGTTGACATCCATACCGAGGAGAAGGCTCCTGACCTCTGGAAGGGTCTGGCTGCGGATTTTATCGGCTGGGGAGCGAAATACACCCCGGAGGAACTGCAGGATGCCTATTTTTCTCTGGTGGAGCAGGAGGAACAGGCTATGGGAGCCGGGAAGGGCGATGACCATGAAGCGCACCCGGAAATAAAGCTGGAGTCGGTATTCCGTCAGCTTTTTGCCGCAAAGGGTGTAAAAGCCGACGATGATCTGATCTTGGCGGCTGGTCGGCGATTCCGTCGGCTTTCCCTTATCTTTATCAAGCTGTATGACGGAGTTCCGGAGATGCTTGCGGCTCTCCGCAAGGCCGGGAAGAAGGTGTGGCTTCTGTCCAATGCCCAGCGAATGTTCACGGCTTTTGAGATGGATACGCTGGGAATTACCGATGCCTTCGACGGGATCTATCTTTCCTCGGATTATGGGGTAAAAAAACCGAATTCCCGATTCTTTGGCATTCTGCTGGAGGAGCAGAAAATCAATCCCCAAACCGCTGTCATGGTTGGAAATGACGGTAAGTGCGACATTCAAGGTGCCAAGGCGGTTGGGCTGTCAACCGTGTACATTCATTCGGATATTTCCCCGGACGAGCCTATGCCCGATGCGGATTTCTGCCTTGCCGAAATGAATATCCCCAAGGTACAGGAATATCTGCTGAGATAAAAATACGCCTCCCTTTCAATAAGGGAGGCAAAATGAGATTATGCGTTTTCTTTTCTGTCGTTCGCCCAGTTGAAGCGACCGAAACGGAGCGTGGTATCCAGAATTTCCTTCTGGAGTTTCGCAGTTAGCTGGTTGCTCTTGAGCCGCCATGTCCAGTTGCCCACATCGGTGCCAGGAACATTCAGACGGCTCCGGTTGTCCAGACCCAGATGATCCTGAATAGGGATAATGCACATCTTTGCAGGGGAACGCATGACAGCGGCAAGGAAGCTCTTGTAAAGGTTTTGATCCTCGGTAGCGTGATCGCAAAGATAATTGCGAACCAGCTCCCGCATTTCGTCATTCAAGCCGCTGAACCAGCCCACGATGGTTTCGTTGTCGTGGGTACCGGTGTAAACCACGCAGTTTTCACCGTAATTGTGCACCAGATAGTCATTGCCAAAGCCGGTGTCCGCAGGGTCAAACCCAAACTGGAAGACCTTCATATTGGGGAAACCGGATTCCTTCACAAGCTGACGTACCGTTTCCGTCATGGTGCCCAGATCCTCTGCTACCACCTGCTTCTTACCCAGCCGCCATTCCAAGGTGCGGAAGAAGTCCATACCGGGACCCTTTTCCCAATGTCCATCGGCAGCGGATTTGCTGCCATAGGGGATGGAGAAGTATTCGTCAAAGGCACGGAAGTGATCGATCCGAACCACATCATACATCTGGAACATATACCACATTCTGGAGCACCACCAGTCAAAGCCGTTTGCCCTGTGAACATCCCAGCGGTACAGCGGGTTCCACCAAACCTGACCGTCTGCGGCGAAGCTATCGGGAGGACAGCCTGCGGTGGCGGTGGGAACCCGGTACTCGTCCAGCTGGAAAAGTTCGGGATGTGCCCACACATCGGTACTGTTTACGGAGACATAAATGGGAATATCGCCAACAATCTGGATATTCTTGCTGTTGGCATAAGCTTTCAGCTTACCCCACTGCTGGGAAACCTTGAACTGCAAAAACTTCTGGAACTCCACCTCAAAGTACAGTTCCTTGTGGTAGTGTTCCACAGCGAAACCCCAGTGCTGACGGATGTCCTCAGGCCATTCCATCCAGGTTTCGGTGCCGAAGAAATCCAGCAGCGCCATGAACAGAGCATAGTCAGAAAGCCACCATTCGTTATTCTGCAAAAAATCCTGATAGGCAGCATTGGATGCGATATTGCTCCGTTCATAGGCCTTGCGGAGCAGCTTTAACCGATTCTCGTGCAGCTTTTTATAATTCACAAACCCGGGTTTCTTTCCGAAGTCTGCTTTTTCCACTTCCTCAGCTGTGAGGGTGCCTTCCTCAACCAGAGCGTCGAGACTGATAAAATAGGGATTGCCTGCAAAGGCAGAGTAGGACTGGTAGGGAGAGTTGTCGGACTTGCCGTAGCTGGTGGGACTCAGGGGCAGGATCTGCCAATGGGTCTGACCGGCACCGACAAGAAAATCTACAAAATCATAGGCAGCCGTGTCAAAACAGCCGATGCCGTGTTTGGAAGGCAGGCTGGAGATAGGCAGCAAAACACCTGCGGTTCGATTCATAATATCCTCCTTGTAGTGGAAAAATACTGTTTTTTCACCATTAGTTTATCATTTTACAAATCGGATTTCTTGCACGATGATGCGAAAAAATAGCACAATTCCATCTATGCAGAAAGGAGCATGACATGGATTATCAGAATTATCGAGAGGGAAAGATCCATGGGAACGCGGTGTTTCCTTTTAATATCTATCCATGTGCCATTCCGGAAATGTTCACAGGGGTACTGACCCATTGGCATGATGAATTCGAGATCATTTACATCAAAAAAGGATCCGGAATCGTAACTGTGGGAAGGGAAAGCCGCAGCCTTACTGCTCCCGCTGTGGTATTTGTCCTTCCAGGGCAGCTCCACGCCATTGGGCAAAAAGAGACAGAACACATGGAATATGAGAACATCATTTTTCATCCGAGACTGCTCACCGGTGATAAGGGAAATTCCTTTGATATGGAGTATCTGCTGCCGCTTTTTGAAGGTCTGGTGCAGATTCCGACCTTCCTGCCTGCTTCCCATGCTTTGTTTTCTGTTCTGACAAAGCCCTTGGATGCCTGTGATTCGGAAGCGGACAAACAGGAAAAATACTCCCCTCTTTTTGTGAAGGGGCAGCTTATGCTGCTGTGCTATCACCTTAGAGCCAACTTCCCTGTGGCCGAGGAAACGCTGCTTCAGCAAAGCTCCCTGAATCAGGTTAAGCCGGTCTTGACCTATATCCACCGCAATTACGCCGAAAAAATACGAATTGCCGATGTTGCCAAAAGTGTAGGCTTTTCTGAGGCCTATTTTATGCGCTTCTTTAGGGAGAATATGGGATGCTCTTTTGTGTCCTATCTCAACGAGTATCGTCTCGCACAGGCAGAAATCCTTTTGCGGACTACCCGGGAAAGCGTGCTGGATATTGCGCAGGAAACCGGCTTCCCTAATTTCTCCTATTTTATACGATCTTTTAAGCTGAAATATGGTACAACTCCTTTGAAATACCATAATACATATTACCTGACCAGAGAAGCCGAATCAATTTCCGAGACGGAATGATAACGGCGGCAAATCGACCCCACCAGTGCCGTTTTGCCGCCGTTATTCTGCTTTTTGTGCAACTACCCGCATCCACATGAGCCAGCAGACCTATACCACATGGAATCTTTTTCGGTTGTTCGGACACAGTACAGCA
>JAKSIK010000031.1 GCA_024398835.1 Fibrobacter sp.
CATTCCGCAAAATTTTGGGCTCGTTCGTGACCAAACAAGTTTTGTCGCGACTCTCGCCTTACATGTTGGCATGCTTCGCATGCTACGTTCTTGCCCTCAGCCATGTTGGTGAACAAACTCCCCACCGTGGCATTCGGACTGCGCATGTTTGCTCGCTTCGCATGCTACATGCTCATGCTCGGTCGTTGGGAATGCGGCCATTCCCAGTGACCCTCGCAATCGCATGTTTGCTCGCTTCGCTCGCTACACCCTTCGGCTCGGTCATGGAAAATGCAAGCATTTTCCGCGACTCTCGCCTTACATGTTGGCATGCTTCGCATGCTACGTTCTTGCCCTCAGCCATGTTGGTGAACAAACTCCCCACCGTGGCATTCGGACTGTGAACGTTTCACGTGAAACAATAATGTATTGACAACGGCAATATAAAAATGTAGATTATGGGGATGGGGAGCAATGGGAGGTGGTATGAAAACAGATGAAGAGAGATGGAAAGAGCAAGGCCTGGCCTATGAACGCGAATACGAGGAAACTGGGACGAATGCGGCGACTCCGTTCCCTCCGGGCACTACCATCCAGGAAGCTTTTGCCGAAATGAAGAAGCGCATGATTTCCATGCGTGTGGAACCGGGTGTCATTGCCCGCCTCAAGATAAAGGCAAAACGAGTTGGAATTCCATATCAGACTCTTGCCGCCAGCGTTTTGAAACGCTACGTGGATGGCAACCTGGATATCGAGGCTGCCTAGATTCACATTATCCACAATTTTGCGAGAGCGGTGGAATTTTCAACAAAAATACTGAAAATTGTTGATAAAACTTGATGTAAGTTCAATTCTATCAACAAATTAGGTGGCTTTGTCACTAACCAATGACAAAAATGAGCGATTTTGTGGATAAATTACAGGTTTTTGTAGAAAATTACGGCGTCTACGTTGCCCAGTTTTTTATGATTGAAGGCGCCGGGGAGCCTGCAAAGCTCCTTGAATCCCAAACTTTTCCACAACCTCATGGCGGGCTCGTTCGTAGAAATCACGAAGTTGAACTGCATGAATTGGAACCCCATGGACTTGGCCCGGGATAGACAATCCTCCCCCAGTTTTCTGCCGAGGCCTTGCCCGCGGAAATTTTTTGCGACCATGAAGGAGGCGTTGGCCACATGGCTCCCCCTCCCCCGGTGGTTCGGTATGATTTTGTAGAACCCGAGAATTTCTCCATCTTCTTCCGCCGCAAAACTGGAGACCCCTTTCCCGAACCAGTAGTCGAATGCGTCCTGGTCGCTGGCGGTTTCCTCGAAGTCGTAGGTGTCACCGCCCTGGATCACTTCCCGAAAAATGGGCAGCATTTTTTCAAAATCGGACTGTCTGGCTTCTCGAATTTTCATGCCTTAAATATATAATAATTGTTTGGACGGATGACGTTCTTTGATTGCCGCGCCCCAAAGGAGTTCGCAATGACGGGTGAACGGGGCTCTATATTTGTGTATAAAATGTTGAATATCTTAAGGTTAGGCGTAATTGAAAATATTAATTTGTTGATAATATTATTAACCTTAAATTCACAAAACGTCAAATAATGACGTAATTTTGCTTCAAAGTTGATAAACTTTCAACATTTTCGTCAACAAAACGAGCGATTCTTGCACATTTTATCAGTTTCACGTGAAACAAATCTTAAACTTGTGAATAACGCGTTGAATTTGGAAATAGACTAAATTTTGTATAAACAAGTTGTAAACCAACTAATAACAGCTAAAATTGCGATACAACTTCGTCGACTTTGTCTATTTCTTGAGGATATCTTTGATGTCTTGTTTTACTTTCTGGAGGTTGCTGTTCCCTAAAAGCGGAATGAGCTGCTCGATTTCTGCTGCGGGTTTGTCCCACCACTTGAGCTCCTCCATCAGTTGGATGAGTTCGTCGTCGAAGCGCTTGCGGATTTCCCGAATGGGATTCCCGGCGACGATGGTATAGGCCGGCACATCTCTCGAAACCACGCTATTGCAACCAATGATGGCTCCGTCCCCGATGTGAATTCCGGGCAAAACCGTCACATTTTGCCCAAACCACACGTCGTTCCCCACCACGGTATCCCCTTTCAGGGACAAATCCTCAAATTTGGGCGGATTTTCGCTCCAGCCCTCCATTACGTAGAAGGGATAGGTGGACGCAGAATTCATTTGGTGGTTGGCTCCGTTCATGATGAACTCCACCCCGGCGCCAATCTGGCAGAATTTTCCGATGATTAGCTTGTCGCCGATGAAATCGTAGTGATGGGTGACGTGCTTCTCGAAATCCGTCCCGCTAAAGTAGGTGAAATCCCCCACGATGATGTTCGGGTTCTTGATGGTGGATTTCAGATAGGGAATGCCGTTTTTCATGATTTTTACTGCCGGATTTTCTTGTAGTAGGTGCCCTTGGCCCTATTTCGCGTAGAAACGCCCTCAGGAGCCTTTTGCCCGTTGGCGCGATAAATTGCACCACTTCCACTGTTTTCGGGGCTTAGAAGTGCCTTTCCGAGGGGCAAAATTTTCTCAGTTCCGCTGGAAGATGAGCCGATTTCGCCGCTGGAGCTGGAATTAGGTTCGGCAGAGGAACTAGAAGTTGCGTTGGATGAACTGGAATTTGGCTCGGCGGAACTAGAGCTGAAATCGCCCGAGGAACTAGATTGAGGCTCGGAAGAACTGGAATTTGGTTCGGCGGAACTTGAACTGAAACTGCTCGAGGAACTAGAGCTGGGCGCGGCCTCGTTATAGAGGGCGAGAATTTCTTCGTCGGAGAGTGCGCGGTTGTAGATGCGGACGTCGTCAATGCGACCCTGGAAGAAGCTCCATTTGGAGCGGGTTCCCATGCGGAAGGGGGCGGTGCCGTTCTCCTGCACCACGTTGTACTCGGATTCGTTGAGCTGGTCATGATCTTTGGCGACGCCATTTTTAAAGATATAGATCCAGTTGGTTTTCGTGTCGTAGCGGGCCACAATGTGAATCCACTCCCCCGCTGTAACGGTTTCTTGCACATAACTGCCGCTGCCAAGGCCACCGCCGAGATTGAAGGCATAGGCGGAAATACGGTTGTGGCGGTTTCTGTCATCGGCGGCACTGCAGGTGTCGAGATAGTTGTTGTACATGCGGAAGGTCCATTCATGCTGTTTGGGTTCGCCCTTCCCCATCCAGTGCACGTAGCATCCGTCCTCGTTTTTTTTGAAATTCAGGACTTCCGGGCTCATCCAGGCAGAGACGGTGAGAGCGCCTGTGGTGATGATGCTGAAGGCGTTATCGTCCGGGACCTCGATGTAGGATTCGTTGCCGTCAAAATAGCAGGCGGAATTTGCATTGCCGAAGCGGTCTGCGGCAAAGGTGGCGCTATGGTTTATGGCCTGGGGCAGGGAAGTTGGGGCGGAGTTGTCGAAGTTTCCGCTGCAGGCATAGTAGGCTACAAGCCCGTCAGACGGGACTTCGGCGGCGATTGCCGTGCCTGCGAAAACCGTTAATGCCAACCCAAAAAATATTACAGACAAATTAAATTTTTTCATAAACCCAAACCTCGGTCACTCATTCAACGCATCTATGAAGGTCAAGATACATTATTTTTCGTGCATCAATGACGACCGCCGCTATTATGGGTTTCATCTTTTTCTTATATTTGGAGCATGAGTTTAAAGCAGATTATCGCACCCAGCGTGTTGAACGCAAACTTCCTGGAACTTGGTAACGGTCTCAAGGCCATCGAGAATGGCGGCGCAGGCCTCGTGCACTTGGACATCATGGACGGCCACTTCGTTCCGAACATCAGCTTTGGGCCGGGTATTTCTGCCTGCGTGGGGAAGGGTACAAGCCTTCCGCTGGATTGCCACTTGATGATTGAAAATCCGGAGCAGTACGTGGAGGCTTTCGCCAAGGCTGGCGCGGCCTACATCAGCGTGCATGCCGAAACCACCAACCACTTGGATCGCCTGCTGCACCAGATTCGGGAGCTGGGCGTGAAGCCCGCCGTGGCTATCAATCCTGCGACGCCTCTCGAAAGCATCAAGCATGTACTCGGCATCGTGGACATGGTGCTCATCATGTCGGTGAACCCTGGCTTTGGCGGCCAGAGCCTCATTCCTTATTGCCTCGACAAGATTCGCGAACTCCGCGCGCTCTGCCCGGAACTGGACGTCGAAATCGATGGGGGAGTGAAGCTGGACAACATCGCAGCTTGCAAGGAAGCCGGCGCCAACGTGTTCGTGGTGGGTTCCGCCATTTTCGGCAAGCCCAATCCGGAAGAAGTCTGCCGCGAATTCGTGAAGAAAATTTCGTAATCATCGGAAAAAATATTTTGTGATTTCAGAAATGACACAAAGTGTCAATTCTTGAATTTATATTTGGAAAAAATGAGGGAAATTTTATGGTAGTTGCTATTGTCAGTGTGGTTTGTGCCGTCATGGGCGTCTTGGTCGGGCTGTTGCTTTCTCGCGTGAAGGGCGGGCAGGAAGTTGCTGTGCTCCGCACAAAGCTCGAGGCTAGCGAGAGCTTGCTGCAACAGGCGAAGGAATCTGCGGCCAAGCAGTTAGGCGAGGCGAGGACAGAGGCGGACCGCCGGCTGGCAGAAAGCAAGGAGGAGGCTGCAAAGCAACTCTCTGCAGCTAAGTCAGAAGCCGCGCAACAACTAGATGAAGCCAGGAAGCAGGCCGAAAAAATGCAGGCGGATTTGAAGCAAGATGCTGCTAAGCAGCTTGCCGACGCGAAGAAGGAACGGGACGAGGCTTTCGATAAGCAGCTTGCGGCCATGAAATCGGAATTCGAGGCTACATCCCAGAAACTGCTGAAGGAACGCGCCGAAGATTTCAAGGGCGCGAACAAGGAAGAAATGGGGAAGATTACTCAGCCTCTGCTGCAACAGATTGAAGAGATGCGCAAGGCCCTGAAAGATAACAAGGAAGGTGGCGACAAGAACATCGCTGCACTGAACAGCACCATCGAAACCATGATGAAGCAGTCCAACAAGCTGAGCGAAGATGCAGTGAATTTGGCAAACGCTCTTAAGAACCGCGGAAAGGTTCAGGGCGATTGGGGAGAGCAGGTGCTCAGCAACATTCTGCGTGATAGCGGCCTCCGCGAGAACGAGGAATTCTTTACGCAAAAGAACTACAAGACCGCCGACGGCAAGGATGTGCGTACCGATGTGGTGGTGAAGGCTTCCAGCGGTTCCATGATTGTGGTGGATTCCAAGGTGTCGCTCACTGCTTATTCCGATTACCTCGCGGCAGAGGACGATGTTGCGCGGGAACAGGCCAGCAAGGCGAACCTGGATAGCATTTGGAGCCACGTGGAAGAACTTGTGAGAGTGAATTACGCGAAGGTTGTGCCCAGTGCAGTCCCCTACGTGCTGATGTTCGTCCCTAACGAGGGCAGCTACATTCTAGCTATGAATAGGGACCCGCAGATTGGCATCAAGGCCTACAAGAAGGGAATCATCATCATTAACCCGACAAATCTGATGTTAGCCTTGAGTCTGATTCTTTTGACATGGCAGAATACCCGCCAAGAGGAAACGTGCCAGAAGATAATGGATGCCGCAACAAGCCTCTACGAGAAATTCTGCGGATTCACCGACAACTTTGCAAAGATCGGTTCGCAGATGCAGACCGCCTGTAAAACCTACGAAGAAGCACGGGGTCAGTTGAATGGCGGCCCCGGGAACATCATCACTCGCTTCGAAGGGATAAAGAAGCTCGGCATCGTGACCACGAAAAAGGTGAGCGAAAAGCTACTGTAGCTTTGGCTTTCGCCACGCAAAAATCTACCAAACGCGGGCATCCGCCCGCACTACAACTTTTGCAGGATTTCCTCACACGTGAATTGCGAAAGTTTCGCGAACGCGAACAGTT
>JAKSIK010000032.1 GCA_024398835.1 Fibrobacter sp.
ACCAACCAGGAAACCATCCGCGACGTGCAGCTCTTCCCGCTGATGAAGCCTGAGGATTAATGAAAAAACTCGAATTCCTCATTGCCTGGCGTTACCTGGGGGCCCAACGAAAGAGCCTCTTCGTCTCCCTCATTGGCATTTTCAGTATGCTGGGGGTGAGCATTGGCGTGTTTGCGCTGATTGTGGCCCTCTCTGCAGTGAATGGGTTTGAGGAAGAGGTTACGGCCCAGATGATTGGGAAGGACGCTCACTTTGAGTTGATGTCCTACAACGGGGAATCCATTGTTCCTTACGACAGTTTGATGAATGAAGTCCGCACTCGGGATTCCTCTGTGGTGGCGGCATCTCCCTTCATCATCTACAAAGTGGGAATCAGCTCCAAGAAGGTGAATGATGGCATTGTCATTTACGGTATCGATTCTGAAACCTCCAAAGGAGTCACGGACATCTACAAGTTCATGAAGTGGGGCAACTACTCCGTGGATAGCTTGGAGGATATGGCTGGCGTTCGTCGCCCGGGAATTATTTTGGGCTCCGGCTTAGCCAACCGCCTGCGGGTTGTGGTGGGGGATAAGCTGGTGCTGCAGACTTTCCAAAGCCCGGACGAGATGATGGGTGCCGGTGGCCCCAAGATGATGATGGCTGTTGTGAGTGGCATCTTTGAAACGGGCACTTACGAGTATGATGGAAACCTCGCCTATGTGGGAATTCATGAACTGCAAAAACTTCTCGGAATGGGCGATGCGGTTTCTGGAATTCAGTTCCGCATCAAGGACCATTGGTTGGCAGGGGAGTCCGTGAACCGCATTGCGGAATGGCTTACCTATCCCTACTACGTGTTGGATTGGAAGTCCAAGAACATTACGCTCCTCAAGTGGATGAACTACGAGAAGTTCATTGTGGCGGCGGTGATTTGCCTCATCATTCTGGTGGCCGCATTCAACATCATCAGTTCCTTGATTATGGTGGTGATTGACAAGACTAAGGAAATCGGCATTCTTCGCAGCATGGGATTTAGCAAGGCTGCGGTGATGCGTGTATTTATGCTGATGGGCAGTTTCATCGGTGTGGGTGGAACGCTGGTGGGTGGAACGATTGGCATTGTTCTCTGCAAGTTGCAGGAGGCCTACCACTTTATCAAGCTCCCCGGCGATGTCTATGTGATTCCTTATTTCCCAGTGTCGTTGCATATTCTGGATGTGATTTTGATTTTTGTGATTGGCGTGGCACTTTGTGTGCTGGCGACGTTGTTGCCTGCGTGGAAGGCGAGCCGCTTGGATCCTGTGGGGGCGATTCGTCATGAGTAATTTGGAAATGCCTCTGCTTCAAACAAAAGATTTGCGGCGCGTGTTCAAGGAAACTGGCGAAGAACTTGAAATCTTGAAGGGCGTGAATTTCTCCATGAACGCTGGGGAGCTGGTGGCGCTTACAGGTTCCTCCGGTTCCGGAAAATCCACCTTCCTCAATTTGGTGGGCATGCTGGATACGCCTACCTCAGGCGAGATTTTGTTCAAAGGGAAGGCCCTCAGCCAGTTCAGCGACCGCGAAAAGGATATGTACCATCGGGTCCAGGTGGGTTTTGTCTTTCAGTTCCATCATCTGCTTTCGGAATTCTCGGCGCTGGAGAATGTCTGCGTGCCGGGCCGCATTCTCGGGACCAGCGATGCAGAATGCCGCGAGCGCGCAGAAATGCTTCTGGAAACCGTGGGCCTCAAGGATCGCCTCAAACACTTGCCTCGGGAACTCTCCGGCGGAGAACGTCAGCGCATCGCTATCGCTCGCGCCCTCATGAACCATCCGGACTTGATTCTGGCGGATGAACCCAGCGGCAACTTGGATGAAGCCAATTCCGCAAAGCTCAACGAGCTCTTCGGCGAACTGAACGAGAAATTTAATCAGGCTTTCCTCATTGTCACTCACGATGAAAAATTGGCATCTTTTGCAAAGCGCCGCGTTGTCATGCATGGCGGTTGCATTCAGAATGTGGAATAGAAGCAATAGGAGCAGATATGTCAGATAATAACGGATTGTTTTCTGCGAAGTCCAAGGCTGTTCTCCAGGCTGCCCGCATGGCTGCCCGCAATCTAGGGAGTGACAGCATTACGGTGGAACACTTGCTTCTGGGCCTTGTTCGCGAGGATTCGGGCTATGCAGCAGAAGTGCTGAAGGCTTTGAAGGTGAACCTCACGGATTTGGGTGAGACGGTTCAGCGGGCCCTTACCAATGATGGAGGCCTCATGACCATCGGTGGCGATAACCACGGTGGGCTTCTTTCCTTTACGGTGCGCTCCAAGGCGGTGATGTTCAATGCCGCAAAGATTGCTAAAGAAGAAGGGGACCAGTATATTGGCCCGGAGCATTTGATGCTGGCCATTTTGCAGCAGGCGGATTCTCCGGCAGCAGGGACGCTTTCTACATACGGCGTGACGTATGAAAATTTTGCCCGCACTTTGGAACAACTGAAGCGCGGTGGTGGCGAGGAGGCTCGTGAAGCTGGCGAAGATGTCCGCGAACGCCCGATGCCTGGCCGCCCTGCATCTCGTTCCAAGACGCCGATTCTGGAGCACTTTGGCCGCGATTTGACGGCGATGGCTCGTGCCGGAAAGTTGGACCCCATCATCGGTCGTGAAGCAGAAATTGAACGCTTGATTCAGATTCTCTGCCGTCGCAAGAAGAACAATCCTGCTTTGATTGGCGAACCGGGCGTGGGTAAGACTGCGATTGTGGAAGGCCTGGCGCAGAAGATTGTTCAGAAGAAAATTCCGGATTTGCTCGCAAACAAGCGCGTGGTCACTTTGGATGTGGCTGCTATGGTGGCTGGCACAAAGTACCGCGGTCAGTTTGAAGAGCGCGTGAAGGGCCTTATTATGGAACTCCAGCGTGTGGATAGTTCCGTCATTCTCTTCATCGATGAACTTCATACCATCGTGGGTGCCGGCGGTTCTGAAGGCAGTTTGGATGCCTCCAACATTTTCAAGCCCGCCCTTGCCCGCGGTGAACTTCAGTGCATTGGCGCCACAACTCTTGATGAATACCGCAAGTACATTGAGAAGGATGCTGCTTTGGAACGTCGCTTCCAGACGATCACGGTGAATCCGCCCAACGCAGAAGATTCCATCCAGATTCTGGACGGTCTCCGCGGCAAGTATGAGCAGCATCATAAGGTGCGCTACACGCCGGAGGCCATTCGCGCTTCTGTGAACTTGGCGGAGCGCTACATTAGCGAGCGGTTCCTGCCCGATAAGGCGATTGACGTTTTGGATGAAGCGGGTGCCCGCGTGCGTTTGGATTCCATTTCCATCCCCCAGGATTTGAAGGATATGGAAGCGGAATTGGCCGATGCCTTGCAGCAGAAAGAAGATGCTGTTGGCGATCAGGATTTTGAGAAGGCAGCTTCTCTCCGTGACAAGGTGGAAGATTTGGAAACCCGCATTGCGGAACGGAAGAAGGCCTTGGCTGCAGAGCAGACAGGTGATGCAACGCCTGTGGTGGATGAGAACGTCATTCGCGATGTGATTAGCAAGATGACGGGCATTCCTGTAAGCCGCCTTGGTGGCGAAGAGGCTCAGAAACTCCTCCACTTGGGTGATGAAATCAAGGAACGTGTCATTGGTCAGGACCAGGCCGTAGATGCCGTGGTGAAGGCCATCCGCCGCACTCGTGCTGGCATTCGCGATACCAAGCGCCCCATGGGAAGTTTCCTCTTCCTTGGTCCCACAGGTGTCGGAAAAACAGAACTTGCAAAAGTACTCAGCCTTTCTCTCTTCGGGAGCGAGGATTCCATGATTCGCATCGATATGAGCGAATATATGGAAAAGCACAGCATCAGCCGCTTGATTGGCGCGCCTCCGGGATATGTTGGCTTTGAAGAAAATGGCGGACAGCTCAGCGAAAAAGTTCGCAAACGCCCGTACTCTGTTGTGCTTCTGGATGAAATCGAAAAGGCCCATCCGGACGTGTACAATCTCCTCCTCCA
>JAKSIK010000033.1 GCA_024398835.1 Fibrobacter sp.
ATCGATGTACCCCTAAATCAACGGTTTTGCGGGAAAGTCCCAGATTCTGGGGTCAGTTTTCATTCTTATGCAGATTGAAATAGACGCTCCTACATAAATCCACCGAACAAGCGGCAGAAAAGATAGGTAAAGGACAGCACAAAAATATGGCTGTCAAAGCGGTCAAGCATTCCTCCGTGTCCGGGAATCAAATTGCCAAAATCTTTTATTCCTGTAATCCGCTTAATCACAGACATACTCAGATCACCGTACTGCGCCAGAAGATTGGCAACAACAGCATATCCCAACAGTTTCGCAAACTGAAAATGCGCCTGATTCAAAATGTGCAGGATGGCTCCATAACTAAGGCAAAATACCAGAGCAGTTGCCATGCCTGTAAGTGAGCCTATTAAGGTTTTGTTCGGACTGACAGAGGGAAGCAACTTTCGTTTTCCCCAGCGACTTCCTGCAAGGAAAGCCGCTACATCTGTAAGAAAGCATTCAAAAATCACAATGATGACATAGTGCAGACCGTTAGGAAGCTCCCTTAGTCTGGGGAGCGCAGAAAACTGAGCGACAATTATTAGAGATAGGAATAGATATGATAGATTATCACTCAGGCGAAAACGTTCCTGCTGTTTCATTAAAACAGCAAAGAATGGAATTGAGACTAGTAGGGCAATTTCAGCAAGGATGTGGTAAGTGGGAATTGGGCAAAAACAAAGGGCGGATGAAAATGAAAGAGCCAGGAAGAACACTCCCTTGCTATGAATAGCGCCTGTGGCACGAGCAAGCTCATAAGTACAAAATCCACACAGCACTGCTGTTGCAGTCATCATAACGGCAGGAATATGGGAATAGTATAAAATCCCCAAGATAACCGCACAGATTACAAAGCCGCTTATTGTTCGTTGACGCATTTTTCTTTCTCCATTATGGATATTTTAGTGAAAGGGAGTAGGATACGGGGGCCATTACGACTTGAATGATTTCTTGCCATTCCATGCTATGACAAGAAATACTGTACCTGATAACATAGAGAGAATCGAGAAAGCATACTTCATTACATCAGGAAAAATAATCAAAAGGATTCCTCCTGCACAAAGCAGAATTCCAACCATGATAAAAGTTTTGTTCAGTTTCGTCATATAGTGATTCTCCTGAATTATAATCAGATTTTTATAAACTGGACGATAGCAAAAAACGTGTTAGGTTTTTAATCCTGACACGTTTTTTGCATAAGCCTGTTTCGAGGGGTTACTTAACCAATCCGCTGTTTTTCAGCAGCAGTTCCACATCTGTGCCTTTCGTTGCTTTGAGAACCTTCTTAAGAAGGAATTTTTCCGTGAAGGACAAGGGCAGCTCATCTACGGATTTCTTATCAACTGCATAGTAGGCAGCCCGCAGAAGTTCGCGGACATCGTACTGAGAACCCCAGACTTCGGGAACAGCTCTGTCCACATTCAGCAAAGTGTACACAGCTTCCATGCCGGTACGAATGGAGTATTCCGTGGTGAAGATGGTATCTCTGGGGGTTTCTGCGAACTGACCCAGGAATGCGAAGTTCACCGCACCGTGGGGAACAACCAGAGGCCGGTCGGACTCTTTTCTCGGCTGGAAGAAGGCGTTGATATAGGGCATATAGCAGGTTGTGGTGTTGCAGCGATTGTGTGCCCAATCTGCGATCTTGTTCTTATCGACGCCAATATGGTACAGCCACTCCTGGCAGACTTCCTCGCCGGTACATTCCCGCATGGGCTTCTTGACAAAATTACCGGGCTTGTTGGTGCTAAGTGCATAGACCCAAACCAGAACCGTATTCTTATCCTGTGCCTTGAACTGGGGCTGACGGTTGATGGTCCAAGACAAATACCAGTTATCTGTGCTGTCCTTCACGGTGACAATACCACCGGTGGTAACCTTGCCACTTCTGGGGTCACGCTTGCAGATGGACATAATCTTCTGAATGATTTCCTCATCGGAGGTTGCAACAGTAGCACTCATCCAGTTGGTCGCTTCCACATCGGTGCAGAAGGCTTCTGGGTTGCCGTATTCGCCATTCTTTGCTTGAGCAGCAATATTGCGCCACATATCCCAAGATTCACCGTAACCGTTGCGGATGCCGGACAGATCGGGAGCGGTGTTCTGGTCACCATAGCAGGAAGTGTCGGTGCAGCAGCCGTTGGTGATGAAAACCAGATCGTTTTCCGTCAGACCGATGTGCTCCATCTTGCCATCCTTCACATAGTCAATGCACTTTGCAATCTTCTTGCCATGCACATCTTCGATAATGACATTTTTCACATCCATGCCGTATTCAATGGTGACACCGTGCTTCTCCAAATATCTTACCAAGGGCAGAATCATGCTCTCATACTGGTTATACTTGGTGAAGCGGAGGGCAGAGAAGTCCGGCAGACCGTCAATGTGGTGGCAGTAGCGGCACAGATAACGCTTCATTTCCAGAGCGGAGGACCAGCGCTGGAAAGCAAACATGGTCTGCCAGTACAGCCAGAAATTGGAATTCCAGAAGGAATCGGGAAGCACTTCGGAAATCTTCTTACCCTCCAATTCCTTTTCGGGGGTCATGAACAGCTTTGCCAGTGCCTTGGCAGAATCTTTATCCAGAGCAAACTTGCCATCGGTGTGGGCATCCTGTCCGCACTTGACCGTGGCACGGCACAGAGAATAGTTGGGATCGTGCTTGTTCAGCCAGTAGTACTCATCCAGTACGGAGACACCCTCTGTTTCGATGGAAGGCACATCCCGGAACATATCCCACATACACTCGAAGTGGTTATCCATCTCACGGCCACCACGCATATAGAAGCCCTTGGTGATGTCCTTACGGCCATCGCAGCTGCCGCCAGCCAAATCCAGTTTTTCCAGCACATGGATACGGCTGCCCTTCATCTGCCCGTCACGGACGAGATAGAAAGCGGCAGACAGACCGGCAAGACCGGTTCCGATGATATAAGCGGATTTCTGGTCAACACCTTCGGGCTTTTCGGGATGCGCAAATGCTTCGTAAGTTCCAGCAGAATAATACATAATGTTTTCTCCTTTTTGGTTTGATTTATGACCAGATTATACCCAAACTTTTTTCCGAATACCATAGATAAAACCGCAGGAATGTCTTGCTTTGCGACACACCTGCGGTTTTGATGTATGGATACGACAAAACGGCTGTTTTGTCAAAAATGGTTTGCAGCTTTTTCAAGGGCATTATCGAAGGAGCCTTCAATCAGGTCATTCAATCTGGATACAATGACTTTCGGATCTTCCTTCATGTCATCTGCAATCCACTCGGTGACTAATCCAACGAAGCCATATTTATAGAAATTTGCTACAAAGCGTTTGTCCT
>JAKSIK010000034.1 GCA_024398835.1 Fibrobacter sp.
TATTATGCCATCGATCCTGCCTACGGCACCATGGCGGATTTTGAGGAGTTTCTTGCGGAGTGCGAGAAGCGGGATATCCATGTAATCATGGATCTGGTGCTTAACCATACCGGCAGCGAGCATCCTTGGTTTCGGGAGGCTTACCAGTATATGCAAAGCTTGCCTGCGGATGCAGAGCCGGACTATGTAGAGTGTCCCTATGCGGACTACTATTTCTTTGACAAATCTCCCTCTGCCGCTTATTATTACGAGGTGGAGGGTTCCGATTGGAAGTATGAGGGAAAATTCTGGTCCGGTATGCCGGATCTGAACCTTGCAAA
The DNA here is from genome assembly GCA_024398835.1 of Fibrobacter sp. GTDB lineage: Bacteria > Fibrobacterota > Fibrobacteria > Fibrobacterales > Fibrobacteraceae > Fibrobacter. The sequence continues at coordinate 321 of JAKSIK010000034.1, forward strand.
CCTTGCACTACGGGAAGAAATTCGGAATATTATGGATTTCTGGCTTTCAAAGGGAGTGGCAGGTTTCCGTCTGGATGCGGCAAAGGAGTTTTACTCTGATGACACACCGAAAAATGTGGAGGTGCTTTCCTTCCTTACCGATACCCTTATGGAACTGAAACCCGGTGCATTTCTGGTAGCCGAGGTGTGGGAAGGATACAGCACGATCGCTGACTACTATGAAAGTGGCATTCCCAGTATCTTTGATTTCTATTTTGGGGATACCTCCGGCAAAATTGTGACGGCTCTCCGCAACGCAGGGCAGGCAGATAAGATTCCTTATTTTGCCCAGAACCTCCAGAAGGCGGATGAAGCTTACCTTGCTTCCAATCCCGAATATATCGATGCACCTTTCCTAAGTAACCACGATACCGGCAGAATCTACGGCTTTTGCGGCGGTGACCTTGCCAAAATGAAGCTGGCAGGAGCCATGAATCTGTTTATGGGTGGCAGTACTTTCGTCTACTACGGTGAGGAATTGGGTATGCCCGGCAGCGGAAATGATCCCAGCAAGCGTGCGCCTATGGTGTGGAATGAGGCTAGGGACAATGGCGTTACCGATCCTCCCCCTGAGTGTGAGCTCCCTGAGAGCTACCGCTTCGGCAGCTTGGAGGCACAGGAGAACGATGATACTTCCATCTATAACTATTACCGGCAGGCCATTGCGATCCGGCAGGCTCTGCCCGTCATCTCTCACGGCCGCACTACTGCGGAGGAAGCCTTGAATGTTGGCTGCATCAGTGCCCAGAGAAAAACCTGGGGAGAAGAAACCTGCATCATTCTCATGAACATTCAAAACGATACGGAAGCGGTTGATCTTTCTGCCTATGGCGATTTCTCTCTTGCTGCGGCTTTGTCCGTGGGCGGCGAGGAAATTACCATGGAAGGAACAACCCTTATTCTGCCAGCCTTCGGTGTGGCGGTGCTGAAAAAATAAATGTCCACATAGCCTCCCTTTTGTATGGGGGGCCTAAATGAGAAACCAGACAAAGATTGGTTAGAAATGGAGCATACTATGGCGGAACGGCTAAGCAATCATAGAGCAGAATCTGTCGGCATTACCCGGAAAACCCTACGCCTTTGGGGCCTTGTTTTGTCCATCCTCGGGGTGCTCAGCCGCGGCATTCTGCAAAACCGGGTTCTGGGCGTGGCTACGGGTACCGGGGAAGATCTTCTTCGGGTACTGGATATGTCCGGCGGTATGTCTGCCGCGGCAATTTCACTGGCGCTGGAAGCGGTGAGCTCCTGCGCGGTACCCATCTTTGCTGTGCTGCTTACCGATGGCTTCACAAAGACCAAAAGCGTAAAGAATTATTTCCTGCGTCTGCTGGGCGTTGCAGCAGTCAGCGAGATCCCATATCACCTGGCCTTAACGGCTACTGTGTGGGGGAAAACCAGAAACCCGCTCTTTTCTCTGGTGCTGGCTCTGGTGATGCTGTATTTTTACCGCACATATTCCGGACTCTCTGCCAAAAATGTCCTTATCAAGGTGTTTATCTTCTGTGCTGCCATCCTGTGGTCATTAATGCTGCGGGTGGATTACGGCGTACCCATGCTCTTGATTGTTACTACCTTGTGGATTCTGTGGAATCGCCCGGCTCTGCGTTATTTTCTGGCTGCGGCGGTTGCCATTTGCTGCTGCGTGGGCAATCCCCTCTTTATGTTTTCTCCCTTCGGTTTCCTCATTGTAGGAATGTATAAGGGAGAGGAGGGTTTTTCCCTCCGCCCGGTGCGTTATGCTCTGTATCCATTCCTGCTGCTGATGGTTGCCCTTCTTGGCTGGATGATGTTCTGATTCGTTAAATTCGCAAATCCTTTATTTTGCGACCTGAAAGGTATCTCGTATGAACACAATAAAAGAACACCGTTTTGACTCTGCGGAGTTTGCCCGAAAATATCATACTGATGCGCCTTTGGGCAGCTTTCCCGGCGAGAACGAAACGGCGTTCTTCCTCTGGGCGCCTACAGCGAAGAATGTGATTCTTCAGCTTTACCATACCGGTCATGAGCAGGAGGTGCCCCAGGCTTATGCGATGACGGAAGGGGAAAAAGGTGTGTGGAGCGTGACCCTTCCGGGGAATCTCTCGGGGATGTACTATACCTATGC
>JAKSIK010000035.1 GCA_024398835.1 Fibrobacter sp.
ACCTTTGAGGATGCCGGTGGGTGGATGTCCATGACCAATGCCACCATGCAGTATCTCACCGTCATTCATCCAGAAAAGGATTACCCGGTGCTGGTCAAGCGGATGCACTATGTCAGCTTTGTGGGGATGCTCCGCAGTGATTTCTTTGAAGGACTGCGTAACGGCAACGCACCCAAGTGCTGCCTGAACTGCGGCAGATGGTTTCTGACCACGGATGGTTATCTGACCAAATACTGCAACGGCATTGACCCCAACGATCCGAAAGGGCGAACCTGCCGGAGTGTTGCGGCAAAGCGAAGTCAGGCAGACAAGGAAGATCCGCAGAACCATCCCATCAAGCGGATTTATGAAACCAGAAGAAATGCTATCAGTAAATGCGTCAACCGGGGCACCATGGAAAAAGCATTTGCAGAAGAGGTTATGAAGCTGGCAAGAGAAAAACGGTTCCGAGCTTTTTCGGACAACGACTATTTTGTAAACAGCTACGAGCGGGAAATGCAGCAGGATGCCATCGTTGCAGAAGCAAAAGAACGAATGAAACAAAGAGGGATTGCCGTTCATGCAGGATAATTTTTCTTGGGAGCTGAAAGAGTACACACAGAAAATAACACTCTGGCAGGAGGATGGCTGCATCACGCAGGAGATGGCAAATCACTTCTTCCAGCTGGAACCACCACCGCCGCCGGAGGAATATAGCAGTTCCTACATTGTGAATGCAATTCAGGAAAAGAATCTGGATTACTTTTCCTTTTTCCTCCATCAGTATGAGGAGGAACTGAACAGCCACATCCGCAGAACGCTGGCAAAGGACGGTAATGTTCGATACAACCCGGAGCAATTTCTGGACATCAAAATCAGCTGCATGGAAATTTTGTATCAGCTGATCTTCCGTTACGACCCGAGCAAGGAAGCCAAGTTCAGTACATACGCTTATCGCTTTGTGAAGAGTGGCATTCAGAAATATTTGATGCAGCTGGAAAGCTGGTCGATTTCCTCGGTGTCCACTTATCAGAAGATTCAAACCGTTCGCTGGCTTTCCAATAACGCCGGAGATGTGCTGAGTGCCGTCACGCAGAAATATCAATGTGATCTGAAAACGGCAAAGCGATATGTGGAGGAAGCTGCACGGCTGGGCAATCGGGTGGATCTTTATGCCACGGATGCAGACGGCGAATCCATTGAAGAAACCATTCCCGACTACAGCTGGGACTATGTAGAAATTATTATGGATGGCATCCCGGCAGAAGCAGTTGCGGAAGCATTTGATCGACTTCCCCGGGACGAGCAATACTTCCTGGAAAAGAAACTTGGAATCTGTATGCAGTGCGGCAGAACGGAGCCGCTTGAAAAAGGCATGACATTTGACGAGCTTGGAGCCATATTTGAATTCACCACAGCCAACGGTGCCGAGAAGAAATATAACCGTTCATTGGAGCACCTGGCACAGCTGATGACAGATGACAACACGATCCGCACGGTGACGCTTAAGCAGAAAAGCATCTCACGTAAGGACAAAAGAATCACCGTTACCCTATACGAATATCAGGCAGACGGTGACGGCGAATGGGGAGAAATTGAATTTGACTTTACAAAAAACACGGTGAAAATTTTGTATCTTGCCGAATTTGAGACAAGTAAATCCCATGTGTATGCAAAGAAAGCGATAGAGGTAATCCTCGATTCCTACAACAAAAAGCTGCCAAAGAAAAAGCTGGTTGCGTTTCCGAGATGACGAGAGGCTGCATCGCTTCGGCGGGCTTTATATACCTTTAGCTCCCCCGGTGATTTCAAAAAATCATTCGCGCTGCTGCTGATTTTCCGAAACCACCTACACCCGAACAGGCGGCTTCTGCGAAAGCATCATCCTGGTATTCTCGTCCGGGGGGGACGCAGAATCCGCCTGTTCTGCCGGGTACGGAAAGTGTGTGTTCTGGAAGGCAACACCCCCTTTCCGCCCCCGGCGGTCGCCAAAGGTATAACACACTAGACTTT
>JAKSIK010000036.1 GCA_024398835.1 Fibrobacter sp.
AGCTCCGCTTCGCTATCCGTGAAGGTGGCCGTACCGTTGGCGCTGGCTCTGTAACAGAAATCATCAAGTAATCGGGATAGAAAATGCCTAGAGAACTCATCGTGCTTGAATGCACCGAATGCAATCAGCGCAATTATGATTGCGACAAGAACAAGCGTCTTCATCCTTCCCGCGTGGAATATAAGAAGTATTGCCCGTTCTGCCGCAAGCATACTATTCACAAGGAATCCAAGTAAGGAAACTTGAAAAGGAAATGATAGGTCGATAGCTCAATTGGTAGAGTCACGGTCTCCAAAACCGTTGGTTGGGGGTTCGAGTCCCTCTCGACCTGGAAATTTCCTCGGAGTCATCATGCGTAAGATTCAGCAATATGTTAAAGAGTCCATCCAAGAATTGAAGAAGGTCACTTGGCCTACTTGGGAAGAACTCAAAGGTTCCACTCTTGTGGTGATACTTTTCAGCGTCATCATGGGGGCTTATATTGCCGGTCTTGATATTATCTTTTCTAAAGCCGTAGACATGATCATGGGTAGAGGCTAATATGAAACGTTGGTATGCTATCCATACATTTTCTGGTCAAGAAAATAATATCAAGAAGCACATCGAGCAGATGATTGAGCGTGAAGGCGTTCAAGACAAGTTCGGACAGATTATCGTGCCCACCCGCGAAACCGTAAGCAACGTTCGCGGGCGTCGCCGTGTTACTGTCTCCAATTTGTTCCCTGCCTATATCATCATTGAAATGGAGCTGGACGAGCTCACCCAGCACCTGGTGTTGTCCATCAATGGCGTCACCCATATGGCTGGAATGACCCGCACAAGTCGTGTGGCCATTCCGCTTCAACAGAGCGAGGTCGATCGTCTTTTGGGAGTTGATCCTAGTAATTCCCTGGAAGGCGAGATCCAAATCCCGTACACCATTGGCGAGAATGTCTGCATCAAGGAAGGTCCTTTCAAGGGCTTTGTGGGCGTCGTAGACGAAATCATGGAAGACAAGACCAAGATCAAGGTCATGGTTTCTGTGTTTGGTCGTTCTACGCCGGTTGAACTCGGCTTTAATCAGGTCGAATCCGCCGACGCTTAATGTTACGGTTTTTGCAACGGAGATAATACAGTGGCAAAGAAAATCACAGGTTATATTAAACTCCAGATTCCCGGTGGCGCAGCTAACCCAGCTCCTCCGGTAGGTCCTGCCCTTGGTCAAAAGGGCGTGAACATCATGGAGTTCTGTAAGCAATTCAACGCTAAGACCCAGGATGCCAAGGGTATGCTTACCCCGGTTGTTATCACGGTCTATGCTGATAAGAGCTTTACCTTCATCACGAAGGTTCCGCCGGTTCCGGTCCTCATCAAGAAGGCCGTCGGCATTGAGAGTGGTTCTGGTACTCCCAACCGTAAGAAGGTTGGAAAGATCACCAAAGCCCAGATCCAGGAAATCGCCCAAAAGAAGATGCCGGATCTAAACACAGTCGACCTCGAAGCTGCAATGCGCATGGTGGCGGGTACTGCTCGTTCCATGGGTATCGATGTAGCTGACTGAGGCAGGTAATTCACCGTTACGTAATCTGACAGGAAAATTTCATGTTCAGAGGAAAAAAATACAAAAAGGTTGCTGAAGCTTTCGATCGTAACAAAGCTTACGATTTGGCTGAGGCAGTCTCCATTCTAAAAAAGTCCGAGGTGAAGTTCGACCAGACGGTTGAAGTTCATTTTAACCTCGGTGTGGACCCAAAACATTCCGACCAAGTGGTGCGTGGCACGGTTGTGCTTCCTCACGGTACTGGCCGCAAGGTCCGCGTTCTCGTCTTCTGCAAGGACAATAATCTTGAAGTTGCAAAGGCTGCAGGCGCAGACTACGCTGGTGGTGCTGACTTGGTTCAGAAGATTCAGGAAGGCTGGCTGGACTTTGA
>JAKSIK010000037.1 GCA_024398835.1 Fibrobacter sp.
AAACTTTGACGTCCTCGCATTCACCAGTACCAACGGCGTAGATTCCTTCTTTGAAGCCCTCTTCAAGGCGGGCCTGGACATTCGCATCCTTGCCGGCAAGAAGATTGCATCTGTCGGGAAAATTACCGAGAAGAAGTTGCTGGAACGTGGCATCCGCTGCGACTACGTTCCCGAAGACCACACCGGCGAAGGATTGGGCAAGCTGCTTGCCGCCATATGTCATCCTGAGCAAGCGCCGCGCGTCGACGGATCCCGTCTTGACGAATCCCGCATCCTCCTTCTCCAGGGCAACCTTGCTGACGAAACCATGCTGAAACTTCTTCCTGCGGCAACCCGCTGGGTCGTTTATGAAACTCTGCCGGTGTCCTCCATGCCCGACTGGAAGCGTGAAGCCGTTGCCGGTGCTGATGCCGTCGTATTCGCCAGTTCCAGTGCCGTGGAAAATTTCATGAACGCTTTGAAATTACCTCAAAGCACCGAAGGTGCGGCCTCAAACCTCAGCGCGCAGCGCCCTCATTTGGCTTTCTCCATTGGTCGCCTGACCTCTGCCACCGCCAAGAAGTACGACTTTGAAGTTGTGGAAAGCGAAGAGACTTCCATGGATTCCCTGGTCAAGAAAATCACGGAATACTACGCCGTATGAAAGTCGTTCTGATTATCGCCCATAACTGCATCCGTCCGGGAGCTTACCGCGGTTTTGAAACTGTTCTTGACCGCCTTCGTAAGGATATGCCTGACGCTCGTATAGCAAGTACTAGCCTTGTGGATTTGGATAATGATTTGCGTGCTATCTTACGCGAGGATGTGGAATCCGTAACCTTGTTGCCTTACTTGCTTTTGAACGGTCAGCATTCCAAGGGTGATATTCCCGCCATTGTTGCCGCAGCCCAGAAGGACTTCCCACAGATTCCCATGACGCTTTTGCCACCCCTGGGAGAATGGGATGGCTTTGCGGATATGGTGGTGAAGGAAGTTGGCAAGGTCAACAATCCGGAGCATTCCTCCCCGCGTCATTCTGAGCGGAGCGCGGAGCGCGGAGTCGAAGAATCCAGCCGTCCCTCGCACCTTTTCGCTATTGAAATGAATCTGGAAGGTAAAAATGTGCTGGTGGTGGGCGGTGGCCGCATAGCCCTTCGTAAGGTAAAGACCTTGCTTCCTACAGGAGCCCGCATCACCGTGGTGGCCCCCATGATTGATCCTGAGTTCAAGACTCTAGATGTGCCACAGAATTCTCTTACGACTGTAACTCGGGAAGAGCGTCCCTACGATGTTCTGGATCTTCGTTCTGTTTCTATGGTATTCATCTGTACGGATCAGCCGGCAGTAAATGCACAAGTCAGTAACGATGCGCGAGCCCGCCGCATTCTGGTGAACAACGCTTGCGATTACCTGGACGGTGATTTCATTGTTCCCGCCCGAATGGACTTTGGTAAAAACATCACCGTAACCGTTTCCACCCAGGGCCGCGCTCCCAGCCTTGCCAAAAAGCTGAAACAGAAAATTCAGGCAGACTGGAAAAAAGACCTAGAACAAATTGAAAAAGAAAGCTGTGAGCTATGAGTAATGAGTTTTGTGCTAAAACAAGGCGCCCTCGGCGCGATTATTAAACCTCATACCTTTAATCTTTAACCTTAAAACTTTAACCTATGATTATCCGTCCTCGTCGTCTTCGTCAGAATACTACCATCCGCAACATGAT
>JAKSIK010000038.1 GCA_024398835.1 Fibrobacter sp.
CCCTGCAAAGCGGCGATGCTTGCATTTGCAATCATGCTTGAAGAAGCTTCTTCGAGGTTATAGCTATCGGAAACTTCTGCAAGGCGATTTTCAACATCATCCTTTACAGCGGCAAGTGCAGAGAGCCTTTTTTCAACGCGTTCAAGCGTTGCACGAGCTTCCACCTCGATACGGCGGAATTCGTCCAAGGATTTCTGCGGCATGGAAAGTTCAGTAAAGCTTCCAGAAACCTTGGCTAAGGCGCCTCGGCTGAATACGGCAAAGTATGTGCCATTTTCATTGGACGCAAATTTCTGCTTTACCACATCCTCGCCTTCGGCTTCAAATGGAACCTTGGAAACATCGGCAACATAAAGCTTGACAAAAATGCCCTTCGTTTCGAGTTCTGCAACCGTCTTCGGGTCGATATTTTCGAAAACACCAAGCTTGTCAAGTTCTTCCTTAGCCTGATCCAAATCGATTTCAGCCTGCTTACGCTCTGCGATTAAGCCCTGCACCTCTTCGACAAGCTGTTCACCTGTCATATTCGCATCGGCTGGAGTTACCCCCTTCCCTACCTTGTCGGGAATGGCTTCCAATGCCTTCTGCACACGGTTCACAGCACCTTTCGCACTGTTGAGGGCTGCCCCCGTTGCCGCCTGAAGAGGCGTCAAATGGATAATTTCCATTTCACGGAGAGCTTTAAGAGTTTCTTCCTTCCGGGAAGCAAGGGTAAGCACTGTTACCTTTTTCATAGGCGTAATCATGCTGCAGCCTCCTTACTTTGAGCAGCGGCATCCTGAGCTGCGGTACGAGCAGTAGCCTTGCCCTTGGCAAGCTTACTACGGGCAACACCAGATGTCTGCTGATCTCCCAAGAAGATGTTAATGACGCGAATGTTTTCCTTGGCTTCGGGAATTTTGACCTTCTCGAACAAGTTCACGCGCTGGCTCGTGGTACGAAGTTCCTTGGAAAGGAGTTCGTACTGCTTTTCGAGAACACGGCGTTCGAGGCGCAAGGAAATAAGCCCCTGCAAACTGCGGATACCGTCGTCCAGCCAGACAGGCGTCGTAAAGAAATCCGGAATATTTACCTTGAAGTCCACCCCGCTAAAAGTCGGGATCTTGACGCCGGCAATGTTGCCTTCGCCCTGACGGACTTCACCAACCGAGAGGTAGTTCCCCCACTCGATGGGTTCGGCATAAAGCGAAATCCAAGAAGCCATGCTCTTGCGGAGCGCGTCTTCCTCGTCTCGCTTTGCCATCACCCTCTCCTGGAGCGTGCGCATTTCCATCTGCAGCTGCTGCTTTTTCAAGAGCAACGTAGGCAGATAGCGCTTGAAGCGCTTCAATGCGTCACGTTCCGCCTTGAGGGCGTTTTTAGTTAACTTGACCTTCGCCATATTACCCCTTCTTGGGCCAATATTCGTTAATCATCTTGGAAGGAATACCAGTTTCTTCCGGCTGGAAGCAGTCGGCAAGAATAGTCCAGCCCAAATCCAAGGCCTTTTCAAGAGGAATGTTCACGGAAAGGTCCATCATCTCCTTTTCGAAGCGTTGACCGTACTTCAAGAGTTTCTGGTCCCAGTTACTCATGTTGAAGCCCATGGACTGCTTTTCGAGCGTTTCCTTGTAAGAAGCGTAAAGCTGAATCATGGTATTCATGATAGTACGATGGTCGCTACGGGTCTTGCCGTTCACCTGCTG
>JAKSIK010000039.1 GCA_024398835.1 Fibrobacter sp.
CATACTTACTCCGCAGATTCCTGCCTGGAGCGCACGGTACCCGGCTATTATTACCGGAAATACGCCAATGGCAGGCTGTCCAATGGCTCTGGCTGCGGCAACGATACCGCCAGCAACCGCAGTATGTGCGCCCGGTATATTTTAGATTCTGTGCTCTATTGGGCAGAGGAATATCATATCGACGGCTTCCGGTTCGACCTTATGGGCCTGCTGCCTGTGGAGCTCATGAACCGCATCCGTTCTGCCCTGGATGCCAAATTCGGCAAGGGCGAGAAGCTGATCTTTGGCGAGCCTTGGAGGGCAGGGAATACAGCTGTTCCTGAGGGAGTTCGCCTTGCGGACAAAGCACATCTTCGAGATCTTTCCACCGGGGTGGGGGCTTTCTGTGATGCCACCCGTGATGCTGTCAAGGGTAATCTCTTTTCCGCAGATGCCCGGGGGTTTGTCAATGGGGGAACATTCTCCTGCGGAACGCTGGCAAACTGTATTCGTGGCTGGGCAGGAACCCCCGGAGATTTTCAAGTAAACGCCACGGAGCAAACCGTTTGCTACCTGTCCTCTCACGATGATTGGACTCTATGGGATCGGCTGGTGGATTCCATCCGGGGGAATCAGGATTATACAACCATGGATGCCGTAGTTTTGCAGGCCAACCGGTTGGCTGCTGCCATCCTCTTCTGCTGCCAAGGCAGCCTGTTTTTCCTCTCCGGCGAGGAGTTCGGCAGAACCAAATACGGCGTAAAGAATACCTACAATGCGTCCCTTTCCATCAATCAGCTGGATTGGCACCGGGCGTGGCAAAATGCGGATCTGGTAAACTATTACCGGGGACTCATTGCGCTCAGAAAGCAGATTCCAGCCCTTTGCGATAAGTCACTGGGTGCGGCGGGGCATATCCGCTCTGTGTACGAACCCAGGGAAAAGACAGCAGCGGTGGAAATGATCAGTGAAGGAAAATGGCAGGAGCTGCTGCTTCTTGTGAATGTAGGCGACCGGGCACAGGAACTGAAACTCCCGGCAGGCGTTTGGCAGGTTCTTTTTGACGGGGAAGATTCCTTCCTGTGGCAGAAAGCGCAGACCCGATTCGGTGTGCTTCCACTTCCTGCCAAAACCGCGATACTGCTTGGGAAAAAGTGAATACCCCACAAGGCTCCCACGAAAAGGGAGCCTTTATCGGATTTTTGAAGGTGATACTATGAATTTTGTATATGGTAAGCAGGATTTTCGCACCGCAACCCGGGCACAGGAAAATTGCTTCCTTTTAACCAATGGTTTGGGCGGCTACGCTTCTGCCACCGCCGCCTTCTCTTTGACCAGAGGAGATTGCGGCTTGCT
>JAKSIK010000004.1 GCA_024398835.1 Fibrobacter sp.
AACAGGCTTTGTCTAGGGCCTCTGCTTCGGATCCAACGACACCACGCCTTTTTTTATGCGCTGATTGTCGCCGCAAGTCCGCTTGAGGTTGCCCTAAAGGACTAAAAATTTTCAAAAAGGTAAAAAAATGAAGATATTCCTTTCTGTTTTGGCAATAGCCGTTGTCTATGCGATGGCCGGCATCGCTAACGAGTCGAACCCCCAATCCCACGCAGAAATAATTTCAGATTCAAGTCAGATAAAACCGGCATGCATCGCGCCAGACATCTATCCCTGTGATTTTCCCGACAATTTCACATGGAGCATGAGGAGATATTATGGACTTACGCTTAATCCGCTGAATACGAAATGGGTCGAAACCGAGCCCTGCCATTACTCTTTCGAATTTTCTGTAAATGGACAGAAATATGGCAAAGACCGGGAAGACTATAGTTGTTCGGCAACGGCACAAGAAAATGAAAACATTCGCATCAAATGGATATCAGAATTTGGATATACCAAACAAGAGGGGACTTTTGAAATCAGGCGAAAACTGAAAAATGGGATGCCGGAAGGCATTTCGAAAATTTATGATGATGACGATAACTTGTTGCAAATGCAAACCTTTAAAAACGGGATCAGAAACGGCGATGAAAAAACATATTCAACCAAAGGCGTGTTGACTACGGTTCGCAGTTTTTCAAACAACGCTTTAGATTTGACCGAAATTGAATACGACGAATTCGGCAATAAGACATCTGAGGTGGTTTACAAAAAAGGGCTAATTGAAAGTTCTTCGGAATATGGTAGTTATAAAGGTAAGGGCAGTCCAGACGTTCTTGCATGTACTGTTTTTCAATCCATGGGGAAGGTGGATCCTCAGCAGAATTGTTACGAATTGGTGAACATGATAAACGCGTGTCGAAAGAAGAACGAGTCTAAACCATTTCTCAGTTCTACGACAACATTTAAAGATGGTCTAAAGCATGGCGTGGAACTTTTTTATTATAAGCCATGTGGGGACGATGGGACCCAAAGACCTCCTCATTCGGTTTACAAGGAGTCACCCTATGAAAAGGGGGTTCTGAATGGAATGGTCAAGGAGTTTTACCCTAACGGAAAGCTAAAGAGTACCGTCACCTATGAAGATGGCGATGCCGTTTCCGAAAAGAATTGTTACTCCATGAATGGAAAAGTCCAGAAAACTGGAACAGAAAAGATGGAGTGCGATTAAATATTTCAAAGGAGTAAATAATGAATTTAGACAAAGTAATAAACAAGACTGTAGAACGATATGAAAAAATATTGGATAACTACTATCCATCGTTTGGTTCTACCGGGTTTACAGAACGAAATCTAACTTTTAATTTTTGCAGCTGTTTCTACAATATAGCCGCTGAAAAAGATTTAGTTATATGGCAAGAAGTTCCGATAGAAAATAGTAAGTCCAATAAGAAAGAACACTTTGATTCTCTAATTATAAGTAGAAAAGCGAAAAAACTTTATCTAGTTGAAGCGAAAAGAATAAACAGCAAAAACAAAATTGATTCCGTTGAATCTGATTTGAAAAGAATAAGAAACAACTGGAAGAATATTAATATTGATGAGGAAACCAAAGGATATTCCAAACATGCAGTCATTATTGCAGACATATGGATTCCTCATAGTAATGAAAAGGCAAAAAAGGCCAAAGAATACTTATTAAAACAATTCAACAACAAATTCAAAAACGCAATAATAAAAGAAGTAAAGAAGAAAAACGGTCCGCTTACAGAAAAAGAGCAATACTATATTCTCTGTTATGTTGAAGAATTGTAAATTCAGAAAAATATTTCGGCATCTGCGTTAGGGATTGTGACCCCTTGGGGACAAGACTCGCGAAGCGAAGCTTGGTTCTGGGAGGTGAGCGGCAAGCGTAAGCGCAGCCGATTGCCCCCAGAATATAGCCCGACCGCACATATATGTGCGGGAACGCCCATAAGACCAATATGCGAAGTGGCCGACTTCTGCGCCCTCGTGAAGGAAAGCGTGCAAGCCAAGTGTCGCGACAAAATGCTTGCGCTACGCTATTTTGGCATGACCGAGGCGCAGCCGCAGACGCCAAAGGCGTCAAATCTACCACGACTTCGGTTTCGATTCCATCGTGGTGAAGTTCTCCACCCGCTCGGAGTAGCGTACAAGCCGAATGCAGCGAAAACAAACTCGTTTGTTTTCATTGCTGAGGCGTAGCGCAGACGCCGCAGGCGTCCAAAGCGCGTGGGCTCCGACGAAATCTGGGACAAGGCTGAAGCCGCCCTCGCCGAAGCGACGAAGCTCGCCGGCCTCGACTACATCTTGAACCCGGGCGAAGGCGCCTTCTATGGTCCGAAAAGTGTGCAAAACGAGTGTCGCAGAAAAATGCTTGCATTTTTCTATGACCGAGTGCAGCCACGGACGCCATCGGCGTCAAGCTTGAATTCACCCTGAAGGATTCCCTCGGCCGTGATTGGCAGTGCGGTACCATCCAGGTGGACTTCAACCTCCCGCAGCGCCTCGGTGCCGAATATGTCGGCAAGGACAACCAGTAATGCGCAAGGCGAATCCAGCAAAAATACGCTTGCGTATTTTTATTGGTGAGCCGCAGCCATGGACGCCAAAGGCGTCAAAAGCACATTCCGGTGATGCTCCACCGCGCAGCCGTCGGTTCCATCGAACGCTTCCTCGGCATCCTCATCGAAGACAGATAGCAAGTCGAGAGTCGCGGTCAAACTTGTTTGACCATGACCGAGACGCCGCATCTGGGACGAAGTCAATTCATGGGCGATTTCCCGCTGTGGCTCGCACCTGTGCAGGCCCGGGTGCTCCCGATTTCCGAGAAGTTCACGGAATACGCCCACAAGGTGGAACGCCGGCGTCCGCTGCGACATCGACGAATCCAACGAAAAGCTTGGCTACAAGTTCCGTCAGTGCGAACTTCAGAAGGTTCCGTACAAGATTATTGTCGGCGAGAAGGAAGCAACCGAAGGCGTCATCTCTGTCAATAAGAGAAAGGAAGGCGACAAGGGCCAGATGACCGTCGCCCAGTTCCTCGAAATGACCGCAGAAGACCGCAAAGTTGTTCGCTAAGTATCACTTGGATTGCCACGGGGCTTCCGCCCCTCGCAATGACGATTCAAAAAGCAGACTCGCAAGAGCCTGCTTTTTTGTTGTCCGCGAATCCAGCCACTCCCGCAAAAAAACTACATTCAAAAAAAAAGTGGGATTGCTATGAAAACGAACTCAAAAATTTTAGGGCTTGCGGCTGGTTTTGGCCTTATCGCCTCCGCCGCATACGCAGACATTTCCATCTCCGTTGACGCAAAGTCGGGAGTGACCCCCATCTCCCCCTACATCTTCGGGAGAAACATTGACCAGGTTGGAGACAAGGAAGAATCCGACCCGGATAAAGCAGCCGAGGTTCTCGCTCAGGAAACCGCTTTCTACAAGGCGATGAGCGAATCTGGCATGCACATGCTTCGCGCAAATACAGGTAACAATGCGACACGCTATAACTGGCGCCGTAAACTGAGCGTTCATCCAGACTGGTACAACAACGTGGAAGTTCACGACTGGGACATGACCGCCAAGAAAATCCAGGAGAACATGCCTGGAGTAAATGCTCTGTATGCCTTCCAGCTCACGGACTATGCCGCAGCCACCCGAGACTACAATTTTCCCGACTGGGAGTTCTACATCAACCATGGAAACAAGTGGGCCAATCAAACACTGGACCTAGCTGGTGGCGGGCAGGTTTCGGATGATGGGCAGACCCTCATCAAAGCTGGCGACTACTCCCTCTACAACATGAAATGGCCGGCAGACTCCACGGTAGCCATTCTGGACCACTGGAAAAACGATCTCAAGTATGACATGTCCCGCTTCCAGTACTGGAGCATGGATAACGAGATGGAAATCTGGGCAAACACCCATAGCGACTTGCCGCTGCATGTGACAGGAGACTTTTTGGTGAAACGCTACGTGGATGTGGCGAAAAAAGCCCGCGCGGCCTGGCCAGATATCAAGTTGACAGGGCCGGTCGTTGCCAATGAATGGTACTGGTGCTCCATTGCTTATGGCGGAGGGAACTCCGGACGGATCAAAAAGGAAGCTACAGGCGAAAGCCGAGACTACTGCTGGCTTGAATACTTTATCAAGAAAGTGGCTGAGGAACAAAAGAAAAGCGGTCAACGTTTGATTGACGTCTTCGATATCCACTGGTATCCCGATGAGTCCTCATACGAGGACCAGGTGAACTGGCACAGGGTTTTCTTTGATACAACCTATGTCTATCCTGGCGCAAACAGTATTAAGCAGGTGAACGGTGGTTGGGACGAATCCATTAAAAAGGAATTCATCTTCAAGCGAATCAATGATTGGCTTGACCAGTATTTTGGAAAAGGGCACGGCATTACACTCGCATTGACCGAAACGACCCTCGGTAAAACGGACGATGCCATGACAACCGCCGTGATTTACGCTTCATGGCTCGGAACCTTCATGGATCATGGCGTGGAAATCTTTACTCCGTGGACATGGCATCCGGGCATGTACGAAACCGTCCATCTCTTCAGCCGCTATGGCTTTGAAAACCGCGTGGCATCCGTCTCCAGCAACGATTCGCTGGTTTCCGCCTACTCTTCTATAAACAGTTCCAAATCAGGAATGTCCATCATTCTGGTAAACCGAGCCCAATATACATCTCAGAAGGTGAACGTTAGCGTTTCCAATCTAGAAGGGCTTCTTGAAACTGCAAATGTCTTGACTTTGTCTGGCGTTAGCGGCGAGACCTTCGTTTCTCACACCCAGAACGCCCTCAAAAAGAGCACCGCTACCGTGAGCAATGGGAAAATCGCGCTCACCCTTCCGGCAAAGTCCATCACCGCGGTGGTGCTAGCAGCAAATGTCGCAGAAGAATCCTCCAGTTCCTCTGAAGCGCTTGCAAAATCGAGTTCCTCTGAAGAAATTGTGGAATCCAGCTCTTCTGAAATCTTCGCGGAATCCAGTTCCTCAAAGGACTTCGCAAAGTCCAGCTCTTCTGAAAAATTAGAATCAAGCTCTAGTAGAAGCGAGGTTTTCAGTTCTAGCGAAGGCTACTCCTCCTGTTCTTCCTCTGAAGAAATTGTGGAATCCAGCTCTTCTGAAGACTTCGCGGAATCCAGTTCCTCAAAGGACTTCGCAAAGTCCAGTTCATCAAAAAAGCATCCCTCAAGATTTGACGAAGACGATGATGAGGATTGGACCGACAACGAGGATTTCAACGAGGAAGAATCTGAAGGACTTCTCCCCAAAAACATACAAGGCAACCCATTTATTTATAGGAATGGGAATCTCTGGTTCGTGAGCAATGCCGCGGGCACTGTCCGCTCCGTCCAGATATTTGACGGCCTCGGCACTCTAATGAAATCCTTCAGCCAAATCGCCCGCGGGAATACCGCCCTCGCTACAGAAGGCCTCGCTCCCGGCGCTTACATTGTCCGCGTAAATTCCACAAACGGAATCATCAGCCAGCGGATACTGCTGAAGTAACTACAGCGACACCAACTACACGCAAAAAAATGCCGGCTCCCTCCCAAAAGGGAGCCTGATTTTTACCCGAAGAAGTCCAAATCCTGGAGGGTTTCCACCATCTTTTCGAGGTATTCCTTGCTGATGAGCGGCCAAGCGAATCCCAAGCGGTAGAGGGCCTTCGTCGTGAAGGATGTGTCGGAGTGGATTTTCACGCGCACTTCGTACTTGACATCCCCTTCTTTAAGGCGGTCCGCGCTCATGTTGTCGGCCATGCTCTTCTCGGACTTGTTCAGGTAAACCACCAGGCTGGAAATGGAAGAGACGTCCTCCATTTCGTCCAGCATCTTCTTGAACCGTTCCTCGAATTCGCCCGTTTCCACAAGCTTGATGTTGTAACCCTTGCGGTTCATGGTCTCCACCATGTAGCCGTACTGGATGATGTTGCAGTTCTTGGCGTGGAACACGGTGAATTCGTCCGGAGTGCCGGAGAGTAGCACCACGGCGCGAGCCGCGGCATCAATGGGAGAAAACTCGATGCTCATGTTCATCAAGTCCACAGGATAGCAGCCGAGAACGCTGTAGCCCAGGAACTGCTTGAGGAAGCCGTTGTTATTGGCGTTGATTTGGAATTCACCATCGGCGTTGCGGGCCATGAGGTTTCCGAGGCGGATGATTTTTCCGCGGACACGGCCTCTGGAGGTGGCATCGATGAGCGCCTGTTCTGCCAGATACTTGGAATACACGTACTTGTTTTCCAGAGACTGGCCGATGTTCAGGTTACATTCCTTGAAGACGAAATCGTTAGGAATGTTTCCATTGATGGACTCGCCGCAAACACTGAGAGAAGAAATCTGCACCAGTTTTGCCGCGGAATGTTCCGCAATGGTGATGAGGCGTTCGACAGTTGTCAGGTTGTCGCGCTTCAAATCCTCCAGCTTGCCGAAGTGCTTCACGTTGGCGGCAGTGTTGATGATGGTATCGAAGTGGACGCCTGCAAGTTTTTCTTCCAGTTTTTCGTCTGTCAGTTCGCAGTCGATGACGGAGACGCGGGATTTGTCCTGCTTATCGTACCAATCCTCGAAATAGTAGGTCATGATCATCTCGACGCGACTTTCCGCAGACTGATCTTTTTTGCCGCGGACGAGGCAGATGACCTTGCCATCAGTATTCTCCAGCAAATCCTTGAGAATATGGCTCCCCAGGAAGCCGGTAACGCCCGTAAGCAGTACATCGCCAACCCCATCATTCCGAATCTTCGGGAGGTTTGCATCCACGTTGTAGTCGAGAGAGGAGTAGTTGAACTTCGCCTTTTCCTCACCCGTGGGAGCAAAGATGTCCTCGCTATCATCATCGCCCTTGGAGACATAACGGGCAAGCATCTGAGGCGTTGGATTTTCGAACAAATTCTTGTAAACCACATCGAAGCCGGCCTTGTTCAGCTTCACCACCAGCTGCACTGCAGAAATGGAGGAACCGCCCACATTGAAGAAGTCATCGTCGGCATAGACCTTGTCGAGGCAGAGAATCTCGTTGAAGATTTCGCAGATTTTGGCTTCCGTCTCGTTGGCGGGTTCGGCACCCTGCTTGAGGGAAGTCGGCGTGGGCTTCGGGAGTTTCCGCTTGTCCACCTTGCTGTTGGCATTCAGCGGAATTTCGTCAATCTGCATAGTCACCGCAGGCACCATATAGGGCGGCTTCGTGGCAGAAATAAACTCGTTCAGTTTTTCAACATCCAGAGTGCCATCGAACACCACGAAAGCAGCGATGAACTTGCCTCCGGAGGGGTTGTCGTAAGCCTGGACGGTGGCGTTTTTCACGCCCGGGAACTCGCGCACAATCTGCTCCACCTCGGTGAGTTCCACACGGAAGCCGCGAATCTTCACCTGACCATCGCGACGGCCGATAAACTCGTAGTTACCGTCGGCAAGGAGACGCACCACATCGCCAGTACGATACATCCGCTGATAACGCGGGTCTGCGGAGAAGGGGTTGCGCACAAAGGATTCCGCGGTCTTCTCGGGGCGGCCGAGATACTCGCGGCCCACCTGCGTGCCTGCAATGCAAAGTTCACCGCTAGCAAACGGAGGCAAGCGATGGCCGTAGGCATCCATAATGTAGAGCTTGGTATTCAAGCCGGCAGAGCCAATAGGCTGCAGGGCGCTAGCATTTTGCACCTCGTAGCTTGCAATGTAAGCCAAGCATTCACTGGGGCCGTAGCCGTTGATAAACTTGAAACTCTTGGAAGGTTCGAAGGGAACCAGTTTCTCGCCACCCACCAAGAAACTCCGCAATGTCTTGCACTTGGAGGTTTGAGCAAACATACGTCCCACCTGGGTCGTCATGAAGCCCTGAGTGATGGAATTTTCAATATAGAATTCATCGATTTTTGTGAGGTCAAGGCGGATTTCGTCCGGAATCACGTAGAAGGTTCCGCCTGCCATCAGTGTGGCGAATACATCCATAACTCCTGCGTCAAAACCGAAGCTGGCGTAAGAGGCCACGCGGCTTTCTTCCGACATGTTCATGACGCGCTCGTGGTTGCGGAACATGTTCAGAAGGTTGTGGTGTTCCAGCACGCACCCCTTGGGAGTGCCCGTGGTGCCAGAGGTATAGATGATGATGAATGCGTCGCTGGGACGAACGTCTGCTGTGGGCTTTGCTGCCGGCAGTTTTTCGATTTCGTCAGTGAAGAGCACTTCGCCGTCGTATTCCTCCAGAAGGTCACGGAGACTTCTATCCGCGATGAGGAATTTGGCCTTGCAGTCCTTCACCATGAAGTTCAGGCGTTCCTTCGGATAAGTGGGATCCAAAGGCTGGTAGGCGGCTCCGGATTTTACCACACCCCAAGCCGTGATTGCCATGAAATCGTTACGCGGAATGAGGATAGAGACAAAGTCGTTGCGCTTTACACCCTTTGAAATGAGGTAGGCGGCCAATCGGTCCGTCAATTCGCCAAACTGGGCGTAAGTGTAGGCACGGTCTTTGAACTTGACCGCAAAATGTTCCGGATTCTTCGCCACGAGTCTCGAAAGGAGATCCACTGCGGTTTCATTCTCGTTGTAAGCGAATTCCGTATTGTTCCAGGAATCCATGATGGCGAGGGTGGAACTGTCCGTCAGAGTCACGTCGCGAATTGAGGCGTTCTGGAGCATGGACTTCACGCAAGCCTCGAAGGCACTCACCAGGAACTTGCCAAAATCCTCGCTGAAGGAGGCTCGGTCAATGTCCAGAGAGTAGCGGAACTTGTCGAGAGCCTTGTCCACCTGCAAAACAATGGGAGCCTTTTCGCCAGAAAGCGGCAGAGAAATCAATTCAGCGGGAGCTGCACAGAATTCCTTAAACTCGAAATTGTCGCCCTGGTAGATGAACATCACATCTGCCTTCACGCCAAGTTCGCGGCTGATTTCCGAGAAGGAATAGAGGTCATTCGCCATGCTGTCCACCAGCTGTGTGCTGGTTTCAGACACCAGTTCAGCAACGGCACGCTCGCGGAGGTTGCAGTACACAGGCAAAGTCTTCACCAGCATGGCAACGCTGTTCTGCACGCGGGAATCGTTACGCCCGTTGTAGACGGTGGTGAACACCGGCTCGTCCGAACCGACATAGCGACCGAGAACAAGCCCGAAGGCGGAGCAGAGGAAGCCATTCACACTGACATGGTTCTTTTCGCAGTAGGCCTCCACCTGACTGCAAAGATTTGCGGAACTATCGCGAGTCAGATTGCGGCAACCGTCTTCTGTAGCGATGGCGACATCACCATTGGGCAGGCAATCGGCATCCACGCCAGAGAGCAAATTCCCGTAGAACTCCTTAGCCTTTCCGAGAGCATCTCCCTTGCGGAGTTTTTCCTCGTCGAAGGCGACATCGAAGCCCGTGTACTTCTCGGTTTCCAGAGTCTCGCCAGCATAAGCCTTGGAAATATCCTGCAACAAGTTTGCAACAGAAGTTCCGTCGCCAACAATGTGGTGAATATCCATGAAGAAGTAGTTCTCCTTGCCGCACACCAGTGCAACGCGGAACAGGAGGCCACCCGTCAGATTGAAGGGATGGACAAGACGTTTCTTCATGGCTGCATCCATTTCGCCATTGATGATTTCGATGTTGCTTTCATTCCAAGCTTCGCCATCCATGCGTTTCTGGCGCACGCGACCCTCTTCGTCCGTAAAGATGCGGAACTTCATGTACGGATGAGCGGCAACCGTCTTCACCACTGCAGATTTCAGCTTTGCCAAATCAATGGACTTGTCCAGCTTCAAAAGCACAGGAATGTTGTAAACAGTCTCGTTGGGCTGAGAAAGGCATTCGATGTAGATGCCCTCCTGAGTCTTGGTCAGCGGATAGTCTGCGAGAATTTCGCGGGTCTCCCCTGCATCTTCCTTCACGCGACCCTCAATCAAATCCGCCAGCTGTTCCACCGTCGGATTTGCCTTCAAATCACGGATGGTCATGGCCACGCCGAATGTCTCGGAGAGGGCAGCATTCACGCGAATGGAGGCGAGCGAGTTGAGACCCGCAGCATACAAGTCCGTATTGATGCCAAATTCATCAAAGCCAAGAATCTTCGCCACGACCTCGAACACGCGTTTCTGCATGTCGGTTTTCGGAGCCACCACATCCTCAAAGCGGATTTCAGGCTTCGGCAGCTTGCGTTTATCCACCTTGCCGTTGGCATTCAGCGGAATCTGCTCCAGCTGTACAGTCACCGCAGGCACCATATAGGGCGGTTTTTCCGCGGCGATGAAGGCATTCAGTTTTTCCACATCCAGTTTGCCATCGCACACCACGAAGGCCGCGATGAACTTGCCGCCAGCAGGATTGTCGTAAGCCTGAACCGTGGCATTTTTCACGCCCTCGAACTGGCGCACAATCTGCTCCACTTCCGTCAATTCCACACGGAAGCCACGAATCTTCACCTGACCGTCGCGACGTCCCACAAAGTCAATCTCACCCGTAGGCAGCAAGCGCACGATATCACCCGTGCGGTACATGCGCTGGTAATGCGGATCGCTGGAGAACGGATTCTGCACGAAAGATTCCGCAGTCTTTTCAGGGCGACCAAGATAACCGCGTCCCACCTGGGCGCCAGAAATGCACAATTCGCCACAAGCACCCGCAGGCAACATGCG
This sequence comes from Fibrobacter sp., assembly GCA_024398835.1. GTDB lineage: Bacteria > Fibrobacterota > Fibrobacteria > Fibrobacterales > Fibrobacteraceae > Fibrobacter. The sequence continues at coordinate 10,632 of JAKSIK010000004.1, forward strand.
ATTGAACTTGTCGACTACATACAACTTTGTATTGCCGCTGGGAATACCGACGGGCTGCAACGCCTTGCCATCGGTCACCACATGATGGGCCACGTAGGCAATGGTTTCACTGGGGCCATAGCCATTGATAAAAGCAAAATTCTTTGGCGGATCAAAAGGCACCAGCTTTTCGCCGCCCACCAAGAAGTTCTTCAAAGAGGTGCACTTGGTCGATTGAGCAAACATTCGACCAACCTGGGTCGTCATAAAGCCTTGAGTGATGGAATTCTTCACATAGAATTCATCCATCTGAGCCAAATCCAAGCGAATTTCGTCTGGAATCACATAGAGTGAACCACCTGCCATGAAGGTGGTGAACACATCCATGACGCCGGCATCAAAGCCAAAGCTGGCATAAGTGGCCACATGGGAATTTGCATCCAATCCCATGGTTTTGGCATGGTTGTAGTGGAAGCAGACGATGTTTCTGTGTTCCAGCACGCAGCCCTTGGGAGTGCCCGTAGTGCCGGAAGTGTAGATGATGACGATGGCATTGTCCGGCGCAATCTTCACATCCACAGGCGCTGTTGGAGCCGGCAATTTTTCAATCTTGTCCGTATACAGCACTTCGCCCGTATATTCGTCCAGGAGGTCGCGGAGGCTACGGTCTGCAATAAGAAGTTTCGCACCGCAGTCCTTCACCATGAAGTTCAGGCGTTCCTTCGGGTAGGTGGGATCCAAAGGTTGATATGCAGCACCAGACTTCACCACGCCCCAGGCTGTAATGGGCATAAAATCGTTGCGGGGAATGAGCACGGATACAAAGTCGTCCTTCTTGAAACCTTTAGCAACAAGATAAGACGCTAATTTATCTGTAATGGCGTTAAATTCGCCATAAGTCCAGGTTTTGTCCTTGAAGGAGACGGCGACGCGTGACTGATCATCGCTTGCACGACGCAAAACATCCACCACATTCTCACTGCGGTCATATTCCACATCCGTATCGTTCACACCATCCACAAAGGCGCTGGCCTTTGCAGAAATCAAATTCATATCGGAAAGTTTCTTCACAGAAAGCAAGCCATCCACAATCTCTTCGTAGAGGCTGCCGAAACTTTCGATATTTTCACGGCTGTACTTTGCGCGTTTAAAGCTGAGGGTTACCTTGTAGCCAACCGCAGACTTCTTCACCATCATATCCATGTTGGAAATAGCATCGATGGTATCCAAATCTTCCGTCAAAGCCATGCAGCCATTCAGCGTGAAATCATTCAGCATCTCGGACTGATAAACGAATTTCACATCGCCCGTAATGCCGTATTTTCCGGCAAGTGTCGCAAAGGAAGCGCTATCGTTACCCATGGTCTGGAACAAGTTGTTCTGGGCCTCATTGAGGAACGTTCCCACCTCGGCATTTTCGTCAAACTCCATGTGGATGGGGAATGTGCGCACAAACATACCGATGGAATTATCCAGTTCATTCACATGGCGTCCATTGTTCACGCTGGCCACCAGGCTCTCATTCTGACCCGTATATTTTGCCAAGGCATAGCAGAAGGCAGAAAGCAGCAAAGTGTTTTCCGTAATGCCATGACCGCGGGTGAACTGCTCCACCTTCTCGCGACTTGACTTCAGCACAAACTCAACAACATCGCGGCGCTCGCCCAAGGATTCCTCGGACTTATCGGGAATGATATTGGAATCGCATTCCACACCACCCACATACTTGTCAAAGTACTCGTAGGCCTTCGCCACCTGCTCGCTCTTCTGCCGGGCGATTTCGTACGCAGAAACCTCAAACGGCGTCCAGCTTTCGGGAGCGATTTTCTCGCCATTGTAGGCCGTTGCAATCGCACGTTCGAACACCACGAGGGAAGTGCCGTCAAACAGAATGTGATGGATGTCGAAAAGCAGATGCACATGCTTCGGGGTCTTCACCACAACAGCACGCCAGAGGGCTCCGTCAGCGAAGGAGAAGGGCTTCACAAAAGAAGCCTTCATCTGCAGGAACTCGTCGTCACTCGTTTCCACAAATTCCACTTCCGGCAGTTTTTCCGCTGGCTTCATCATGGGCGTTCCATTCACCACGTCAATACGTGTGGCGAACGCCCGGAAATTCGCGACAGCCTTCGTCACCGCATCCTGAAGGCGGCGAGCGTCCACACTGCCCGCGGCAAAATCGAAAGCAAAAGGAATGTTGTACTTGCAACTGAATTCGTTTGCGATACCATCCAGATAGATGCCCATCTGGCTATCCGTCAGAGGCATGGTCTCCTGCACATCCAGCGCGATGTTTTTACCCGTTGCGCCAACCTTCAGCGCCATGTTCCGCGGAGTGCGACCACTCATCACATCAACAAAGGTGAGTCCCAAAGCTTCACATTCCTTAATCAAGACCATGGTCTTGATGGAATCGCCACCCAGAGTGAAGAAGTCGTCATCAATACCCACTTGCGGTACAGACAGGATCTTCTCGAACGCCTTACAAATGGCAGCCTGCACCTCATTTTCCGGCGCCACAAACTGCTTCTGGAACAAACTAGCATCCGGTTCCTTCAGCGCCAAGCGATTCAATTTTCCGTTGGCATTGGTAGGCATCTTCTCCAGCTTCACAAAGAAGGCCGGCATCATGTAGGGCGGCAATTTTTCAGCAATGGTCTTCTTCAGCAAATCCAAATCTACCGCGCTCTTCTCGGTATAGTAGGCACAGAGATAGGTTTGGCTATACTTGTTCAAAAAATGCTGGACAGCAGCATCTGCCACTCCCGGGAAGTTGCGAATCACCGTCTCGATTTCGCCCGGCTCCACGCGCTGGCCATTGATTTTCACCATCCAGTCTTTACGGTTCAGGTAAAGCAGGTTTCCATCGGGCAATCGTTTGGCAATATCCCCCATGTGGAGAAGCAAATCCCAGCCATCGCGATCCTTGAACGGATTCGGCGTGAGGGTTTTCGCCGTAAGTTCCGGCATATTGAGGTATCCCGAAAAGCCATAGCCCGTCACGCAGACTTCACCTTCATCGCTTTCATTGCCATCTTCATCCAACAGGTAAATATTTATGCCCTCTACAGCTTTACCAATCGGGGTGGACGGATAAGACTTGTCAATTTCAAAGAAGGAAACCGGCAATACTTCGGACTGGCCATACAAATTCACCAGGCGATAATTCTTCGGAGCGGTATCCACCACTTTTTCAGAACCCGTGAGAATAATTCGCATGTAGTTGCCCTTCACATTGAAGTAGCGGAGCATGCGGGGCGTAATCATGGCCACAGTCACTTTATTCTGGTACAAAAATTCCGAAAGCTTCGAAGGGTCCTTCACATATTCTACGGGCGAGACCAAAATTGCAGCACCACAAGAAAGTGCACCCAGCATATCAAACAGCGTGATGCCAAAGGCAAAGGAGGAATTCTTCGCAAAAATGTCCTTATAGGTTCCATCCACACCTGTGCAGAGGCCATGGGCCGCAAAGCCCACACTCACCTGGGTATGTATGATTCCCTTGGGAACGCCTGTGGAGCCCGAGGTAAAGAGGATGTAGGCGTCATCCGTAGCCGCCGGCAGTTCCTTCAACTCAGCCGGTTTCGCCTTCATGGCATCTTCATAATCCTTCTTCACAAACAGCAATTTCGCTTCGCTGTTGGCAAGGACCTTATCAATGCGCTCCTTCGGATATTCCGTATCCTGAGGTATACAGACAATGCCGTACAAAAGGCAAGCCGTCATGGTCACCACGTAATCGTTGTTTCGTTCCATGAGGATGACGATGCGGTCACCCTTCTTGAGCCCTTTTTCAAAAAGATACCCCGCAACCTTTGCAGCACGCGCACCGAGTTCCGCGTAAGTGATATCTTCGACATTCACACCCTTGAGAAGAGCAAGACGACTCCCATAATTTTTAATGGAATTGAGAAGCAACTGACTAATTGTTTTAGGCATATCTATAATCCTTGTATTTCACCTTGAAATCTATAAAAATTACCGCAAATGGTTTTACAATCCGAATTAGAACGCTCTAACCGCGGGAGCCATGTAAATCAGGCCAAAAGTTTTCTAAATTTGCCCCCGAAAACAAATAATGGAGGCAAAAATGGCACTTCAATTCTACAATACTGCATCACGCAAGAAAGAGGAATTCACTCTCCCCGAAGGCGTTCCCGCCGTGCGTATGTACTGTTGTGGCCCGACGGTGTACCACTTCGCCCATATCGGGAACCTCCGCACCTACATTTTCGAAGACTTCCTGGTCCGTACGCTCAACTACTACGGCTACAAGGTGAACCACATCGTGAACATCACGGACGTAGGCCACCTCACAAGCGACGCTGACTCTGGCGACGACAAGATGGAAAAGGGCGCTGCCCGCGAAGGCAAGTCCGTCTGGGACATCGCGAAGTTCTACACCGACGCCTTCATGAACGACTGGCACCGTCTGAACATCCAGGAACCGACCCGCTGGACTCCCGCCACGCAGCACATCCAGGAACAGATTGATCTAGTGAAGACCCTGGAAGAAAAGGGCTACACCTACCGCACCAGCGACGGCATCTACTTCGACAGCCTCAAATTCCCGCGCTATGCGGACTTCGCGCGCCTCGACGTGGAAAACCTCCGCAAAGGTAGCCGCATCGACATGGGAGAAAAGCGCGCCGCGACAGACTTCGCGCTCTGGAAATTCAGCCCCACCGACAAGAAGCGCGCCATGGAATGGGACAGTCCGTGGGGTGTAGGTTTCCCTGGCTGGCACATCGAATGCTCTGCCATGGCCATGAAGTACAACGGCCCGACTCTTGACATTCACTGCGGCGGTACGGACCACGTCCGCGTACACCACACGAACGAAATCGCCCAGAGCGAATGCGCTACCGGCAAGCCGTTCAGCCGTTTCTGGATGCACGGTGAATTTCTGCGTACCGCCAGCGAAGAAAAGCTGGAGGACGGCACCACGGCAACGACATTCGGCAAGATGAGTAAGAGCAGTGGCGAATTCCTCACGGTGGATTTACTCGTGGACCGCGGCTTCAACCCGCTGGACTACCGATACTTCGCGCTCGGCAGCCACTACCGCAACTACCTGAACTTCACCTGGGAAGCCCTCGAAGGCGCCAAGGAAGCCCTCAAGAGCCTGCACAAGAAGACGGACGCCCTCATCGGAAAGGCTACCGAAATCACAAGCGAAAAGGCGAAGGCCTTCCAGGAAGACTTCAAGAACGCGATTGGCGACGACCTCAACATGCCCCGCGCTCTCGGCATTTTGAACACCATGCTCAAGAGCGATATCGACGACGGCGAAAAGGCCGCCCTCGTGATGGACATGGACAAGATCTTCGGCTTAAAACTCGACGAACCGCGCAAGGATTACAAGAAGAAGGCCGAAGAAGGCGCCGCAGGCGTCGATGTCGCCAAGGTGGAAGAACTCCTCGCCCTCCGCAAGGAAGCCCGCGCGAACAAGAACTGGGCCGAAAGCGACCGCATCCGCGACGAACTTGCCGCCATGAACGTGGTCATCAAGGACTCGAAGGAAGGCACCACCTGGAGCATTAAAGAGTAATCAGTGGTTGAAACAAAATAATTTCTAAATCCGTTTGGTCTGCCCGAACGGATTTTTATATTAGCAGCATGAAACTCAAACAATTTGTGGTAAACTGTTTCGGCGTCAACGCTTATGTTTTGAGCAACAACGCGGGAGATGCAATTCTCATCGACCCAAGCGTCAGCGTTCCGCGAGAACAAAAAGAGCTGGCTGACTACATCCAATTCGAAGGACTTACGGTCCGTCGGGTTCTGAACACTCATCTCCATCTGGATCACGTTCTCGGGAATGCATTTGTAGAACGGACCTTCAACGTGAAGGCAGAAGCCCACGAGGAAGACACCTTTTTCATGGACATTCAGGAAGAACAAAGCCAGATGTTCGGCATTCCCTGTCCCGACCCCGCAGGCCCTATCGGCAACTACCTCGCCGAGGGCGATACAGTAGAAATTCCAGGCATCAAGCTCCACGTCTTCCATATCGCGGGACACTCTCCCGGAGGTCTCGCCTTCTACTGCGAGAATTTCAGTGGATGCCCCATACTTTTCTCCGGCGATAGCCTCTTTGCCGGCACCATCGGCCGCACGGACCTCTTCGAAGGCAGCGAGGAAGCCCTCATCACAAACATCAAGAACAAACTGCTGACCCTCCCGCCCGAAACCATCGTCTACCCGGGTCATGGCCTCCCCACCTCCATCGGCAAGGAACGCGAGAATTTCTAGCCACCAGCATGCCTCAAGCCACTTCCAATCGCATCCAATGGATTGACGAATACAAAGGTTTCGTCCTGTTGCTGGTTTGCCTCTATCATCTGGAGCAATCCTTCGCGAACATCCAGATGGGAATGGAGCACCTGAGCGCCTTCCGCATGTCCGCCTTCTTCTTCATCAGCGGAGTCCTTTTCAGCACCCGACGTTTCCCCACCTTCAAAGGCTATTTTCTCCATAAGACGAAAGTACTGCTCCTCCCCTACATCACTTTGTCGCTCCTGTTTTTGGCCCTGGACCCCGTCATCTACAATTTTGACTGGTTCCCTCGCGCTCCCAAAATGTCCATCATGAATATCCACCCCGTCATTAATGACGTCAAGGATTACATCTTCTGGAATCTGGCAAAAATATTCATCGCCGGGAAATCCTCCGTCGGCTCTGGCCCCATCTGGTTCGTCTTCACGCTGTATTCCATCAGTCTGCTATTTTACCTTGTACAAAAAATTACAAACAAATTATTCAACGGTCGCGACACCATTTCCCGAAACACTACCATTGCCCCTAAAATCTTCATTGCCATCGTCGCCTGCGCAAGCCTTGCCACTGGCTGGCTCCTCTATAAAAACCACATCCGCCTTCCCCTAGGCATTGAGCGCGACTTAACCACTCTCTTCTTCTTCGCCTGCGGCTATCTATGCAAAGGAATTTTGAATGCCGGCAACGCAACAATAGCCACATTTTACAAACAAATTCTCTTCGCCATCTTTTCCATTGTCGCCTTCGTCCTTTATGCCCTCATTGAGCCTGCCGACCCCAATTTCAGCATCATGAACAACGATTTGGGCAAAAACTTCTGGGTGTTTCTCGCCAGTTCCGCTTTCGGAATTTTGGGTTTGATTGGCATGTTTCAGATTTTCCTGCGCGTGCCCCTCGCCATCGTAAAAGGCATCCTCCGGAACATCTCCCGAAACGCCCTCATCATTCTCGCCGTCCACTGGTGGGTTCTGCTAGTGCTCCGCATCGTTTTCAAAACCAATTTGGACAAGCCCGGAATCGCCTACATCGCCCTCCCCATTGTCATAGCCGCAGTCATTGCAGCCATTCCCCTATTCCGCTGTAAGCTCTACAAACTATTGGGGAAAGAGAAAATCTCTGTCCGGGAAAGTCTTTCCTTGAAATAGAACCCGCGCGGCACTCCATAAAAACACAATCCGAACGGCAAAATGCGTCGCGATATACGAATAAATTAAAATGGGTTGGCTTGATAATGGCAGTTTCAGGCCCAGGAACGCTATCCCTGCAATAGTCCTTTAGCAATGATTTCCACCGCCTGGGCTGCAGTATCCAAAGCCCGTTTGCCCCAACAAGTTCCCTCTCCTTCCAACAACTTAAAGAAGAACTTGTGTTCGTTATCGATGGCATCCACCAACTTCAGACTTTTATCCCAATCCGCACAGAGGGCCAAATCCGCATAGAATTTGGCTTCGGCGCCAGTTGCCGCATTCTTGAACAGCGCCTCGATGGCACGGATTTCCACATCGCTGACACGGTTCACGTAGAATTCCGCTTTTACGCCGGCGTTAGTACCGCGGGCCACGCCGAGGGTCATTCGCGCCTCATCGCCGGATTCACTCTGCCAAAAGCTTTCCAGCTCCACATTCTTGAAGTCAAAGAGCATGAGGAAGAGGTAAACGTCGTGCACCATCATGTCGAGGGCGGCGCCCACATCCCGGCAGCGCTCAGCGTAGCCGTGCTCCCGCCGGAAAAACAGCCGCACCTCGGCCCCCTTCTGCTGCCGCAGATTCTCCAGAAATTGCCTCCGGAATTTCTGAAACGCCGGATTGAAGGATTCAGAATGACCCACCACCAGCGGGACTTTCGCCTCACGGCTCAAGCGCACCAGTTCCCAGGCGTCGCTGGCAGTTTCCGCCAAAGGCTTCTCCACAAAAACGGGAACGCCTTTTTTCAGAAAATGCTGCACATACTCAAAATGTGTTTCCGCCGGAGAGGCTACCACGGCAAAGTCCACGGGCTCGGTGGCAACTTTCAGTCCACCATTACTTATGGCTCCACTCCCAGGGTTCTGAGCCTTGTCAATAATTTGTACAAAATCCACACCGCGGGCTTCCAACCGGCTTTGGTGCCGCTTGCCCATAACGCCCTGGCCTACGAGAATCGCTTTCTTCAAACCCATTTCAAAACCTGCTTACCAAATATAGCACCAGCTACGCTGAAATAAATTATGAATTATGAATGATGAATGATGAATTATATCGGACGAAGTACTGTGTCTGAGACGAATTCCGCATTCTGCATTCATCATTCTGCATTCATCATTCAGCATTTTTCCTCACAACCTTTTTTGATATGATAATTTCTATCTTACACCACATGTCCCTCCTGCTGTTCCTCATCTTTTTCGCCTGGTTCATAAGCGCCATCATCCGTAAAAGGTTCTCTTACGGCAAGGCGGACTACGACTTTCACGAGCATCCGGTGCAGTACGTGCTGGTCTGCATCTTCATTCTCGCCATGGCGGCCCTCTGCATGTACCGCTTCCTTGTGGAAATGGAAATTCTCTAAAGCCGCCGTTTTCCGCCAAATACCCCCAAAATCCCCTTTTTTCCGCTGAGCCAAAGCCAGTTTTTTTTATATTTCCTCCGTATTTAAAAGTACAAGTAAACACGGGACTCTGTCCCATAAGGAAACACAATATGAAGAAGATTCTGTTCCAAGATACTTCCTTCCGCGATGGCTTCCAGTCCATTTTTGGCGCCCGCGTGTTCATGAAGGACTTCATGCCGGCTGTTGAAGCAGCCTGCCATGCAGGTATCACACATTTTGAAGCTGGTGGCGGCGCTCGCTTCCAGGCTCTTTACCAGAACTGCGGTGAAGACGCTTTTGATATGATGGACGAATTCCGTCGCGTTGTGGGCCCCAAGGCTCGCCTCCAGACCCTCGCCCGCGGCATTAACGTGGTGGCTCTGGCACCCCAGCCCCGCGACATGATCAAGCTCCATGCCCAGATGTTCAAGAAGCACGGCATGACCCGCATTCGTAACTTCGACGCTCTTAACGACGTGAACAACCTCATCTACTCCGGCAAGTGCATTACCGAAGCCGGTCTGGAACACGAAGTTGTGGTCACCATGATGGAACTTCCTCTGGGCTGCAAGGGCGCTCACGATCCTGACTTCTATGAACGCATCCTCCGCAACATTTTGGACGCCGGCGTTCCGTTCGCCTCCGTCTGCTTCAAGGACGCTTCCGGTACGGCCAACCCCTCCAAGGTGTACGAGACCTTCAAGCGCGCTCGTAAGCTCCTCGGCGACGATGCCGAACTCCGCATCCACAGCCATGACACCTGCGGTACTGGTGTGGCTCAGTACAAGGCCGCTATCGAAGGTGGCGCCAACGGTATCGACGTGGGCCGCAAGCCCCTCTCCGGTGGTACCGCTCAGCCGGACCTCTTCTCCATGTTCCATGCCTTGAAGGGCACCGACTACGTGCTCGCCCTCGGCGACGATGGCATCGTGGACGAAAACGCCATTCCCAAGCTGATGGAAGCCAACAACGTGGCAGTTGAATGCCTCAAGGACTACAACTTCCCGCCCGAAGCCCGTCAGATTACTACCGACGTGATTTTCAGCCCCATGCCGGGTGGCGCTCTTACCGCCAACACCCTCATGATGCGCGAAACCAAGACCTTCCACCTGTTCCCGAAGGTTATCGAGAACATGAGCGAATGCGTCCGCCGCGGTGGCTTTGCCTCCTCCGTGACGCCGGTTTCCCAGTTCTACTTCCAGCAGGCTTACATGAACACCTTGAACCAAGCCGCAGGCCGCGACACGTGGTTCAAGATGACCGAAGGCTACGGCAAGATGCTCCTCGGCTACCAGGGCAAGACTCCTTGCGAACCGGATCCGGAACTCGTGAAGATTGCCGCCGACCAGCTCGGCATGAAGCCGTTCAAGGAAGCTCATCCTGGCATCCAGTGCGCCGAAGAAATTCTTGAACCGGGCATCCCGGCTGCAAAGAAGCTCCTCGAAGAAAACAACCTCCCGGTGACAGACGAAAACATCTTCATCGTGGGCTGCCTCCAGACGAAGGCCGGCAACAAGGGTATCGAATTCCTCAAGGGCAACCGCCACATCGGCGTTCCCAAGAAGGACCCCAACGCCGCTCCTGCTGTGGACACCAAGAACATGAAGGCTCAGGGAACCAACACCTACCGCATCGCCCTCGGCAACCAGAGCTGGGACGTTCAGGTGAGCACCCTGAAGTAATCGCTAATTTGTTCTAAACGGGGCCCGCCCCGCCAAAGCAAAGATGCTTAAAAGACCTCGGAAAATTCCGAGGTCTTTTTTTTGCGCTATGAAGAAATTCTAGAAGACGAAAGTCTTCCCACCGTGAATCACAGGGCTCATCTGGGTAGAAAGCATCAAGCCCACCTGGAAACCGCTAGGATGATAGTAGCCCACATCGGTAGCATAAATCATCTTGGTCCAGTCGGAAGCCAGCATATAGGTTTCTTCCAACTTCAAATTTCCCAGGCGGTTTTCAGAACCCAAGCCTACAGAAATCCAGGTGGCCGTCATCGGGTAGAAATCCATCTTTTCGTCCAGATTGTTGGCCCAGCCCAGTTTATCCAGGTCATCGCGAGCATCCTCATACTCGCCACCACCCTGATAGAACTGAATGCCGCCACCAAGGCCCAGCTGAACGCGGGAGCCCAGCTTGAAGTCAGCACCCAGAAGCACCTTCTCCTGGACATTCCAGAAGGAGTAGGAATCTTCACCGGCATCGCTCCTGAGCCAGGTTTCGTAGGAATCTACACAACGAGGAGTTTCGTCATCACAATTGAAATGCACCTTACCACCCTGGCCACCAACGGCACCCGTGATGAACAACGGCGAAAGACTACCGCCAAAACGATACATCAAGGCCACATCGCCACCGCCACCAAGGATATCATCCACATTGCGGCCTGTGGCTAGCGGAACAACGTAGCCTTCCGCAGAAACGGCAATGGTTCCTGTTTCAGAATCTGCACCTCGCGGCGTATGGAACGTAGGCACGGGATTTGCACCCAAAGACTGCAACCGGGCCTTATTGCAACCCGTCATCGTCAAAGCGAAAAACACAGAAAGAATAGCGAAAAACACTCGCGACATTTTCATTTTATTTTCTCCAATCTTAAAAGCGCCACTTTCAGTAACTAGCCTCCAGTGACGCCCCAAATATATGAATTTATTTAGAAAAAAGCCCACCTATTCAAATATTTATTCCAAACGAATAGAGTGAATAATGCAGGTTTCATTTTTCTTCATCGCCTGCAAACTCAAGCGTGATGCGGAATAGGGCTGATTTGGATTCAATGCAACATTCACTAAATCACTCAAAGGTAATTTCTTGGTTACAAAGGAACCTTGCAAACTACCGTTTCCTAAATTCACACTTTTCTTCTTTTGGCCAAAGAAAATATCCGTCTGTTGACAAGTTCCGGGCCAGTATTCCACCACAAGATTTTTATAAGAATCCATGGAATACGTATTTCTTAAATCAAAATGAGCGCCATCTAGATAAGAACCAAAACTCATTTTCAAGCCAGAACCTATAGCATCAGAATAATCCTTCACTACAACCGTATCAGACCAGGGAACAATCTGGTAGGAGGAATTAGGATACACATTCGCTTTAGGAATCGATGGATTTTTTTCACTATTCGCAATAGCGCTAGTAACAATCCGTGGATTGGAGAGAGTCACTAAACCACCATTAGAATTTAATACCAGACGGAACCAGCGATAATTTGTCAATGCACTTGCCGCCGAAGGCATCTGCCAGCGAATAGTGTGGAACAAACCATCCTGCTGAATATTTTGTTCCGTCAACTGAATCTGGCCACCACCCCCTTTATAAGGTGTAAGCAACAATTCCGCTTTCATCCAATTACTCTTGGGAGATTCCACCTTTATATCTACCTCAAAAAGGCTGTTTGGAGTAATGCTTCCACCATTATCCAGAAGTGCAACGCGGTTCCAGCCCGCAGGCAAATTGAATACCACAGATGCATTTTTTTCAGATGCACCTATGTTGTAATCATAATATGCATAGCTAAAATTTCGTGCCTGCAAAATACCGCCATTCTTGATGAGTTCAGGCATTTTAGTCTGATCCATGCAACTAGTGTTAGGAGCAAACATTCCTCCTAATTTCGGATTGCGAAATGATTTTTTCGCGCTATCATAATCCACTTTGGCAACTTCACAAAGAACACGCCAAACATCCGTCTGCATACCCTTCAGCACTTTTTGATCTATTGAGGTTCCCTTTACTGGAGATTCAATATGCCTTCCGCTAATAGATTCATTATACCGAGGATGTGTCGGATCTACTGCGTAAGCAGCTTTAGCCGAAGATTTTACACCAGGATTTTCGAAAGCAAACCCCGAGGAGTTCTGGCTAAAGGCACAATCCGACTTTATGGCCAAATCTCCACCGCACTGCATATCCATTGCACTTACCGTAGGAATAAAAGTGCTGTTCGTCTGATAAAGAGAATCCTCAGCCCACTTGCCATAAAAATCAAGCGAAGCTATACTAACGCCTGCCACTTTGACACTTTGTTCAAATCTATTCGGGATTGCCTCTACAACGCCCTCACGAAGAGCCTCGTACATGGTTTTCGCAAAAGGATAAGTACTTCCCTGAACAAAATCAAACTTTGTCACACCAGTCTTTTCTTTATCGGACACATCTCCCGGGAACTCATACATATGATTGTAAGCAAAAATCCCCGACGTATTATCCTTTGCATACATTTCACTCTGAGCACGCCCCCAAACGCTACCACCCTTTTCTGCATAACGATTCAGCTTGAAATAGGTGGAAGAATGTGGCGAATTTTTACCCTTTAACTGACCTTGAGCCACCAAAACCTGCGGGAAGCCCTTGTAGGCGGCTGCCTTTCGGTAATCTCCGAACAGAAAACGATCCGCTCCCATCTTGGGTTCGTATGTTCCATTACCGGCCTTGGTATCATAAATCAACAAATCGCGAGCGCCAGGAGAAGAAACGAGGTCATTAAAGGCTTCCGCGGCAGCAACCCCAGCTTCACTAGCCCAAAAATCTATGGTCGCCACAAGACCACGAGGCATTACGGCTCCCTGATGCGGAGAATCAAGCGACGCATACAAGCGAACCGGAGCATCGGAACTTTTGCGATCCTTATCATAAAGATAAGCGCCATAACGACCAAGAATACCTCCTTGACTAATCCCCAAGACAACAAATCCATCCTGATTCTTATTGGGGAATGGAATTTTGTCATTAGAATTCAAGTACTTGAGCAGCTCCGCAAAATTCGTGGAGTTTGTTTCAAGAGATGTTGTTACCGTCTGAGAAAACTGTACCAAAACAGGTGTATACCCCAAAGATGTAAGAATTTCTGGAATTCCAAATTCCTCCGTTTCCTTATAAAATTGAGACAGAGAACGTACCTCATCCGTACTCAGATGAATACCATCAATAATGAAGAACGGACGCTCCAGATAAAACTTAAATGCAGTGGATTCCATTTCGGGAGGGTCTATCACTCTTATGCGAACAGAAGCCGCTTTTTTTATCTGGCTAATAGAAGAGGTAACTCCGAAACATGCGGGATGCTGTAAGTATTCCTCTGTCATGCACCCCTTCCCATCTTCAAAACCTGGAGTAAAGTACAGGTCCATATGAGCGGCCATGGAGATGCCAAAGGCACCCAATGCGGCCAAAGCGATTTTAGGAATGAAATTCATTATTTCACCTCCACAAAAAGATGTTGTTGAACGTTCAAGTTGCCCGAAGTAATTTTCACCTGCAATTCCTGAACGCCGGCAGAATCAAATTCAACCATGATTTCAGATTTCGGGTCCAGAGATTGGCACTTGCCCGACACGCAGATTTCCACATGAGGCAGCGTTTTACGGGTTGTCACCGTGAAATAAGGGTCATAGACCAAACGGAACTTGGAGCCTGCGATATAGGAGGACGGAAGTCCTGCCAAAAGAAGACCTGAATCTTCCAGCACGTGAGTCGCACAAGCGGTATCGGCACAATAAGAAACCGCATAGTCCAAATCCGCCAACAATAGCGGCATCAATGTATAATTGGAAAGCGCCGCCATCTCGTTTGCTTCATTGAAAACCTGTTTGGGATTGGCAATTACACCGTCCTTCAAGCGGTTGCGATCGATATAGAAGAGACTCTTGTACCAACCATCACGAGATGCCTTAGGCGTCAGCGTTTTTGCCTCCCGAAAATTCACAATCTGGTTGTGTTCGTTTTCCGAAAGCACAAAAGCCGCAGAAGTTTTCTGCTGCAGGCTAGAACGTTCCGCAATTTCATAATGGGCTGAGGTTGGGCGCACATAAGCACTATCGAAAAGTCCCTTCCGAATAGCACTTGCCGGGTCCACATCAGCAAAGGAATATTCCGTTTGGAAAAGAGCGTCGCTATTTCCCATAGTTGCGGAATTGCCGCTCGTACCATTAGAACCACCCGCCGAACCGCCAACAGTTTCTATGCAACTGAGTTCAATATCGTCCACAAAGAAGTTGGTGTACTGGTTTGCAGGCACATCAAAAAGTCCAATGCCCACTTTATCCACTTCAAAGGATTCATTCCCCATCAATTCCTGAACGGGGATGGTGAGCACTGCAGTTTTATTCGCCTCCAGTTCGTGGAAAGAAATATGGCCGGCGCCAGAATTGCCCGAAAGCCAGACGCCAAAATTTCCTTTTTGAGAAGAACGGGCCTTGATTTTGAGGGTGCCTCCATTGACCTTTACAGGCAGGGCATCAAAAACCAGGGAACCCGTCCAGTCACCGCGATAGTTCCGCATGCCCGAAAGCCGGATGTAAGGATTCTGCATGTTGTCAAAATCCCCCCAGTTAGTAGACCATTCCGGAGCCTCCGGGAAAGACCGCGTGGATTCCTCCATACGGCCAGCGTAACTGCCGTCTTTATACAGCGTGAGTGTATTACATACCTGCGCATAGCCCGAAAGAGAAGCCAAAGCCCCCATCAAGGCGATACGCTTAAACATCCCGTAATTCACAGGATACCTCCAATATGATTTGGATTTAGTAAGATGGCCACTCGGCCACACGCCAAGATTTCAAACAAAAAAGCACACGACACGAAGGCCATGTGCAAATAAGAAGTTTAAAATCTGGGGCGAAATTTAGCTCGCCAATTTCACGGCGTAAAGGGATTCCTCGCAAAAAAAATCATTTTGCAAACAACCGTTTCCTAAACCAACAAAAAATCCACAAATTCCCCATTTTTGCGTCATTTCTGCACGTTTTTATGTATATTCGAAACATGCAGCAACCACAGGCTTTGAGACTATCGGAAATCACTATTGCCAATCTCCGCTCCATTCAGCGGCAGACGTTTCCCCTCAGTAGCATCACCGCCCTCATCGGCTACAACAACGCCGGCAAGACGAACATCCTGATGGGCATCCGCTGGCTGCTCTCCCCCTTCTCGCTGGACATCTCCTACTTCGACGACACCAACGTGCCCGTAGAGGTGGAAGGAGTGTTCGATGGCGTGAGCGATGCGGTCCTCACCCGCCTGGGCGAAGAGAAGGCCGCGCAAATCAAGCCCTTCCTCCTGAACGGCCGCATCCGCATCAAAAAGGTGCAGCGCGTTCCCGGAGAACCTGCCGAAAATATCGAGATATGGGTGTTCGTTCCCCCCAACCTGCGAAACGGCGCCTACGCCAAAAAGGATTGGGTCCGCGCCACGGAAGATTTCAAGCACGCCTTCAAGCGCATGTTCCCCGAGCCCATCGCCATCTGGGATTTTGAAGGCAACCGCGCTTTCACCAAACTCCTCCACGAAATTTTCAAGCCCCTGGAACGCCGCTTCGGTGGCGAGATCAACGATCTCCTTCTCAAGTTCAACGATTTGTTAAATCCGAACAGCGAGAACCGCGCCGAAGAAATCCAAAGTTTTGACAGAGACGTTAATGACAAATTAAAGCCTCTCTTCCCCAGTGTTAAAGTGGAATTGGATGTGCCGGTTCCCACGCTGGAAACATTCCTCCAGGGTGCAAGCCTCAAGGTCATTGACGAAGATGACGGCTTTGAGCGGGACATCAACCGCATGGGTGCCGGCTCCCAGCGCGCCATACAGATGGCGTTGGTGCGCTACCTTGCCGAAATCAAGAAGCACCACAACAACCATTACCTGAACCGCACGCTCCTCCTCATCGATTCTCCAGAGCTGTACCTCCATCCCCAGGCGGTGGAACTGGTTCGCGTGGCGCTGAAGAATCTCTCCAACGAAGGCTACCAGGTGGTCTACGCCACACACTCCGCCCAGATGATTACCAGCGAAGATGTGAGCACGTCGCTCCTCATCCGCAAGAACAAGGAACGCGGCACCTACATGCGTAAGCGCATGGAAGATGCGGTTCGACAGGTGGTGCAGGACGCACCTAGCCAGTTGCAGATGCTCTTCAGTCTGAGCAACAGCAACGAACTTCTCTTTGCGGATTACGTTCTTCTTACCGAGGGTAAAACCGAATGGCGGGTGTTGCCTGCGCTCTTCGAGCGCATCACAGGGCAAAGCTTCGCGCTCATCAAGTGTGCCCTGGTACGCCAAGGTGGCGTCAGCAACACCCGTAAGAGCATGCAGGTTCTCTCTGCCATGGACATGCCCACTCGGGCCATCGTGGATTTGGACTACGCATTCACTACCGCCACCCGGGATGGCTTCCTGGACAATGACGATCCGGACCTCAAGTACTGCCGCGACCTGTTCCGGGAGTTGGCCTTCCACCACCACCTCCGGCTAGTGAACGGCATTCCCGTCAGCAAGCACTCCAACATCTCTGCCGCAAAAGCCTACGCCATGATGGCTGCCATGCCAGAAGCGGAGCGCGCCATCAAGAGCATCCACGCCAAACTCCGGAGCCAGGGCATCTGGGTCTGGACCCGTGGCGCCATCGAAGAGCACCTGGGTCTGGATGCAAAGAACGAAGCCGCCTGGAGCAAGTTCATCGAGCGGAGCCGGTCTCAAAAATTCACAAGCACACTTCCGGACTATCAAAGCGTAGAGGACCTCTGCCGCTGGATTCTGGAAGGCAGCCAAGAAAGCTAAATTTTGGCCATGAACAACAAGCTTTTCGTCATGAGCGCCGCTAGCGGTGCCGGCAAGACCACCCTCAAAGACCTGGTCATCAAAGATTTCCCTGACATCAAGTACTCCATCTCCGCCACAACCCGCGCCCCGCGTGAGGGCGAAGTAGATGGAATCCACTACTTCTTCAAGACAAAGGAAGAATTCCAGAAGATGATTGCGGAAGACGCCCTGGTGGAGTGGAACGAGGTCCACGGGAACTTCTACGGCACGCCCAAGAGCTTCGTGGAGAAGACTCTCGCCGAAGGGAACCGCGTCATTTTCGATTTGGACGTATTCGGCAAAGTCAATTTCGATAAAGTCTACCCTGACGCAACAGGCATCCTCATCCTCCCTCCTAACACCGAGGAATTGGAACGTCGTCTCCGGGGTCGCGGTACGGATTCCGAGGAAGTCATCCAGCTCCGGCTAAAAAATGCCATCAAAGAGATGGAATTTGCCCAAAACAAGGGAAAATACGAGTACACCATCATCAACGACGATTTGCAGAAAGCCGCCGCTGAGCTACGCGCCATTTTGAGCATGAAATAAAAAATTCCCGATAAAAGGTGAATTTTAAGGATAAGGCACCCAAACAGGCGGTTTTCGCATAAGCCCTTGCGTGCCACCAATTCATTTTGAACTATTTTTGTGAAGTAAATTATTAACAATCCAAAAGGACAACCATTATGATGAGAAAGATTCTGTTGGCAACCGTATTTGCCTCCGCAATGGTCTTTGCCGCTGAAGCCGCCGCTCCTGCTGCTGCGCCTGCCGCTGAAGCTGCCGCTCCTGCTGCTGCACCTGCTGCCGCTCCTGCTGCTGCACCTGCCGCCGCACCTGCCGCTGCTCCTGCCGCTGAAGCCGCCGCACCTGCCGCTGCTCCTGCCGCTGAAGCCGCCGCTCCTGCCGCTGCACCTGCCGCTCCTGCCGCCGAAGCTGCCGCTCCCGCTGCTGCTCCTGCCGCTGAAGCCGCTGCACCTGCTGCCGCTCCTGCTGCCGACTCCGCTGCCGCTCCTGCCGCCGAAGCCGCTGCCGCTCCTGCTGCCGACTCCGCTGCCGCTCCTGCCGCCGAAGCCGCTGTTGCTCCTGCTGCCGACTCCGCTGCCGCTCCTGCCGCCGAAGCCGCCGTTGCTCCTGCTGCCGACTCCGCTGCCGCTCCTGCTGAAGTACTGGAAGCCAAGGCTGAAGAAGCTCCTGTAGACAGTGCCGCGCTCGCTCAGTCCGAAGCTGACAAGAAGGCTGCCGAAGAAGAGGCTAAGGCTGAAGCCGCTGAACAGCAGCGCGCTGAAGGTGAAGCCACCGCTTCCGCCAAGACCACCATCATGGAAAACCCCTGGGAATTCCTCATTGTGTCTGCAGCATTCGTTGCTTCCGTTCTCGTAATTATCTTCACTGGGGACTGATTCTAACAAACACCTAAGTTTGCAAAAGACGCTTGGCCTAGCCAAGCGTTTTTTTGATTTTCTTCACGCAATCCCCTACCGGCGCAGTCCTACCGCACTGTCCTACTTAAAATCAAGCCCAAAACTCTACCAGCCAAAGGCAACCAACATCTGAGGAGCGGAACACGCCGAACTCACTTTTTCTCTCTTATTTCGAGAACAATCTCTAACACCCCTAGCACAAAAAAAAGGCCGTAGCACTTCTTCGCCACAGCCTTTCCACATATTCTCTTGCGATATCCTAACGAATCACGCCTTCAATGTCAATGGATTGGGTAGAGCCCTTAAAAGGCCATGAAACTTTTACCAAGGCACGCTTTGCATAGACATGTTGCACCGTCTCGTATTGAGACTTTGCTTCAGCCGTATACTCTGCATCAGGAGAGAACGTGACCTCGGAGGTGTAAATGATTCTAGCTTTATTATTCTCAATTTTATCACCGCCTACAAACCTACCGCGATCCCAGAAAAGAGTGTCCTTTCTCTCACAACTCTTTCCTTCATCATCAGACTTCACACAATCTGCCAAGCCAGCGATTCCCACCGTACGAAGAGAATCCATAATATTCTGAGCCACTTCAACGGCACCATCACGACCGCGAATACGAAGCAGCGCCTCGCGGTTCCCCTTCTGCATATTCAGCAAAGCAAGGTACAAGAACCCAAGGACCAACGCCGCCACCAGGACTTCGGCAATGCCAAAGCCTCTCTTATACTTCATATTTTGAAAGCGGTTCAACATCAATTATATCCTTTAGGGTTCCATCCACGTCTGCGTGCCATCGTAGCTCAGCATATAGGTCAAGTTGTTTCGGGTGGCTGTTTTTACAACAGCACCATAATGGCCCGTTTCTCCATAGCGAACATACCAACATCCCGTAGGAGCAGCGGACAAACCCAGCCTTGGTGAGAAGACCGAGGTACTCGTAAAATAATTTGCGGTCCCAGAACATTCTGCGGGGTCCTTCTCCGCCTTCACAAACTTGTTTTCAGAATCCAGCGTCATCTCGGCAACCTTATCCACCGAATTGTTGCAACTGCCATTCACAGACTTGTACGCAGCTATCGTTTTCTTAGTGGTCTGGTCTACCTTCACACACAAAGGCATATTCAAGCGGTTGGCATCATTGGCCACACGTTCCAAGAATGCAGCCGTATTCATAGCCGCATCCTTAATCCGGGTATTTCTCACCGCCTGCTGGAGATTAGCGACACCAAGGCCAGCCAAAACGCCCATGATGATTACCACCACCAAAACTTCAATCAGTGTAACACCACGCTTATCCATGGTGCTAAAGCTAGAAATTTTATGTTCTATGTTGTTGATGGACATCAAGAAAAAACCTTTTTTGGCTACTCCACCCTAATATATACTTTTATTTACAAAAGGGGTAAAGTTTTGTTTACTTTTTTCTGTTTTTTCAGTCTTTTTTGAGAAAAAAGACCATTTTTGCGACTCATATTTTGGTAATTTTGGCACATGAAGCGCATTCTGCCGATTATTGCCACTGTGGCCACAATGGTCATCGCAAGTCCTTCCCTCCAACTGGACAGGGAACGGGTGGAAGCTGGCAAAAATTTCGGCCTCCAGTTGGTCGTCCCTCTACAAGAGATTCCCGAAAATAGAGGCGAATTGCAAATCGAGCCCAAAAACGGTTTCACCTTCTCTGGTTTAGACAGCACCGACCAAGTCATCCGTCCAGGTTTTGACGACATGTTCAACTCCTTCTTCGGAGGTGGCGGAAGGTCTTACAAGGCGCGCATCTACACCTTCAAACTAAAGGCTCCCAAAAAGACAGGGAATATCAATGTCGGTTCCATCACCTGGGTGATTGATGGCGAAAAACGCGTTATCAGCGGAAACATTCCCGTCAATGTGCAGAAGGCTTTTACCGACGACGCCGTAACTGTCAGCCTCTCCCCCAGCAAGAAGACCATTTATGAAGGCGAACAGTTCTACGTCACCCTCGGGTTCCATACCTACGAGCATTTTGAGGGTGGCTTGCAAGCAACGGACATGAACACGGGCAACGATTTCATTGTCCATCGCAGCGATTTGAGCAGTCTGGAATTCAAGCCCGTGGAAGGCGCCCGCCGTGAAATGCAGGCCAGCGCCAAGTTCGCCTGGCTAAGCCCCACCAAAAGCGGCAGCTTGAAAATTCCACCCTTCAAATTCAAGTACACCAAGCGGGGCGAGCCCAAAGTCGTTGAAGAAAGCAAGCAGATGGGTGGAATGTCCTTCACTAGCCGGAGCGTCAAGCAAGAATCCGTGGAAGCAGAAGCATCCACCCCCACCATCAACATCACTGTGAAGCCATTGCCTGCAGAAGGCAAGCCCGCAGACTTCTCTGGCATGGTGGGTGACTATAAGTTCAGCGCCGACTTCGATAAGACTTCCTTAACCGTTGGCGAAGCCATGACCCTCACCGTGAACATCAGCGGCGATGGCACTCCAGGCACCATAACAGACCCCAAGTTCCCGGACTTCAGCGAATTCCGCTCCGTTCCGCCTGAAAATTCCATCAACAAAAAAATCTCCGGCAGTAAGGTAATCACCTCCAAGCAAATCAAGGTGTTCCTCTACCCGAAAAAGAAGGGTGAATTCACCATTCCAGAAATTTCTTACTCTTGGTTCAATCCCGCAAAGAAGAAGTACGAGTCCGCAAAAGCTGGCCCCTGGAACATCATCGTGGAGAAGGGAGAAGCCTCTGCCGAAGCAGCATTCCAGAATCCTGTAGCAGGCCCTGCCGCCGTCCAAAAACAAGAAATTGAGAACTTGGGCACCGACATCCGCTTCATCCATAATGTGAACGAAGGTACTCAAAATGCAGCGCCCCACCGCAGCATTCTCTACTGGATTTTATTCTTCAGTGCCATTCCCTTCTACTTCGTTTTAACTGCAGTTATCGCCAGCCGTCGCAAGCACAACAGCAATGCAGCTCTAGTCCGCAAGGGCAAAGCCAACAAACTGCTGAAGGAAAAATTTGCAGCCGCCCAAAATGCCCTCCAGAAGCAGGATGGCAAGGTCTTCTTCGCCGCTCTGGAAACAGGTCTCATCGATTACCTCAGCAACCTCACCAATCTGGAATTCAAGGGTATGACCCGTAGCCAGATGAATCAGGAACTGGATATCCTCCAGGTAAGCGCAGACACCATTACCGCCATTGGTAATTGGTTGGACAAGTGCGCCTTTGTCCGATATGCCCCTGTGGATTCCTCCAACGAGGAACAGCGGCAGATGCTCGCCGATGTAGAAAAACTCTGCGAAAGCCTCGGGAGGTTAAAGTAATGAAATTCATGAACTCCCTCGCCATCGTATTCTGCGCTGCAATCGCATTTGCAAGTTCTGCAATTGCGGGCGAAACAAGCTGTGCAGGCATTGAAGCCGGCACCAAAGCATACAACGAAAGCGATTTTGAAAGAGCCATCGACGAATGGCGCACCTGCGTGGATAACGGAATCGAAAATGCAGACCTTTTCTACAATCTGGGAAACGCTTATTTCCGCAACGGGAACCTGGGATTTTCCATTTTCTACTACAAGCAGGCGCTCCGCCTCAAGGCTAATGACGAAGATATGCAGCACAATCTGAACTTTGCGCAGGCCATGACGCGCGATAAAGTGGAAGAAGAGGAAGAAAATCCCATTCTCTCCACCTTGTTCCAGATGCATCACGCCTTAAGCCTCAAAACGCAACTCGCACTTTTGCTGATTCTCTTCTGGTGCGCAATTTTTATTGCCATCTACCGAAAATTCTCGTTCAACGAAAAGATGAAGAATGTGGGAATGGGAGCTATTTTCGTATTGACCTTGATATTCTGCGTCATTGGAGCAAGCGCCGCCTACAAAATTTTCGTTCTCGAAACTGAAGTTACCGGAGTTGTTACGGCCAAAGATGCCGATGTCACTAGCGCTCCCGACAATAAGGCTCAGACACTCAACACGCTTTCCGAAGGTACTTCCTTCGAAGTTACCGGCGAGCAGGGGAACTTTGTGGAGATCCGACTGGGCGAAAAAATCCGCGGTTTCGTAAAGAAAAGCGACGTAGGAATCGTACAATAATTATGAATGATGAATGATGAATGATGAATGATGAATTAATTCTGCATTCAGCATTCATATTAAACTTCAGACGATGTCTTCGCCAGAGATAATTCTACATTCTGCATTCTGCATTCATAATTAGTCAAACCGCAGCATCAAAGCGATTTCAAACTGCAGTATCTGCCGCAGATGTGGCGTCTCATCGTCCAGCTTTTCATGAATCTGACGATATTCGATATAGCTACTCATAGACGCAATCTTATTGAATTCATAGCTTGCACTGGGGCGAATGAACCATTCATGGGTGCGCAAGGGCACCGTACGGTCCGTCAGACTCAACTTGGGCTTGTATGCCACAAAGGGTTCCGCATAATCGTCAAACTTCCACTGTTTGTAAACACCATCGGTACCGCTCTCCTTTTCCCATACCTTGTAACCAGGATCCGGGTCATACTCCTTACGGATGGTCTTATTATAATCATAACCAGCAGTGAACTTCAAGTCAATATCATTATCCAGCTTAAAGTACCACTTCCAAATCTGGAATCCACGCTTGGTCTTTAACGGGTAAGAAATCGTCAAATCATTTCCCACATTAATGGCGAAGTCATTATAGAGGGATGTATGAATCCATGGAGTTTCCCAGAAGTACTTCGTGGTATCCTTGGAATTGGCTACGGAATCCGGCCAGCTGGGAAGCCCAATCACTTCTTCCTTAGGGCGCCTATCCGTAGATTCAATCTTCAGACGAACACTGTTTTCAATTCGCAAATTCTTCTGCGTCAAGAAGGTCACGCGAACCAGCGGGTTGAAATTCCATACCTCAGCCCAAGAATCTTCTGCGCTCTGGAAAGGCCGCACCGTAGTAGTCTTAGTGTAGTCAAAGCGGTGGGCGGTGCTTACGCTCTTGAAACGATTTAAGAAAGACACCCGCTGCGAGAAGTTAGGCACCGTGACGCCAATGCCAATCTTCGGCCACACCGTAGTAGTATCCAGATACAGCGGGTATTCTCGAGCCTGGGAAAAGTCTTCTTTCCACTGCAAATCTCCCGTAATTCCAATATCCCAGAAGGGCAGCGTAATACCCGTACCCACCTGAAGTTGTCTTGATACAGAATGTGTAAAGCTTCCCTGATAGACCAAAGTATCCACATGACGATTGCGGTATTCCGCAAACTGTTCAAAATCACTGCGCTCCGTAAGGCCCATATCGCCAGAAACAATATTCCACAGACCTCGATTGCGATATCCATTTCCAAGACCAAGACCATAGAGATAATACTGCAACGGCGTCACATGTTGTTCTTCATTGAGTTGCGCAAGCGTGAAGTTCTCGCCCACCGTGTTAGTGCTGGCACTCCAATTAAAGCGCACTTCATTCCATTTAATTTTCTGTACCGCACGCGAAGCACCGTTATCTTTGCCAAACATATTCAAGAAATCAATAATCCTAAAGGAGGGTGAAAATTCAAAACGGTTCGTTTGGGAAATAGTCCAGTAATTCTTCTCGATACTAGTCTCGTCAAAGAAATCAAAATCGTCAGGAATCGTCTTCTGCTGGTTAAAGTCCGAAGTAAATGTGGTGTTGAACGGGATGAAGGGAATAATCAGAGGATTGAAACCAATCTTGAACTGCTGATTACGGCTTCGTTCGTTGCGAAGAATGCCATAAGAGCGTCCATATTCTCGGTGGCCAACACTATCCACTTTGTAAAAATTGGTACTATCGTACAAAATTTCATACGAATCAGGGTTTTGCATATCTATAGCCATTTCCTTCCCTGATCCATCAACACGCGGAATAGTGTCGTAGGGAATTACAACCAAACTATCCCGAGAAACGTAAACCTTTCTGTCAGTATGATCATAATCAAAGATATAATCGCTAGCAAAGACACCGCCCTCCTTGGAGGTAAAGAAGTTCTCCTTCACAAAGCCTTCCCTATCACCACCACCATACATATCACGAGAGATATTCAAGCTATAGCTCGTAGAAAGGAAAGAGAGAATGTTCCAACGCATATTCAGTTTGTGATTCAAATCTGCAGTGTAGGTCACCACCTTGTCCACCTGAGGCTCCACAAAGTCCGGATCTCTATCCTGGTCCACATACCGCACATAGTTGAAATCAAAGAGGGTCAAGTCAAAAGTCTGAGGCCAGGGTTCAAATTCCACCTTGGCGTAATTTTTCGCAAAGACGTTGTCATACTTGTTCAGGCCTTCCATCGGTTTAATCTTAAATAGGCTAAATGTTCCAAGTTTATATTCCAAAATCGTATGGTAGGAATAGGTGGAGTCGGCACTTGTGGTAGCACGACCTTCAGACTCGTTGTATGAATAGCTGATGGCCGGGCGCTCCAACAGAATCTGGGACGCAATCTCCCCTATCCTGGAATCCGCCGCTTTATAATCCTTGCTATAGCTGATACTAAAATTCTTCTCCCGAACATAGGATTCATAGCCCTTGGACTCGGCATCCGCACGCAATTCCTCTTCCTCATCATCTTCCGTCACCGAAAGTTCATTCTGGAACATATCCTTCGTCAAATCGCCAAAACTGCTCTTTTTCAAAAGCAAGTCATCCGTAGGCTTCATGTAGGGGCGCTTTGTGGTGCTGTTGTAGCCAATGTTCACCGGGATATGGAACCCGAGGCTGTCATTCAAGAACTTGTTCAAACTGATATTGATATCGCCAGAGATGTCCAATTGGGAGGCAGCATCAGAAACTTTAGGCTTTGGAGACCCTCCCGTTGTAGAAAGCGTTGCAAAGTCACCATCCTGATAGCGAATTGCACCAGAAAGCGAAATGAAATCTGCAAAATCAACTTGCGCAGAAGTTCTGGCGGCATAACCCCATTCCGTATCCATATCCGAAAGTCTGAAGTCATCTATCCAGAAGGTACCTTCCAAATCTGAAGGATCTGCGGAGGAATCCGCAATAATCACAAAACGCATCCAGTCAATATTTGTGACGGAAGGGTTACCCACCAACTTAATTTGTTCCTCCCTATCACCGCCCAAATTCTTTACCACGGGTTCTACAAAAGGCGGATGGCGACCGCGTTTCATATCGGAAAAGTCCGAAATATTCATGGCAAAGGCATTGTCTAGCCAGTTGTGTTCATGGCAATCCTGCGTGCGCTCAGAAGCAGAGCATTCATACTTTACCGGACGGAAGCTCCATTCGTAGTAATCGTTGGAGCCATCCAAAGAGCCTTCACCAAACTGAATGGCAAAACGCACCGGAACCTTGGACGCTTCGGTCTGGTAGTGAATTTCCATCTTGACAGACTTGTAAGAGGAAAGGTCCTTCACGTCCGTCTCAAAAATACGAGTCACTCCCACTTCCTGACCCGGAGACATGTTCTGGTAATCCAGCACCAAAGCCGTTTCCTTCAAAGGAGCGTTGGTATCTGTATCACGTTCTGTCTTGATGTTGGGAGACTTGGTGTATTTGTTGGAATTTTCCCTATTGTTAATGGTAGAGACCTTGACATAGCTGGTATCACGAGTATCCACCGATTCCGTCACTTCCACAGGAGAACCATTGACCTCAACAATCTGGGAATTTTCCGTAGAACTGGTCTTATAAAGATCCGCAACCGTCGTCTCTTCCCAGGAATTGCCCACAACCGCCAAATCCACAATCTGAATCTTGGCTTCAGCCACCCCTGGATTCAGTTTACCCACCCAAAGGCGCGTAAACAAGGCCTCTGCCAAAATAGATTTGTAATCACTACCTGTAGGAGAAACAATAGTGTCATACTGATTCAATGGAATCCGCCACTTACGCCAGCCATTTTTCAGTTCCTCAAAATTGGCAGGATCCGTATCAGACAAATCAATGCGATAGCGAACAAAACTGATATCCGTATCCAAAGAACCATTGCGGTTAATATCCTCCGTATCATAGGCACGCTCGCCCGAGTTGTTCTCAGTACCATTGATATTGACCGGAGGATCGCTTTCATCATCCAAATCGTCATCGTAGTCATCCTGGGCAATATCCATGGTAGAAGCGTCTGAATTCAGTGTAGTGACCTTAGAAGACACGCATCCCGAAATACGGCAATCCCAAACCGTCCGAACTTCATCGCTACCAGAAAGTCCATCAATACCTTTATCATGCAACGCCGTAGTGGTGCCCAAATCGTTTTCGCCATCGTATGTCCCATTGGGTTCAGCACCATTGATGGAAATATCTTCACTCACCAAACCCAAATCAATGAAAATGGAACCCACATTACCACGAGCCACAATCTCAATGTATTTCATGTCGCTCAAATCCTGATAGTAGGAACTGTTGGGCCGCATAATGCCACCCCAGGAATTTCCTACCAGGTTATCGTTCGCCCGCAAGGTCATCTTCAGCACCGTCAAGTGCTGATTATCCACATCGGAGTTCCCTACACTGGGATAGATGTACTTGTACAACTCCGTATTATTGCTATGCCAAATGAACTCGCCCTTATGGCGGAAGTCTTGATCCGGAATATATGTCGGGAGGTTGGAAGCAACGCCGCCAGGAGGCGATGCCGGGTACCAAGATAGTCTAGAAAGTGGATAGTTCAAACCTGTCAAAGATGTTTCAAAGTCTTCTACCAAAGCCTCATTGTCATCGCTAGTATTGGCATTGTGATGACTTGCGGCAAATTCCGCTTCAAAGCGCCAGTTAGATTTTGCGTTAGTTTCAATCCCAGGAATGGCATTCACCAAATCCGTCAGCACCTGTACGGTATCTTGCAAGCGAAGGTTCATTCCCCAAAGGACGCTAGAGAAGGGTTCGTTCCCTAAAGTAGGCGTTTTTGCAGTAGTACTCTGACTCTTGTACAAAGCGGTAACACCAAACAAAGAACCCGTTCCAAAACCATACCGTTCCAATGGCAATTCCGCACGAGCACCCAACAGCAATTTATTGTCTATCTCAAATAGCGGTTCGCATTCGAAGGTGACCTTTATTTCCTTATTGGGGTCCAAGGCTCGTTCGCTCAAAAGTTCAATCTGGCCCAACTCATAGTTCACTTCATAGTCTGTACCGCGAACAAGAACCGTAGAACCTGCCGTCAACTTTTCCGTACCAGGCGAAATATCCATACAAGAACCAGCACTTACAGAATAGCTGGAACTTGGGTCACGAACGCTAATGACGGAATTACGACGCTTTCCCACGGACTCAAAGTAGAAACGGCTGGTGAATCGTCCCAAGTTGTACACGGGAAGCGTATACATCTGGGCCATCGCTCCCGTGGAGTCCAAAAGTCTCAAAGGTTCCAGGCAGTTTTCCCGAGCCCGTTCCGCTGCCCGCGGGCCAGAGTAATCCTTCATGGGCTTACAAGGAAGCCACATTTCACCGGTATAATTTCCGCTGGCATCCTTCTTGAATATAGAAGCGTCATTGACCAGGGGAACACCCGTAGTTGAATCCGCCACACCCAAATCCTTCAGGAAGGTTCCCGTCGTTCCAGACTTATTCTTCATTCGCAGCACAAAACTACTGGAAGCTCCATCAGAAATACCCACAGAATACACATTACGAAGCATGAGCTTATCAATATCCGTCAATTCTGAAAGAGTTGCATCCCACTGAATAAGCACCACCTTGGAGCCATCCCGAATGGTAGTCCCCGTACGCCCTGTACCATCGTTGCTCCAACTTGCGGCAAGCAACGTATTGCGATTCACTCCATTAATCTTGAGAATACCTGTTTTAGAATCATAAACGTAATCCGAGGAAGGAATCTCCACCATCCGTTCCACTTTCTTCTCAATGCGTTTTCCACTTGAAGTCACATATACTACCGTCAGATTGTCAATGACATCTTTAGAAGTATTCATGGCACTACGCTTATAGAGTTTTAAATTCGTTGCCGGATAACTGGAAGTGGTGCGACCCGCAATCGCGGCATTGATGTAATTGTCTCTCGCATCGTGATTCAAGAAGTAGTAACGGTAGGCCACGAACTGCTTGTCCAAAATCTGAAATTCCGTAGTAGTTTCGCTAGCATTAATGGTGTACTCTTCCTGGCTGCCGCCATCCTGCGAGGCAATGGTAGTAAGACGCCAATCCCCCAACTTCCATTCCGCTTTAATACCGAACAATCCCTGATGGTTTTCGGAATAGCCCGTCAGTTCCGTACCCGTCAAAGATAGAGAGGTAGTACCCGCTTCCACACGCTGCAGAATGTAATCTTCAAACTCGTCCTTGTAGGATTCTTCATAAACCACACGAACCTGGTTCTGGATGCCAAGACCACTTTCCACGTTGTTGATTTCCACCGTGATGTAAGGGCCAATCTTTCCCTTCACCATGAAACTGGGATCGTATGTCAAAGAAAGAGACGGAACAAGGCTAGTATTAGTACTTCCTTCCGCATCATCCTTCTCCCCATACCCCTTCAAACGAATATCCATGGTTCCCTGGAGCATGAGTTTAGGCTTATCAAAGCCAAAATCTTTCATCCAGGCAGGCATGGGAACAGGCACAGAGATATCAAACATGGAGCCCATTTCTGGAGCTTCATAACCTGCATCCCGTTGTCCAACCAATCCGTTCAACCACAAATTCTTCCGGCCCACATCGTACATGTCCGACACATAATCCGCCAATTCAGGGTAGTGGGCCGTCCATACCGTGGTGGTATCTCTGGAAATTCCATTCACCCGTTTCTCGCTCACGTCCAGTTCACGGGTAGCCATGTCAATGTCGTGAGTGTACGCCTGCCCCTTGGTGGTTTTCATCAACCGTGGCGAGGCGCCAACGCCTCCAAAAGGCAACATGTTGTTTAACGGTGTTGCGGAAGGGGGCAATTCCATGTACTGGTAAGTAGGCTGCCATTCCGTCTCTGCCGGGTCCTGCGTTGCAGGTTCCCCACCAGCAGGATATTCCGGCGGGTTAGACGCATTCGACCCCTCTTGAGACCATGTCAAAGAGGTTGCCAGGGAGAGAACCAGGCAAAACGCAATACGCCCAAAACGGGTCCTATGTGAGAACCTTAAAAACAATAGGCACAAAATACAAAATTAAGAACCTAAAAATGGGGATTTTTCCCATTTAAAGGGGAATATTTCCATGGGATTTTTCGCCCTTGGAACAAGGCCTTTCCCTCAAGGATTCAAAGGCATTGGAAAGCCGCTCACGGGTGGTGGATAAGGGGATGATTTCGTCGATAGTACCATTAGCAACGCCCGCCCGCGGATTCAGATATTTGTCCTCATACGCACGCGTTTTTTCTTGCAAGAATTTCTCCGGCTGGGCAGCCGCTTTCAGCTCCTTCTTGTAGAGAATGCGAACGGCACCCTCGGCACCCATGACCGCAATCTGCGCCATAGGCCAGGCATAAACGTAGTCCGCCCCGATATTCTTGCTGTTCATTGCAACATACGCCCCACCGAAAGCTTTCCGCATCACGAGAGTCACTTTCGGCACTTTTGCCTCAGAGAATGCATAAAGAAGTTTCGCCCCATGGCGAATGATTCCCAGTTGTTCCTGCTTGCTTCCCGGCATGTAGCCCGGAACATCTACCAGAGATAGGAGCGGTATGTCAAATCCATCGCAAAAACGGACAAATCGAGCGGCCTTGTCCGAAGCGTCCACATCTAGGGCGCCAGCCATCCAGTTCGGCTGATTAGCCACAACGCCAATAACCGAGCCATCCAAGCGTAAGAGCCCCACGACCACATTCCTAGCGAAATTCTTCTGGATTTCAAAAAAACTTCCTTTATCTGCAAAAGCCGTAATGACATCTCGCACATCATAAGCCGTCTTCGGATTCGCAGGAACGATTTTTTCAAGAGAGAGAGAGGCATCGACAGCCTCGCCCACAACTACCGCAGGCTTTTCACCAGAGTGCTGCGGCAAATACTGGAGCAAATTCCGCACGCCCTTCAAGCACGCCGCATCGTCGGAATAGACAACGCTCGCCACGCCAGAGGTAACTTCGTGAACCCGCGCCCCGCCTAAATCCTCAATGGAGATTTCCTCCCCGATGACCTCCTTCACGACGGCGGGGCCGGTGATGAACATCTGGCTCGTTTTCTCA
Source organism: Fibrobacter sp. (assembly GCA_024398835.1). Taxonomy (GTDB): domain Bacteria; phylum Fibrobacterota; class Fibrobacteria; order Fibrobacterales; family Fibrobacteraceae; genus Fibrobacter. The sequence goes on from JAKSIK010000004.1 coordinate 41,557, forward strand.
GTCATGAAAATGAAGTCGCTAAGAGCCGGAGAATAGCAGGCACCGCCCGCACAGGGCCCGAGAATGCAGGCAATCTGAGGGATTACTCCGGAATTTTTCGTATGACGAAGGAATATACCGCCCGTAGCATCCAATGCGGCAACGCCTTCTTCAATGCGGGCTCCGCCACCATCGTAAATGGAGATGTAGGGAGCCTTTGCCGCTAGCGCCATATCCATGATGCGGCAAATCTTCTGAGCGTGAATCGCGCCCAAAGTTCCTCCGCGAATGGTAAAATCCTGGGCAGAGATATAAGCAGCGCGGCCGTTAATTTTTCCGTAGCCCGTCACTACCCCATCGCCAAACTTGGCATACTTTCCAGGGCCATCCGCAAAATCATCCACCTCCACAAACGTCCCTTCATCAAAGAGAATCTGGATGCGCTCCCAAACGGAGAGCTTTCCTAGGGAATGCTGCCGTTCCAGGCGCTTTGCGTCCATTTCTTTGTGAGGCTGATTCTGCATAAATTCTAACCAGGCCTAAAAATAGAAAAGACGGCAGGGAAAACCCACCGTCTTTTTCATAAAATCTCCCTTATGGGAATTAGATGAAGGCTTCGATACCACCCACACACTTCTTCCAAGAGGAGTTCTTCTTCACCAGAAGTTCCAGCATCTTGTCATAAGTGGCTGTGTTGGAGAAGCCCTTCCACAAGCGACGTTCCACAGATTCACCAGAATCCTTGTCGATGGTGGTGATGGTGTCGTAGTAGGCCGGATTGTCCTTGAATTCGTTAATCAAGATGCCCTTCAAGTCTTCGTTATAAATCTTGGCTGCATACTTGAGGATGGATTCGTTGAAGTTGAGCTCGTTTTCAACAAGCCATTCGAAATCCTGGATAGGATCGCCATAGATGAGCCAGTGCTTAAGAGCAAGAGCCACAACCAAGTCCTTCACGGCACTGCGGAAGATGAACTTGTCTTCCAGGCGGCCATTGAAGGTAATCTTTGTCAGCGGGTTATCATCGTTAGCTTCGATGGAAACGCCCTTACCCGGGGTAACCTTGCGAATCTTGATGGGGAGACGACTGAGGAGCTGCCAAGCCTTCGTAAAGGCGATGGTCTTCCTAACGAAATCCTTTTCCTTATCGGGTGCCACGCGAACGAAGGCGCCAAAGCAACGCTGATAGAGGGTTTCCTTATCAAAGATGCAATCGCTACTGCGGCATTCGCTGAGTTTGCCATCCATCATAAAGAGGGTCTTGGCAAGTTCCGGGCGCATACGGACTTCAAGCTTACGGGTACGAGCTTTCAGGCGGACGCCATCCTTATAAACGTAGGTGAAGCCTTCTTCCTGATAGCGCTGCCAAATGAAGAACTGCAAATCGTCAGCAGCACGGAGGTGATAGCTGAACACCGGATTCTGGCGGTTGTTGGCCATGGTCACCTGGTTCAAGAAGTTGTCGGCACCAGGATAAGGCACCACAACCTTCACGAGAACCTGGGGGTTCACCGGCTTCTTGCTCTTCTTGGCATAGGTTTCATAAGTGAACAAGCTCTGAGCACCGTTAATAATCTTCGGGCGTTCAATGACCAGCACCTTCTTGCCATCACGTTCCTTGGCACGAAGGTCATCGCCTGTAAGGGTCATGCCGTTATGAAGGAACGGGAAATCTTCCACATTCACATTCTCATCATCGTTACGTTCCATGGTCTGGAAGGCATCGATAAGAGCGGCATTGGTATGAGTCAAATTGCCGAGATAGGTACGGATGTTGGAGCTGACGATAGCCATGTTGTGCTTTGTCTTGAGGCGTTTGCCAAGAGCCACATGGTAGTCAAAAATCGTGCGAATGGGGCAGAAACCGAGGAACAGTTCGCCGTGATCGCTTGTCAAATGGAGGGGTTCGGAACCCATGACGATTTCAAGTTTGTCATCAGCAGAGCGAAGATCCTTGGTAAGGTCGTCATGTTCGGCAACGATATCGAGCTTGGCCTTCACATCATTCTTCCAGATGTTCAGCTTGCGGCGCATATCCTTGAGAGTGCGTTCCAGTTCGCTGTCGGTCACATCGCGGCTGCTGCGGGTACGGAGCACCGTAATCTGCAAAGTCTCCATGTAGGGGCGGCTTGCCGGAGTATCATCATCCTCTTCTTCCTCATCATCGCTAATCTTGTTCACTGCCCAGGGGTCAGCTTCTTCACGGAGGGAAAGGAAGAACGGATTGGTAGGGTCACTGGTGCGGAAAACAGCAATCTGGAGCTGCTTCAAATCGGCATTCAGGTGAGCCACAACTTTTTCAAGAGGAGTATCTTCATCGAGGAATATGAAAAATTCCATGAATCCCTGAGAGTATTGGAAGCCGTGGAAGCATCCCGATTCGTCCAAATTGAGGTGCCGGAGGGCCTTGATACGGTCATTAGGATCGTTAGGATTTAAACTTAAAAGGCTAGCAACAAAGGCTAGGCGACGTTCCTGCGATTTTGTTAGTTCCATGTTTTCCTCGGTATATATTATATATCGTCACTAAAAATAGTTTCAATTACCCTATTTTGACCATAAAAAATAGCAAATCTTGAAAAAAATGTTTCAAAAAAGATACTTTAGGTGAACATCCGTTCACCAGGCCTTTAATTTTTGTCATTTTTCCCAATCCCCTACCCCATACCCGTCTAAAAAAGCTATGATTAAAACAGACAAGGAGCGCCCTATGAACCTGCTGGAAATCATCGAAAAAGCCAAATCCGAGAAATCAACCTCCCTGGACCTTTCCGGGCAGGGACTTCGCATTTTGCCCCAGGAACTGTTCCAGCTAACTGCGCTCGAGGAACTGAATCTGGATAGGAACAAACTGGTGGAACTGCCCGAGGAAATCGGCCAGCTGAAAAACCTGAAGCATTTGTCCGCCAGTGAAAACGACCTGATGGAACTGCCGGACTCCATCGGAAACTTGACAAAGCTGGAAAATCTCTACCTAGGCTATAACAGCCTTTCCGAACTCCCCGCTACCGTCGGAAAGTTGAAGAACCTCCAGACCGTGAATATTGCAAAGAACCAGTTGCTGGACCTTCCGAACGAAATCGGCAAGTGGGAGAAGGTGAACAAGCTCTCCCTCCACGACAACATGCTGGCAGAGATTCCAGTTTCCATCGGAAAGATGAAGAGCCTAGTGAAACTCTACCTGGACAACAACGATTTGGGAAGCATTCCGGCAAGCATCGGTCAACTGGAAAATCTGGAAATTCTCATGATTTCCGGCAACAGCCTTACAGACATTCCAAGCGAATTCAGCCAACTGAAAAAGCTGCGTGAACTAGTGCTGGATGCAAACAGCCTCTCTACCCTTCCTGAAAGCCTTGCCGATTGCGAAAGCCTCGCCACCATTTCTGTGGTGGAAAATCCTCTGGACGAAGGCATCCCCCGCGGGCTCCTGAGCAAGAAGAACTTGAAAATCGACCAGTAAGATTAATGATGAATGCTAAATTATGAATGCTGAATGGTCCTCCGACAGAGATACAGCTGAATAATAAAAGCTACATGCGGAATAATGAATGATAACGGTGCTATGTAAAATGGCTTCTTCTTTTAGAAGCATTTGTTATTTGTACATCTTTTTGCTGTTACTCACAAGTTGTAGCGATTTCTTTTCGCCCGTTAAAAGCACGGATTCTCCTACAGAATACCAGTTCAACTACTGGCTTTTGCAACGGGCATATCTATACGAAGACGAGCTAGGGAACCTTCCGGAAGAAGGGGACTCCGTACAGGTACTATACGATGCCCTGTCAGACCCGTATACAAGATACGCTCCTCCATCTAAAAGCGAAGATGTGGAAATTTCCATCAACACAAGCTTTGTGCCCGGCGATGTAGGCATGGAATACCTGGAGTACTTCGTTGAAGGGTCTCCCGAAATATCTCCTATTCTCATTTATCGCGTTTATCCCAACAGTCCCGCAGCCAAGGCAGGAGTTCCACGATACGGAAGGATCTTAAGCGTCAATGGTGTACAACTGTTTGGCGAAGATGCCCGTTACCGCTACGATTCCGTTCTAACCCAAAATGCTGAATTGGAAATGAGAATCTTTTATGGAGATTCCATTAAGACCTATTCCATGACCAAAGAGGATGTTTACGCCCCTACTCTCTTTTTAGATACCGCCCAGGGAATCACTTTTATCACCATCACCGAATTTAAACTTACCACCGCAGACCAGGCAAACGGCACCCTAGGAGAACTGCGAACATACTTAGATTCCACAAAGAACGAGACAGGAACTCGTGTTCTTGATTTGCGAAACAATCCCGGAGGCCACATCAGCCAGTGCGTGGGAGCAGCAGACATGTTCATTCCCAAAGGAACGCTCTCTACTAGATATTACATCACCTTTGCCCCCGATGGAGAACGAACCATCAGGACCGTTTCCATGGAAGCAACAGCTGGAGATCCCGGCGAATCTGGAGATTTCGTCATCCTGGATAATCATGCCAGCGCATCCTGTGCAGAGATATTCATTGCCGCGATGAAGGAAATTCGCCACACACCAATCATTGGAAGCACCACCTATGGCAAAGGAATCGGGCAATCTTCCTGGAAGACAATTGATGACGGACTCGCCATCATCACCAACCTAGAAATTCTAACTCCCTTGGGAAATACTTACCACAAAAAAGGGATTGAGCCCGATTTAATATGCGCCAGTTCTCCTTCTAGACAATGCGCAATTGACTACCTGGGAAAATCGCAGAAAGATACTACAATAAAAGAAGCCCTTTCAAAGAAGAGTTTCCCTAAAGCCCCAATTGATTTTATAGAAGGTTCATATTTTTCTAAGAAAAAAACTTCCATTGGTGGAGCTATAGCCTACCCACTTGATTAACGCTTAATTCTACAATAAGGATTTTGAATAAATGCTGCATAAACTTTATCTACTTATCTGGTTTACCGCGCTCGCCGTTTTCGTTGCCTGCTCAGTGGATGACGCTGACGACGAAATCATTATGCCTGGCAATAACTCACGCTCCAACAGCAGTTCCTCTGAAAGCGAGGCCCTGGCTGATTCCGAGCTCACTTACAATTACTCTGCTCTAGCTCTGTATTACATTTATGCAAACGAAGAACTAGACTCTATTGGGGCGTACAAGAACAAGGGCGAAAAAAACGGTTATAGTCCCAACGAATACGAATTCCCCGACGTGTCCTACATGTTTGACCAAATGAAGGACGACTACACATCTTACTGGAGCCCCTACTACATGTATGCCATCTATAGCTGGCTCACTGAAGCTGAGGCTTATGTGGGAATCGGAGCAGAGGCAAAAGCCTTTGGTGATACGCTGGTTGTAAGCCAGGTCTACCCCAAGAGCCCCAGCGAAAAGGCAGGGTTGTTGGTTGGCGATACTATTCTGTCTATCGACGGATCCATTCCCAAAACTCAGGAAGGCTTTGTAAAACTCATTGCCGGAAACGAAGGCGATGTTTTGGAAATGCTGGTAAAGCGAGATGAGGTCAACACCATCCGTATTACCGTAAGCGAATTTTTAATGCCAAGTGTATTTCTGGATTACGAAGATAGCATCCCCGTTGTCCGCATTTCCGAATTCAAAGACGTTACTGTAAGCGACAGTGGCTCCTATGGGGAATGGATGAACATTTTAGACCAAATTAAGGAAGAAAAATCTGTAATTGTAGATTTACGCGGTAATGGTGGCGGATCCATAGACCAATGCTTAAATATGGCTTCCGAATTTTTAAGTGAAAAAGATACTCTGATTATTCAAGTTGAAGCCCACGGCGATGAAAATTTTGAATATCAGACAATTGACACCATACAAACCTATGCTGCAACAGACGGCATAGCCAAAGGGAAATACGTCGTATTTTTAGCAGACGGCAACTCGGCCAGCTGCTCAGAAGCAATGATGGCAGCGGTTGCAAGCAACATCAAATCCCCCATTGTAGGGGGCACCTCTTATGGGAAGGGGATTGGTCAGACTTATTTTGAAACTCCCGCAGGTGGCATTGCACGAACAACCAGCATTCAAATTTTTGACAAAGATTTTAAGAGCTACCACAAAGTGGGTTTTGTCCCTGATTTTGAAATCACAGATGCCAACAAAGCGCTTAACAAAGCCGTGGAACTCGCGAAGGAAGCTACATTCAAGAGAACTGCCGGATACGGGACAAAAAACACAGGGCACTTTGCCAACGCTCTAATGAAATCCGGCACAACCACAAAAAATGCCGCCCCACAAAAGGCAGACATTCAAAGCGGAGCCTACCGGTTCCATCTAAAGTGAATCTATTCCAAAACTAGTTGGCGGACCATCACATCCGTGGAGTCATTCACTTTTACTGCGGGCGCAGAAAGAGTACGCTCGATTTGCTTGCGGGCTTCTACAACTTGATTCTTGAGGCGAGCCAGACGTTTGCCCTCAAGCTTAGGCGTAGCAATCATAGTCTTGCTTAAAGGGTTAATCCAGGCACCTTGCGCATTCTTGAAGCCATAGTGCAAGTGAGGGCCTGTGCTGCGGCCTGTGGAACCCACTCGTCCAATAGCCTGGCCTGCCATGACCTTTGAGCCTACAGCCACACCGCGAGCAGAAAGATGCATGTACCAGCTCACGGTATTATCGCGATGTTTGATGGCGATTTTATTCCCGCTCAAATTGTCAAAACCGGAAACCGTCACCTGACCTTCTGCAACTGCATGAACGATTGTTCCCGTGGGAGCACCATAGTCCACACCATTATGATTGGTGCGTTTACCCGTAATAGGATGGACTCTTGAACCGAAAGAACTAGTAATGCGCAAATGTTCCAGAGGGTAGCGAAGACCATCAAACACCAAGGCATCGCCATCTTCAGTATAGTGCGCGTTGTAAGAACTCTTGGGGTCTTCATCCTCATAGCGGAACGCTTCATGATGGCCCACAATACGGCCATCAAATTCGGCATACACAACCTTACCGCTGACCCAGGCATCCTTGTAGTAGGAATCCTCCAAAAGTATTCGGAACTTGTCGCCAGGGCGTGCCAGCGGGAAAGCCACCTTACATTGCAAAACTCCACTTACAATGCCAATCATCCGGCGAGGAATGCCTACCTTGAACAAGATGCCATTCAAAGTACTCCCTTCCTCCAACCTACCTTCATAAATGGAAAGTTTTTTCACCACGGGTTTTTCGATGAGTGTATAAACATAGCCCGTATCTGAACGACTTACCAAATGGATAGTGATGGGATTCGGCGCATAGCGGAACATCTGCACGCGGTCGTTGGAATCTAGACGTGCATAGAACGCCTCTCCCACCCGCAAATGAAATTCCACACTATCCTGCATGGCGAGGTAGACTTTTCCTAAATCCTCTTCCCCATTTTTAACCCGAGCTTTCAAGCGGGAAAACACATGGAAAGGGCCTTCCCCAGCACGAACCGTATCGCTGATGACGCGGCCATTCAAGACAAGGGCCTGCTTTTTTGCAAGTTCAACATTGAGGGAATCAAACTGCGCCTGCAATGTTTTTGCTTCGTTCTTTAAAGATTCAATCTGCTTTTCTTCACCACAACCCGTAAAGAAAAGAGCCGCCAAGCCAATCAAAATCAAAAATTTATGCATCTCATTGCAATTATAAAAATAAAAAAACGCCTCGTTATTCACGAGGCGTCAATAATCAGGTTTTTAAACCATTACTTGGCAGCAGCCTTAGGTGCAGCAGCAGGAGCTTCAGCAGGCTTCGGAGCTTCTGCGGCATGGGTATCCAACAGTTCCATCTCGAAAACCAGGAGGCTGTTGCCCGGAATCTGCGGACCACGACCACGGGGACCATAACCCAAATCGCTAGGAATCCAAGCAGTGACCTTGCCACCCACCTTCATGAGTTTGAGCATTTCCGTCCAACCCGGAATCACAGCGCCGATGGGGAATTCCAGCGGTTCGCCGCGGTCCACGGAGCTATCGAACTTGGTGCCGTTCAGGAGAGTGCCCGTATAGTGAACCTTCACGACGTCGCCATCGGCAGGAGTTGCACCCGTGCCTTCGGTAATCACCTTGTACTGGAGGCCACTTTCTGTGGTCACCACACCTTCAGCAGTCTTGTTTGTGGCAAGGAAGGCATCCTGGGCAGCCTTGTTTTCGGCAGCAGCAATGCTATCCTTCTTGGCCTTTTCCGCCTGACGGCTCTGAGAAAGGTCCGTCAGCGTCTGGAAGATGGTGGAATCGTTCATGAGGAACTTGGAGGAATCGCCCTTATAGCGCTCCACAAATGCCTGGATGAAAAGATCCAAGTCCAAATCAATGGAATCACGAGTTACCAACTGGAAATGAGCCTGGTTGCCAAAATGGGAACCAAGTGCATAGCTGTACTTGTCCTTTTCCGTCACCAGGGAAGACTTGGTCTTGAGACCCTGACCCATCTGGTCACAACCGGTGAGCATCAAGGCAAGAGCGCCTGCAGCAACAATCATCTTTTTATTCATTTGAACCTCTTTTTTAGTTAACGGCTTTAAGATAGCAAATCCCCTACAAATTAGCCAATACTTCTCATTTTTTCCGTTCGTTTTTCGTATATTATGCCCATAATCCGCCCTTATTTGGCGGACGTTGATTCTTTTCAAGGATTCCTTATGTGCGGTATTGTTGGTTACATTGGTCAAAATGAGGCTCTCCCCATTCTCATCGGCGGTTTGAAGAAGTTGGAATACCGCGGTTACGATAGCTCGGGAGTTGCCACCATCGATAGTGGGAAGATTCATGTAGTCCGCGCCTCCGGAAAAATCAGCTGCCTTGAGGAAAAGCTGAAAGCCGATACTGCCAAAGGAACTGTAGGCATCGCGCACACCCGTTGGGCAACACACGGTGCCCCCACGGAATGCAATGCTCACCCTCATACCAGTTTTGATGGCAAAATTTCCATCGTCCACAACGGCATCATTGAAAACTACGCCTCCCTAAAGGCGAAACTCATCTCCGACGGAGTGAAGTTCGCCTCTGAAACCGATACAGAAGTGGTGGCCCACCTTATTGCACGATTCTACACCGGAGATTTAAAGTCTGCCGTTCTCAAAGCGCTTGCTCAAATTGAAGGAACTTTTGGCCTTGGCGTCATTTGCAGTGATGAACCCGGAACCCTCATTGGCGCCCGCCGTGGAAGCCCCCTGATTCTTGGCATTGGAAACAACAGCGACTTTTTCCTGGCTAGCGACGTCTCCGCCATCATCAACCACACTCAGAAAGTGGTTTATCTGGATGACAATGATGTTGTGGTTATCAAGGATGGAGCCTACTCCATCATGAACATGAACAGCCACGAGGTTCAGCGCGAAGTCCAGGATGTGGAATTTGATGCGGAATCCATTGCCAAGGGTGGTTTTGCCCACTTCATGCTGAAGGAGATTTTTGAACAGCCCGAAGTGCTGAAAAATACCATGCGCGGTCGTCTCCTTACCGCTGAAGGAAACGCCAAACTGGCGGGCCTTGACACCAACATCAAGGAACTGCGGAATATCAACCGCATCATCATCACCGCCTGCGGTACCAGCTACTACGCCGGTATGGTGGGCGAATACATGATTGAAGATTTGGCAGGCGTTCCGGTGGAAGTGGAATACGCCTCCGAATTCCGCTACAGGAATCCCATCATCAAGCCGGGTACGCTGGTACTCGCCATCAGTCAATCCGGCGAAACCGCCGACACGCTCGCGGCCCTCAAGGAAGCTCAGCAAAAAGGGGCGACGGCTCTCGCCATTTGTAACGGCGTAGGTTCCACCATCGCCCGCACTAGCGACGGCGGTGTATATCTCCACGCGGGTCCTGAAATTGGAGTGGCCAGCACCAAGGCTTTCACCTCCCAGGTGACGGTTCTTGCCATGATTGCGCTTCTCCTCGGCCGGCAGCGCAGGCTCTCTTTTGAATCTGGAGCCGACATCGCGCGGGCTCTTCTGGATTTGCCGCAACTTGTGGAACAAACGTTAAAGCTTTCTGACCACATTGCAGAAATTGCAAAGCAGTACGCCAACGCCGGAAACTTCCTCTACCTGGGACGCCACTTCAACTATCCTGTTGCCATGGAAGGCGCTTTGAAGCTGAAGGAAATCAGCTACATCCACGCCGAGGGCTACCCTGCCGCAGAAATGAAGCATGGCCCGATTGCGCTCATTGATGCAAACATGCCTGTAGTGGTGATTGCACCGAAAGACGCCCTCTTTGATAAGATTATCAGCAACGTCCGCGAAATCAAAGCTCGTGGTGGCCGCGTGATTGCCGTAACGACGGACGATTGCCACCCGCTGGATGAAATTGCAGACCATATCATCACCGTGCCCAAGACCATGCCCATGCTTATGCCCATTGTGACATGTGTGCCGCTGCAACTCCTCGCCTACCACATCGCCGTACTCCGCGGAAACGACGTGGACCAGCCGAGAAACCTGGCCAAGAGTGTGACAGTGGAATAAAAACTAGGGAATGGCGCCAAGCACATTTAGGCGGAAAGTCTGCGCTAATTGAGGAAAATCTATATTAGGTATTGATGGCAGAGATTCTTGAACAGGAAGATTACGAAGTCCGCATAGGTTCCTTCAATGGTCCTATGGATTTGTTGGTCTATCTCGTTCAAAAGAAAGAGATGTCTCTGGACCAGATTCCTATCGCAGATATCGCCGACGACTTTCTGAATTATGTGAACCGGATTGGCGCTACAGACCTTTCTAAGGCCGGCGACTTTCTCTATATGGCGAGCCGCCTCATGGCCCTCAAGGTCCAAGAGCTTTTGCCCGCGGAAGAGCGTGACCCAGAACTGGTTGAGGAATATAACGCCGACCGCGAACAGCTCATGAAGGAGATGCTGGAATACCAGCGATTTAAGCAGGTGGCTGGCGGCCTTCAGGAAATGGAAGGCGAAAACTTCGGAACATTTTCCCGCGGGCGCATTGAGAAGGGCCAGAGCGATGAAGAAACTTTAGCAGACGCCAACATCTGGCAGCTGTTCCGCGCTTATCAAAAAAGCCTCAAGACGAAGATTTCAGAAACAGTCCACCATATCGAACTGGACTACGTGACCATTCAGGATAGGCAGCAAGCCATCAACAACTATCTGAACGCCAACGGCCGCGCCCTATTTGAAGATTTATTGGACAACGATTCCCACCCCATTGTGGCGGCCGTTACCTTCATGGCCCTTCTTGAAATGATCAAGACGGACGAACTGGTGTTCCGCCAGAGCGAACTTTTTGGCCCCATCTGGATTTACCGCAAGAAGAACAACGCGGAATACGCCGAAGAAATGGCCCGCGAGACAGTATTCTTCAGCAAAGATCCCGAGGTGAAGCCGGGCCTGGTGGAGGAAATCCGGAACCAGGCCATTGCCCGCAGTAAGCAAGGGAGCGTAGGCGACATTGCGGCTGTTATGAAAGAAGCAGTGCTGTGGACCACCCGCGGCCAGGAAGTGACGGAAGATGTTTTGAAAGCCATGCTGGAAGGCCGCGAGGATTTGAGCGAGGTGCAAGAGAACCCTTATGCGGATTTAATTCAGGAAGCCAACGCAGCTAGTGCCACGACAGATTCTGTAGGAAATGCGTCATCGAACGCCGCAGGTGCTGCGTCAAAAGTTGAAAACGCTGCGGTAGCCCCCGCTCCAGAACCTGCGGCAACACCATCAACACAGCAAACCGCCGAGGATTCTGCTGAAAATTTCACAGAAGTTAATCCTGCCGAAGATTCTAATGAAGACGAAGAAGGCCCCGTAATCTACGGAGCCCAAGACTAAGCGACACCTATCTTTATCAATCCCAATTGATGCTTGGCGGAGGGTCCTTCAAGTCCTTATTTTGTTTTGCTGCCTCAAACTTCTTGTCCAGAAGTTCCCGGCGATGTTTTTCCGCCTCTTTTGCAGCAGCGAATTTCGCTTCCAAATCCGAGCTGCGGGAACTTTGTTCCTTCAGAAAATCATCAAAGGATTTCACTTCCTTCTTGTATTCCTTATGACTCAGAACCTCGCCAGATTCCGCATCCACAACAATCTCGCCCTTGCACATGGGGCATTCGATGGTCAGAGTTTTTACAGCCATAAGTTCTCCTAGCAAGAAGGTTCATCGCGGCAATTAATCGCGACGACCACCGATAAGGCCCGCGCGATATGCCCAATATAGCAGTTGCAGAATAGACGAGATTGCCGCAGCCACATAAGTAAGGCCTGCAGCGAACAAAACTCCGCTTACAGTATTGTATTCCCGACCCTGAGCCACCACTTCCATGCGGGCGAGGGCCTTTTTTGCCCTGGAAGAAGCGTCGAATTCCACCGGAACCGTAATGAGCGTGAAGAATGTGGCCAGCGCAAAAAGTAACACGCCAACAATAGCGATGGAATAACCCAGGGCACGGCCAGCGCTCATCAAAATGATACCGAGAATCACAAGCCACGGGCCCAAATTGGAGCCCACATTTGCTGCCGGAACAATGAAGGAACGAAGCCACAGCGGGAAATACCCTTGGGCATGCTGAATGGCGTGACCCACCTCATGGGCAGCAACGCCAGCAGCACTGGCATTCCGTCCGTAATAAACTTCTCTAGAAAGATTCAAAGTTTTATTTAACGGATTGTAATGGTCGGAAAGAAAACCCTGATGCATCAGGACTCTCACATCTGTAATACCCGCATCCATCAGAATGGCTTTGGCCACATCGGCACCCGTAAGGCCACTGGAAATGTTCACCTTCTGGCCCGCCGCAAAACGCGATTTCACCAGCAGGGAAACACCGCCCGAAAGAGCTAGCGTCACCACCAAAATCATCATATATAAAGGATCAAACATCATACTTCCACCTCACTCACAAATGTATAAAAGAAACGGGCGTAAAAACACCCGTTCATCTTCCATTTTTGCATTTCAGCAGACGTAATCTGCCAATATTATTTCAAAAGAATCTTCTGTGTAGAAATTCCTGTATTTGTGTGAAGCCGCACCACATACTGGCCCGCGGTCATGCCTTCGGTGGCCAAGCGAACCTGGCCAACGGCGAGAGCGTTCATAGATTCAACATGCTGACCTAGAACACTCATTACATCCACAGAAATTATAAGCCCTTGGGAATTGTTTATGAACCAAGAATTACCATTCCTGTAGATGGATCTTTCAAGTTTTGACAGTTTTTGTGAAATTCCTTCATTTATTTCAGAACTAGAACTGGATTCACAATATTCTGAAGACGAAGATTCCTCCACTTTTGGCGCAGTCAACTGCACTGCCATAATGGACTTGGCCGGAAGTGTGATGCTGAGTTTGTTATCTGCAATGTTTGCGGTTCCCTTTTTGAGGGCGTTGCTCGTGTGAGAAACGAAGGTTTCTCCAGAAAGGCCCGACAATGTGTATGTGGGCACTGCCTGCGGAATAGCATCAAAGTTTGCGATGGAGAGGTTCACATTCTGAGAATTGCCAGCCGAGCGGTTCACAAAAATCACCGTCATGGAATCTGCGCCATTAAAGGAACTGTACGCAGACACTAGGGAATCATTGCTGGAAACAGATTCTACGCGATTAGCGTGGCCATAGCGACTAAACAGATGGAGAACTTCGTACATGCCATCTTTCCAGACCCAGGGCGTAAAGATTTCCACTCCATTATCAGCGAAGGTTCCAAGCCAGGAGGCATAAATAAGGGCGTTGGTCATCTGGTCCCCTAAAAATTCCGTCTCCGTCAAGGCAAACTTCACGCCATGATTCTCACCCAAATATTCCTTCATCCAGTCATCAAGGCGCTTGAAAATGTATTCCTTCGTAACGGTTTCATCCCAATTTCCATTAACACCCTTCATTCCGTTGGTCCCTGGATAGTTGTAGGTGGTATCGTAAAACACACGATGAAGGTTCACCAAAGTTTCATAATCCGTTTCTGTGGGATACCAATGAATTTCCATCACATCCAGCAAACGCAGGCCCGACTTCTTCTGTGCTTCGCCAATTTTCTGAATGAAAAACTTTAACCAGCAAACCTTGTTTCCATTTCCATCCGTAACCCGGTCTGACTCTCGCTTTCCCGTATTGTTATTAAAATAAGACACGTTACACCAAAGCCATTCATTTGCCGCCACAGGGCCAGAAATCTTAATCTCAGGGTAAATTTTACGAGCCTTGGAAGCCACTTCAATAAAACTGTCCACAATGGCATTGGCCACCGCCGCTGGAGAACTGTAATCCTTGGGCATATCGTTATGACCTCCCGCCCAAATTTCCGGCTCGTTGTCCATGCTCCAATACTGGAACCGCTTCATGTCATACTTCAATTCATCACGCCAATACTTGAGGATTCCTACCGTAGAATCGGAGGGCCAAGGCTCAAGATAGTTCTCCCAACTTCCCGATTTAATGAGATTACCGTTTTCGTCCATCTCACCGCCGCCTGCCAAGTCGTAATCACGAAACTTGGAACTCGGCACACTGGGATGGGCCTGGGACCATTCCCATTCATGATAATTGGCTTCCTTAGTCTTCGCCACATACCCCGAAAGCTGGAACCCGTACATGCCATCCACACCGGGCATATAATTCAACACCTTCTTGGCGGTAATGTCCCAGTTGTGGTCGTAGACGTTGTTAATCCAGTCCGGATGGCTGCTCAGGTGTTTGCGCCAATTGTACTTGGTGGCATTGTTCCCCTGATTCAGGCGGAGCATGTGAATGCCTGCTTCGTTGATGCGGGCAATTTCCTTTTCTTCATTTGAAGTCAAATTGTAACTGGTATCCTGAATAATATCGTAAGTTCCCTGAATGTTTCGCCCGAAGATGAATGGTGATATTTTCTTGACACCCGATTTGGCATCCACCGAGATATTGATGTCGGCAAAAACGGCAGCAGTTGCAAAGCCCACTAAAAGAGCCGCACGAATAACGGCAGAAAAATTCATTTTCATAAACACTCCAAAAAATCCCGCAGGCGAGAACCTACGGGATTAAATTTACTTTAATAAAACAAATAGCGGAAAACGCACACGACGAACAGCCCCGACAATGGAGCCATACAATGTTTACAACGTGGCGTGGGCCGCAATCTCATAGATTGCCGTCACATCTGCACGCTTCAGCGGCAAAAAGCCCCAGCCTTCGCCCGGATTCAGCTTATCCACCAGCGTGGGGATGTCTTCTTCCTTCGCGCCAAGTTCTGCGAAGTTGATGGGCATGCCGATGCTCTTGAGGAATTTGCGGAAGCAAGTGATGCCCGCGCGAGCGGTCACTTCGGGATTTTCGAAGTTCATCTGGCAACCCCATACACGTGTAGCCACCTGAGCAAAACGCATCACGTTATGATGCATCACGTATTCCATCCAGGCCGGCATAATCACCGCAAGGCCCGCACCATGAGCGCAATCGTACAGGCCGGAAAGTTCATGTTCAATGGCATGGCTGTTCCAGTCCTGACTGCGGCCACAACCAATGATATCGTTATGGCACACGGTACCCGCCCACATGATGTTCGCGCGCGCCTCATAGTTGTTGGGGTCTGCAATCACCCGAGGACCTTCCTTAATCATGGTGAGGAGGATGGCTTCGCAAAGGCGGTCGCCCACTTCCACTTCTGGCGTATTCGTGAAATAGCGTTCAAAAGTGTGGGCCATGATATCTGTGATGCCGCAAGCCGTCTGGTAAGGCGGAAGCGTGCAGGTAAGTGCAGGATTTTCAATCGCGAAACGGGGGCGCACCAGGTCCGTTCCAATATCGCGCTTGAGCCCCCCTTCCACCTTGGTCACCACGGAAGCGCCACTGCCTTCGGAACCTGCAGCCGCAATAGTCAAAATCACGCCCACTGGGAGAGCGCGTTTGATTTCTGCCTTGCGGCAATAGAAGTCCCAGAAATCTCCATCATAAAGGCTACCCACAGCAATAGCCTTGGAACTATCGATGGTAGAACCGCCACCCACTGCCAAAATAAAATCCACACCTTCCTTCTTTACCAGGTTGATGCCTTCATAAATCTTCGTATCCTTGGGGTTGGGCTGCACGCCACCCAGTTCCACGCAGGGGACTCCAGCCTTGGCGAGGGAATCCTTCACCCGGGCAATGAGCCCGTTCTTCACCGCCGACTGGCTACCATAGTGAATCAGTACCTTGGTGCCGCCATACTTTTTCACCAAAGCACCGCATTCCAGTTCACGATCCTTACCAAAAACGAACTCCGTCGGGCTGTAAAAGTTGAAAGATTCCATAAATAATCCTCATGTTTAAATTGTTACGGCGTTAAAATACAAGAAAATTGGATAAAACGGCTAAAAATCACGAATTTTTTCGTTCACAAAGAGAACCAGCATCGCCGACTTCTCACCCAAGTCCAAGGTCTATAACTTGACAAAATGGGCAAAATTTGCTCTATTTGTTGCCACAAAATTGAAGTTCAACCTTTAACGGAGAATGCAGAATGCCTTGCGGAAAGAAAAGAAAGCGCAGGAAGATTGCGACTCACAAGCGTAAAAAACGCCGTCGTCGTGACCGTCACAAAAAGAAACTTCGCTAATCACCGTTAGCATTTTCTTGTGATTTTCCTGGAAAATTTTCCTAAATGCGGAGTGTCCAAAGCACTCCGCTTTTTTTGCCCCATGCCCTCAACCGCGACATTTACCTCGCGCTGCTTGATTAAAACCTCGCCCATTTCGATTTAAACCTCCCGCCCCATGACTCTCACCGGAACCATCAAAAGCGTCACCTTCCACAGCCCACAAAACGGTTTCACCGTGCTGCGGTTGACGGATAGTGCCTCCAAAAAGGTGGTGGTGGTCACTGGCACCTTCCCCAACCTGGAACCCGGGGAAAACATCAAGGTGGAAGGGGAATGGGGCCGGCACCCGAAATTCGGGGAACAATTTCAAGCCTCAAGCTTCGCGTACCTCACCGACGATTCAGGCAGCATTACCGAATATCTGGCCAGCGGTCAGTTCCCGGGCGTAGGGCAGAAAACCGCCGAGAACATCGTGAAGATTTTCGGCGAAGATACGCTGGACGTTCTGGACAACCATCCGGAACTGTTCCGCAAAACAAAAATCAAGGGACTCACACCGAAGAAGGTGGAAGTTTTCCTCGCCCGCTGGCAAGAGGCCCGCCATAGCCGCGAGACCATGATGTTCCTCTACAATCACGAGATTGTAGGCAGTGTGGCAAGGCGGCTCTGGACCAAGTTCGGGCAGGCCACCATCGAGAAGATTACCGAGAACCCCTACATGCTCTGCGAAGAGGTCTGGGGAATCGGGTTCCTGAAGGCGGACGAAATTGCCCAGAAGGTGGGGTTCCCGAAAGATAGCCCGCTGCGGTTTGAGGCGGCCATCCTCTACACCCTGCAAGAGGCCTCCCAAAGCGACGGCCACACATTCCTGCCGCAAAACGCCCTGCTGGAACGGACCTGCAAAAACCTGCGGATTATTCTGGAAGATGACGATGCGGTAAATTGCCTGCAGGAACGCTTTGAGGGACTTTGCAAATGCGGGCGCATCAAGCGCGTGAACGAGGACTGTTTTTACCCGCGGCTCTTTAATGCGGAACAGCGCATCGCCGACAACCTGCTCTCTCGACTGCAGCAGAACGCCCTCCCTACCGAGGGCTTCGAGCACGAACTGATGGACTGGGAGCGGGAGCACCGCTTTGCCTTCGACCCCATCCAGCGGCAAGCCATCCAGATGGCCATCGCCTACCGCATCTCCATCATCACCGGAGGTCCGGGCACCGGAAAGACCACCATCCTCAAAGGCATCATCCATCTGGCGCAAAAGATGGGAGAGCGAATCATGCTGGCAGCCCCCACAGGCCGTGCCGCCAAGCGCATGGGAAGCCTCTGCGACAATGAGGCGAGAACCATCCACCGCCTGCTGGAAGTCGACCCGCTAACGGGCAAGTTCCAGCGTGACGCCACCAACCAGCTGGAATGTGACCTCCTCATTGTGGACGAATTCAGCATGGTGGATACTTGGCTAGCGGACGCCCTGCTTGATGCGGTTCCCTACCGGGCCCGCATCGTTCTGATAGGCGACGCGGACCAGCTCCCTAGTGTGGGGCCGGGAAACGTGCTCAACGATTTGCTCCGGTGTAAAAACATCCCCAGCACGCGGCTGCAGCACATCTTTAGGCAGGCCGGCGACAACGACATTGCAGACAAAGCCGCAAAAATCAATCAGGGTATCTCGCCTGCTCCGCTGGAAGGTAAGAACTTCCACTTTATGCCCTACGAAACGCCGGAAGAAGCCCGAGATTTGATTCAGAATCTACTCGCCCAAGGCATTCGCCAGAAAATTCAGATCGACCCCAAGACGGAGCTGCAGATTCTGAGCCCCATGCGGAAGGGTCCTCTGGGAATTCTAGAGTTGAACACATTTTTGCAAGACCTTATCAACCCCACCACAAACGCCGGGCGCGCAACCATGGCAGGCACGATGTCCGCGGCGCACACCACCGTCCGTCATAAAATCTGCGGCACGGAATGGAGCGAAGGGGACCGGGTCATGCAAATCCACAACAACTACGAAAAGAACGTTTTCAATGGCGACGTGGGTATTATATACAAAGTAAATGCCAACCTCAAACGGATTACCGTCTTCTACGAAGATAAAACCGTGGACTACGAGGGCGATGAAATCGAGGACTTATCCCTCGCCTACGCCTGCACCATCCACAAGAGCCAGGGCAGCGAATACCCAGCCGTCATCGTGATTCTAGACAGCAGCCACTATGTGATGTTGCAGCGGAATCTGCTCTACACCGCCATCACCCGTGCCAAAGGACACGTGTGGATTCTATCCGCCCCAGGCGCATTCGCCACCGCTGTGCGGAACAGCCGCAGCACGCGCCGCTGGACCAGACTTACAGAACGACTTTCTTAAAATTTTCTGCAGAAAAAACGCGATTTTTCGCCCGCGACATTCATCGCTCTAAATACAAAAAGAAGCCCGCGATTTCCTCGCGAGCTTTTCAAACACGGATTGCCGCGGCCTATAGGCCTCGCAATGGCGTTTTCTAATTAGAGATCGACGACCTCAGTCCAACCAAATGGATCGGGAGCTTCACCGAACTGGATTGCCGTGTAGGCTTCGTAGAGCTTGGTGCAAACCGGACCCGGATTCACGCCGTCGCCGTAGGTGAATTCCTTGCCAGCAACAGGATCCACAATCTTCTTAATCGGGGTAATCACAGCTGCAGTGCCGCATTCGGCAGTTTCAGAGAATTCGGCAAGTTCCTCGAAAGGCACCGGGCGCTTTTCCACCTTGTAGCCAAGATGTTCCGCCAACTGCTGGAGGCTCTTGTTGGTGATGGAAGGCAAAATGGATTCGGAAAGCGGAGTAACGTAGGTGTTGCCCTTGATGCCGAAGAAGTTGGCCGGGCCACATTCGTCGATGAACTTCTTTTCGCGGGCATCCAGATAGATGGTGCTGGAATAGCCCTTTTCCTTAGCTTCCTTAAGGGAGAGAAGGCTTGCAGCATAGTTGCCGCCCACCTTCACCGTACCCGTGCCCTGAGGAGCAGCACGGTCGAAGTTGCGGCTAATCATCATGTCCACAGGCTTGAAACCGGCCTTGAAGTAGGGACCGACGGGCACAACGAACATGATAAGGAGATAATCGTCAGAAGGTTTCACACCCACTTCCGGGCTCATACCAATGAGGAGCGGACGGATGTAGAGGGTGGCACCAAAGCCATAGGGCGGAATGAAGCGCTTGTTCAGTTTCACCACCTTGCGGGCCATCTCAGAGAAAAGTTCTACCGGAGGAGGAGCCATGAGCACGCGGTTTGCAGTGTTCTGCATGCGGCGGGCGTTTTCTTCCACGCGGAAAATGCGGACCTTGCCATCCTTGCCGGTGTATGCCTTCAGGCCTTCAAAGCCTTCCTGGCCGTAGTGCAAGCAGCTGGCTGCCATGTGGATGTTGATGTTGTTCTCAGAAGAGACCTCGATTTCACCCCACTTGCCGTTGTGATAGTAGCAGCGGACGTTGTAGTCCGTGTCGGTGTAACCAAAAGGAAGGGTCTTCCAATCCACATTATTCGTATCGATCTGCATAATGAAACCTCTATTAGAGGCGCCACACGGCGTCTTTTCGAGATAAAAATATAATTATTCGCGAAAAATGGCAAAAAGTAGGCGATTTTCGCCCCCAAAAAGCGTCTTAAGTATATGCGGGGTGAATTTCTGTCCCGCCGATGCGGCACGCTGCCGCCAAAAGGGTTAAAAAAGATGAAAAGATACGAAGACTTGGACATCACCGATAATTTCATGTTTTCGAAGGTGTTCAGCAACGAGGACGTAGCGAAAGACTTTCTGCAAAGCGTCCTGAAGATTCAAATTGAGAAGATTTCTGTGGTGGGCGAGGCAACCACCCAGGAGGACCCGTTCCATAAGAGTGTGCGCTTTGATGTTGTGGCAAAAGACGATGTACCTGGCTCTGCTCGGTATTTCGACGTGGAGATGCAGATGGAGAATACGGGAGAACTCCCCAAGCGCGCACGTTACTATCAGAGTATGTGCGATTTGGACGCTCTCGGCAAGGGTGTAGACTACGACGAACTTCGTGAACAGTACATTTTGTTCATCTGTCCGACGGATATTTTTGGCAGGGGGAAGGCAATTTATCGGTTTGAGAATCGTGAGACATCGGACCCGAATATTTTGATGGGCGACCTAACCTACAAAAATTACTATATATTTAAAAAGTACGGTGAAATCGAGGATAAATCCACCCGCGAGTACATGCAGTATTTTGCCACGCAGAAGCACGAATCCGAAAAGTTGAAGCGGATTCAGGAACTGGTGGAGAAGTACCGCAAGGACCCGATTACAAGGAAGGCTTACATGACTCTTGAACAGGAATTGAACATTCGGTACAAGAAAGGCGTAAAGGAAGGTCGTGCAGAAGGAGCGGACTTGAAAAATCGGCAGCTTGCCAAGGGTTTCCGTGATGACGGATTTCCTTTAGAGGCGATTGCCAAGCAAACGGGCCTCACCAAGGAAGAAATCCTCGCGCTGTAAGCGCCCCGCCCTCGCGTCATCTATTAAGCCACCTTTCGGGGTGGCATTTTTCATACAAGAGATCGCCACAGGGCTCAAGCCCTTCGCGATGACATAGGGCGGGTTTTGCTTTGGATTCGCGACACTCGGCTTGCACGTCATTGCACTACGTGCCATGACCGCTTCAGTTGTCAAATGCAATCCCGTAAACGGTCTTGCGCTTGACAACCTTGCACGTCATTGCGAACGTAGTGAAGCAATCCAAGACAGTTCTTCTTGGATCGCCACAGCAAGCGAGAGGATTGCTTCACCCCTGCGGGGTTCGCAATGACGTTTTTCATCAGGCAACCTGCGGGTTGCTTTTTAATACGAGAAAGGCTCCCCGCTTCATCAGCAGAGAGCCTTGGTCGAAATTTAAGTGGTTAGGGGGTTACCAACCATGCTTACAATGAAGTGTTCCTCCGGTAACCGTAATCGTTTTACCCGAAGTACAGCTAACCCCTGTATCTTGGATGTTTGAAAGAGATTGCCAATCAAAACTCGTCCATTTCTCGGAACCATTTACAAATATTTTCTTTCCGCCTCCATTGGCGCCACAAATAAGATTATTGCTATTGGAACAACTGAGAACATATGATTGTCCAACTTCAAAATCGTATGTGTTACCTCCAGTGAACGTTACCGTAATCGCTCCACCGCCGCCACCGCCAGCAGAACTGCTGGATACCGCAGCGCTGCTGGAGCTTGTGGAACCACCGCCACCTGCGCAGGGGTTAGAAGCTGTAGACGTTTGAACATATGCCCAGCCAGCACTTATTTCAAGATACCACCCTCCATCAACCTTCGTTGCGGCATTATTCAAATGGTTCATACATCCCGTAGCATTGCCCCAACATGGCTGAGTAGAAGATTGAGATTGACCATTTACCTTCCACGACCCATTAACCGACAATGTAGTTGCATCAGTAATGAACATACATCCGTAGAAGGAAGTTTGATTGACGCCACCAAGTTTGATATTGTCACATCCACTTGCGCAGAATTCCGTGCAACGGCACCCTTCTGCACTACTGCTAGAAGCGGCAGAGCTGCTGGAGACTGCAGAACTACTAGAAGACTTGGCAGAGCTGGAGCTTACGGCCACGGTAAGGGTTGCCTTACAGCTAGTCTCCGCACCATTCAGCCACACCACATATTCACCAGCGGTATTGACATTCATTGTCCTGTCGCCATCGCTAACGCCGCTCGTAGGCCCTTCAACGGTGGTTCCATCCCGCTTAATCATATAAGAACACTTGCCGTTCTTACAGTTGTTCAGCTTATACCTGAACGTGGTGCTGTTCCCAGAGTTGATTGTGGAATTATCCAGACGACAATTGGTCATAGACGGCTGGTTCACCGTAATGCTTGCCGTGCAACGCTGTTCACCCGCAATTTTCATGGAGTAGGTTCCATTCTCCGTGAGGTAGAAGGTATTACTGCTCCAATCGTTGTTGTTGTAATTAGAACTGAAGGTTCCCGACTGAACAGTCGTTCCACCGGGGCTTAGGATTTCCCAGGACATGCCACTTTCAGCGATGATCTTCGCCTTGAACTGGTCTTGTTCACCATAGGTTCGCGTACTCTGCCCGAATTGACAATACGTTGCCTGAGGCTGCTGCTTGTCAATCGTTTTGGAGCATGCCGCCGAAGCATCTTCTGAAAGGAGATGCAAGGTGTAGGTTCCGTAGCCCGTCACCTGCGGAGAGATGTTGTTGCCAAAGGTTCCATTCTTGACCGTAACACCATCCTTCTTCAGATACCAATTACAAACATTGTTGTTGCAGTTGGTCATGTCGGCACGGAACGTGGTAGTTCCGGAAGCACCGAGAGTGGAGTTATCCACACGGCAGTTGCTGGCCTGCATGGCGTTCATGCTGGGTGTTGCCGTACAGGAAGCCTCGGAGGAACCATTGATATACACCGTATAAGCACCAGCCTCACGCATGGTGAAGTAAACCTGCGTTTCCTGGCCAGAATTGCCATTGGTGGTTCCGGTGGTTGCATTGTTACCAGAAGGATACTTGACGACATAAGAGCAGCCCAAGCAAGTCGTCTTGAACTTGTAGCCACCATTATCACCCCAGTTGTAGCTGGAATTTACAAAGCCCAAGCATGTGGTGGTGATGCCGCTAGAGCTACTTACGCTGGAACTGCTTGCCACACTGGAGCTGCTTACGCTGGAACTGCTTGCAACGCTAGAACTGCTTGCCACGCTGGAGCTGCTTGCAACACTGGAGCTGCTTGCCACAGAAGAGGAGCTGGCAGCCGTCGGCAACTTACAATCAGGAGCTGTAACATTTACGCTGGAGCCATAATTGCTTCCGCTATACGTCTGAATGTAATAGCCACCGTCAATTGCTGCCGGGTAACCGTTACAGCATGTTTGCGAATAGCCGTTATATTCCTTTCCATTGACCTTATATTTGCCACTACCATTGAGAACAATGTTACCCGTCACAAAGTAGCATCTACCATCAAATGCAAAACTATTCGGCGTAGTAACCACATTTTCACAGCCACTTGGCGGGCTACAAGCACCGGCTTCCTTCACCTCGAATTGAGCAGATGTACAACCATCAAATGGTGTGGTAGCTGGGCTAGTAGAAACGATTTCGAACCAGTAGTACCCAGGATCAAGTGCATTACCAGAACCGTTGGCGGCATCAGAACCTGTGGCACCGTTGGTTACGTTTCCAGAACCTGTATAAACATCCGTTCCGGCCTCTTGCAAGGTAATCTTATAGGGGCACCCTGTGGACGGGCAGTTCGCAATGGAGTATGAGAACTGCGGAATTCCTTGATTTCCCATCACAGAAGTCTTGGACAGGCCACCGCACCTAGCCTCAATGCTATTGAGGGTGTAGGAATTCGTCGGGCACTCAAATTCTACGCCTTCCAAGGTAGTCATTTTTACTTCAAATGTGTACGGAGTTCCGGTATGAGGAGCTGCATACGGATTGTCCGCGAAGTCGAAACTGAAGGTGGCGTTTTTCCCGGATTCCGTATAAGTGCATCCGCCGGTTTCGCAATCGTAGTTCTTGCTTGTGACATAAGAACTGCTTTCCTTAACATCGAAGGACTTCACCTGGGTATAGTTCGTCACATCAACAGAGAACTTCCATTTTCCAGAAACAGCATCATAAGTCAAGTTTTCGGAACAGGTAAGTGTCACCACATTGGGGCAATAGGAATACACCGCCTTTACGGTGATACTTGCAGTTCCCACAGCCCGGATGGTAACACCATATACGGATTGAGGGTCAAATCCATCGGCATCGAGCAGGGATTCGACATCAATGTCAATGGTTCCAGTCGCCGAAGTCTCATAGGATTTACTGTAAAAGATTGGGCCATACTCATCACGCTGGCTTAGCAGGTAAATCTCCACACCAGAAGCATTGGGGTTTTCAATCTCCACCTTCAGCGTAGCCTCACGCATATTCACATAGACGCCCGCACCCAGGGTAAAGCTTTCGCTGGTACCATTGCTAATCGTGGTGATACCGCTACTGCCCATGAAATCCGTATTCTGCTTACAGTAAGAGAGTTCGCCTACCCAGAAGCTACCGCAATGGGCTCGTTCCGTTTCGGCTAGCAGCATATCTACGTCGCTCAAGTTGTAGCAGTTACCGACACCCGCCTTTGCGGTCTTATCTTCGCCAGCAGAAGAGCCATGAAGTCCTTTTTCGCTGAATTGATAATAGCCACTGTAGCATTCGCCGTAAGATGTACTTGTTCCACAATTGCCATCAGAGCCTTTATAGTAGTAATGAGGCGCGCAATTCTTAGCATCAAACCAGCTGGAAAGACCAACCCAGGGTGTCACAGACGAATCCTTCGGAACAACGCCACCTGCATAGGCAGCCTTGAAAGAACAGTTCACCGTGGGGTAAGTATCCCAGCATTCACTTCCATAGTCCTCGCTCTTCCAGCCAATATCATAGAGTTTGAAGTTCGGGTCTGCCAAACGGAAACCAACATACTGCCCTGAGCTGGAAAAGCCTTCGCTGAAACTGAAGGAAGTGTTGTACGCTTCAGAGGCTCCATAGCGACTTGTATAGACGTTTACATTTATCGCCGTTTCGCTAATGACGACATCTGCCTCTACAACAGTCGTTGTAGAAATCGAGAGTTTAGAGCCACCAGCAGTTTCAACATTTCTGATTTTGCAGAGAGTTTCATTTTGGTCACAGAGTCTAACAGCCAAATCGCCACTATTGTCAGCAAACAGGCTCATAAACAGGTATTCTGTTCCGTCTTCATTTGAATGCAGGATAAATCCAGAATTCTTGACAGTTGTCGGAATGCTGGAATTGGCTCCTGCAGCCACTTTAGGAACTTGCACCACGGTTTTCAAGGTTCCCTTATAGCCCGCTTCTGCCGTGCTCATCACGATAGTGCCGAGTTTGTTGTTTTTGTCGGGCTTGGCCGCAACATAACCATCTTCATAGGCAATGTTTGAAGTGTTCGTCGCCACCCATTTTTCGCCATTTTCGCCAATGCAGTATTTTTCTGTGCAACTGTTGGAAGCATCGGATAGACCTGTCTTGAATTCGTCAAAGAAGCAATGCTTGTCGGTCTCGTTAAAGTGGGCAATTACAAGGTTGTCATCGGCAGTAATTGTGAATTCGGTGAAGACATCCCCAGAACTTGTCGTTACGGGGCAATTCAAGCCGGTACATTTCCAGTAGTTGAATTCTGTGGGTCTTGTTCCAGCGAACTTCAATCGGACCTTTTCACCATTGTACACATGCATGGAGCAATATTCTGATGTCGTAGAAACATCGCTGCCGAATGTGCAAGTTTCAGATGTTCCAACGCGGGAATCTGCGGAGGAATTCGTCACTTCGGCCACAATTGAGAAACCGGTAAGATTTTCACCCGAGAAACCAAAGCGGAAAGGCATGGATTTAGCCTTAGCGCTAGCAGGAAGTTTATAGGTTCCTCCAACGACAAGGCTCGTTTGCTCAATCTTCTTTTCTGGGATAATGACAATACAGCCTTCGCCACCATTCTGTGAAAGGGCGATATCATCGGCAACGCCGCAAGACCAGCTATTGTTGATGGAAACCGTATTGCAATTCGGGTCGGCTTTCACCCATGGGCTAGATGACGGGCAATCGGGCCAGGCATTCAAATCCGCAGGACAACCGGAGTTATTTTCACAGTATGTCTGCAATTCGTCTGTAGAAACATCTTCACGTTCAATCGTCACGCTGGAAGCAATTGTAAGAACAATGGTGCTGGGGAAGTTTATGATATAACCTTCACCCGCCGCCAAGGAGAACATCGCGGTTCCATTCCCTGCATTGACCGTGCTCACTGAGAATAGCGTAATCACAGAATTGTTTTCATCCGCTGCAATATTGAATGTGCAGTTGGTTCCCGAGCATGACGCATCTCCCTGAGGAGTGTATGTCCATCCAGCAATATCGGCGGGCTTTGTCACATTCAAGGCAATTGGAGTTGAATGGGGAGGAATGTTGACTTGAACATCATATAGGCTTGATGCTCCCATTTCAACATTGGACTCTGTAAAGTTAACATAGGGGGAATTTCCAGTTTCACCAGTAGCAACAACATAGAACGGAACCTGCTTTCCGCTGTATGTATAGGTACAGGAGTATCGTCCACGGGTGAGTTTGTCATCGCCACCTGCAGCGTTGTACATTACTCCGCTTGTACGCAAAAGTGACGGACCAGAGCACTGGACATTTCCTGAAGCTTTGTTGATATTCAAACCATTCAGGCCGATGACATTGTAATAATCGCTTAATTGGCCAACCGGGTCAGTGGTTATGTAAATCACACGGGGAACCACAATGAAATCCTGAGCCAAGTCTGCAGCACTGCCATCCGGCAAATTTTCATCAGTCTTGTAACTTGTTTCGAGGCTTACGGAAATGGTCGGCGCATTAGAAACATAATATCTATCATATCCGCCCAAGACAATTTCCTGGACCAATTCACCACCGGATCCTTCTCCGGCACTACCAGTACCGCCACCGGCACCACACGCACTCAAGCTGCCGTCATTGTCACAGATGATGGAAGATTTCGCCAAATCATCAAGCAAATCCTGGTCCATATCCAAAACGGAACCGCCCTGAATTTTTCCAATACCTCCCTTATCACAATCAGCTACTGGCTGATAAATAGTACCCTTCAATTTAATGCCATTAGAGTTGGAGATTTTACCCTTTGTATAAATGAAGTAATGGTTTGCAGTTCCACCGATATTGCTTGCACCGTCCATCAGGTATAAGAAAACCTTTCCATCGTCGCTAGTAGCAGGCAAACCATTTTGACAACTAATAGAGCCATCTTTGATAATAATGAATTTTCCATTTAATGTTCCAGAAGGACAAGCGTCATCACCTGTTCCACCGCTCACCCTCACAACGAGGTATCCATTGTACAAACTATCTACTTTTAGGCCATCATCAGCTATATTGTGAGCATAACAATTGTTTAACTGACTAACCAAGCTCTTACTCCAAGACTTGATACCTGCTGCACAACCATAATTTGCGTATTTTTCGAAATTCTGGTAGCCTGTGCTCAAGGGGTCTCTCACCTTAAATTTGGAACCATTGCAACCATTTTCTGTTGGCTCCCACAATTTGTTACAATCTTCCACCACATGCGTTCCGCATTCAAATGGAGGCTCTGATGGTAAATTGCCAATAACAGTGCCGTTAGACTTAAACCAGGAGGGCACTGCGCAAGATGGACGGTAAGTTCCACCCGATTTGCAATATGGCGAAGCTGTCGGAGTACCATTGACGTAATGATAATAGTTCGTCGTTCCCTTCAAGTCGTTGTAAAGCTGTCCTCCCACTTTATACACGCCAATTGGTGTTGGAGAAGTAAATTTTGATGCAATTTGACCAGCATCCGGTTTGAACTTGTTGTAGTTTCCATCGTATGCACCCGAATATGACAACTTGATTTGTTGTTCGTTATCCGCAGCATTGGTACTAGCCGTATAGTATTTCCAGTTAGACAACGGATAGTTTTCCACAAATTCAACATCTGTCACGCCGGGTTCCAGGTAATACACATAGTAGGCATTTGCACCAGGGCTTGATACAGAAGGGTAAGGATAATAGGTTTGACCACCCCAGTTCTGCCATCCCTTGGTGTAATAGGAGTAGTATGACCCGCCGAGCCAATCTTCCCAATGAGGCACTCCCCAGGTTCCGCAGATGTTATAATTTGAGGAGGCAGTAAACCAGTTGTCTCCACCGCCATCGCCAACCCTGATAGTCCATTCATCATCAGAGGATATCTTGCTTGGACAGTAATTCTTGCTGTTTGATTTTTCGACAAACGCCTTTGTATTCCGCAAGTTGGCATAATCAGAATAGGGGTGCCCGCCAGCTACGTAGACCATAGCATCAGAAGCGGACCCTAAAATAATTTTGCTGTAATTGGTTCTATTGTCGCTAAAGTCCTGATAAGAAATGTTTCCTCCACCAGGCATCCAAACGTTGCCAACAACTTCCATGGATGCATTCGTTCCACCAGAGCGAACACGCCCTGTTTCGGACGTACAAAGGTTCCCACCCACCTTAACATAGTAGCTTCCACCACTCTGGTTCGTTTTAAGGAGTCCATTTATGGTGAGGTTTCCCTGGAAATCCAGAGGACCGGTGCTTGATTGTTGAACCGTTCCATCTAAGACTACATCCCCCGTAGCAGTGATTCTTGAATTGTTCACATTTCCATGAACATATAAATCCTGAGCATGTATACCATTGTTTTCCATACCCATGTCACCGCCAACGCAAGCCAACTGTCCCACATTTACATTACTACCTGAAAGTGTTGCGTTCCCTGTGACCACGAAATTTCCTGAAATGTCTTGAGGGTTTCCGCTCCAGTTTCCATTCACAATGGCTGAACTCATGGTAACACCAGCACTATTAAATGAGCCTGCATAATAGGCGTAATCAAAATTGACATGGGCATTAGCCTCAATTTGAGGGACTTGAACCCGATACAAGCCATCTACATTGAAAATACCGACCAAACTATAGCGAGTATTATTTTTGGCCTTTCCAGAAGAGAGCAATTTCAACTTGTATGTGGAACTTTCTGTATTGACACCTACAAGCCATACATCAAATTCCTGCCCTTCTTTCGTCAATTCCTTCAACTGAGAATTCAGTTTGATTGGTTTGTTGCCGCCATCAATGTACTGTTTGATTAACGAGCCCACATCGTTTGCATGGTATGTCATCCATGTGCGAGAATTTTCAAGGCCCGCCATAGCGCTCTGGTAGGCCGTATTTTGCAGCATTCGAGATCCGCTTGAGCCATTGGACGAAGAAAGCCACTTGAATGTGGCCGTAGCGGCAATGGTGGCCACCAACATGAAGAGTAGCACCGCGATGAGTGAGACACCCTTTTTGTATTGCAATCCTTGCATAAAACCTCCGCTAGTCCTTTGGTCCATTGGATGGGGTGGGTATAACTGTTTCTACTACGCCACCTTCACCATTCCGCTGCACTGTTAGCGTTATTTTAAAAGCCTTCACGTTTTTCTTTTGTACGATATTTGAAGGACCTTCAGTGTCCCAATCGTCAAATGTATAGTTTGCCGTAGCCACTTTTTTCAATTTCAAATCGTCAATAAAAAGAGTTCCTTCCGATGTTACTGGAGAATAACTGACAAAGGTGAATGTCAAGCACTGCCCCTCAACTTTTTGGGGAACCGAGAAGCGCATTTTGCGTTCCCTACCAAGAGCCTCCTGAGTTGTTGGAGGATAGAACAGGAAGTCTTTTAAATAGGGAGATTTGTTACCCTCGTTATCTCTAAATCCTACGGCCAAGAAGTCTCTCC
Source organism: Fibrobacter sp. (assembly GCA_024398835.1). Lineage (GTDB taxonomy): Bacteria > Fibrobacterota > Fibrobacteria > Fibrobacterales > Fibrobacteraceae > Fibrobacter. Next base: position 71,395 of record JAKSIK010000004.1, read on the forward strand.
CTGGGGTGAACATCTCCATCGCATTCCTTATTGGCGGAGGCGGCATTTTAAAGGAGATTTCATACACAACCAGCGAATCAAAAGTGAAATGGTTTTTATCTGCAGAGCAAATGGTCTTCCATGTGCTTCCCGAAACCTCTGCTATTGTTTCAAATTCGGCTGCATAGAGTTGATTCTTTTCAACAGTTTCAGGGTCGCTGGCAGCATCCATGAGCTTATTGTTGAATTTGTCGTAGTTCAAGGCAAAACCGCTTAGACGTGAACTGGTTCCATCATTTTCAACATTCATGATGTTATAATGGTTTTCGCCATAACGCGGGATAAGCATGAACTGGTCACCGGTGAGGGGGAACATTTGAATATCTTCCTCCTCAAATTTGGGCTTCCCGGCTACGATGTTAAAAGAGGTTACGCCATCTGCAATGACCACCTCGGAAGCATCGTTTTTGGACGTCTTTGCGCAAGGGTCGTCGGCCGCTAAATCCAGACCAGCCTTCTTGGCAACCGTCCAACAGGAACGCTTAAGTTCGCTACCCTCCACAAACCAGCGGACTTCTTCCACAGATACATACTTTCCATCGGAATCGTAGCGCACCCTACGAAGGGTTAAATCGCTTTGGCCATTGGTTTCCACAAGTTTGAATGAGGAGGAGTCCTTCTTGGCGTCCTCATCGGTGGCCGGGTTCATATAGACATCCGAATAGACGGAACTGAATTCATCACTTGCAGCAGCGCCTGGAGTTTCCTTAGAACTTTTGGCACCCATTTGAGCAACATCGTCTCGAATGATTGCAGAAATGTTGCCCGCCACCTCATTAGCTTCAATCATACTCTGGTTCCGGACACGGAACTTGGTACTATTGCTAAATGCTTGACCAGCAACGATAACCACGATACCCATGATGGCTATGTACACCACGAGTTCCATCAAAGTGAAACCACCGCGGGCACCGAGCCATGCACCACATCCCACAGAGGTTTGTTTACATGAAATTAGACTAGAATCGCCCGTATTCTGCGGTCTGTCGCTGTCAAATGTAAACGAGGGCCGACTGAACAGGGAGGTTCGGTCTGCCTGTCCTTGAACTTTGGATGCAATCTGGGCGTTTTTCATGTACATGTCTAAATCCACCAAAAACACGAAACGCCGAAACAGCGCCTCGCACCCCCTTAATATAACTTTATCTTTACAAAAGCGGTTGCTTTTATTTTGTTATCTGGTATGGAATTAGGGCGATTTTTGGATATTCCAACTTGGAATATAGGGCGGAATTAGGGTAGCGGGAGGGGATTGCCAATTGACGCACACCGCTTCTGTTTACAAAAAGTTTACATACTACATTTTTGTTTCCGATTTATTAAAGAAAAAAGACGATTTTCTCACGAAAAAATACGGCTTTTGCGCAACTCTATACAGGGCTTAGAAATACACATTTTCAACAATGGCGGGGGTTCTAGCCAACCCATAACCGCAGAATACGGGCGTATGCGGCCATTTTCCCCGTTCCCGGCGGGGATTCACCCTCATGGAGCTGATGGTCTACATAGCGATTATGGGCATCATCGTGATTGTGGCGGGCCAGGCCTTCAGCAACAGCACAAAATTCAGGGTGCGCAACCAGAGCATGATAGAGGCGAACGAAGTCGCCGGGAACATCGCCGCCCTGATTAAGGACGACGTGGCACAGATGGGCGCGAAGAGTGCGATAGATCCCTCCAAAGGCACCGCCAATACAGATGGTTTCCTGCTTCAGCCTCTGGTGTATATGGATACTACGAATAAAGACTCGTCTTCATTTAACCTTACCCGCAACGGTGTTTCGGACAGTCTTACGCTCCGTCGCATACAATATTCAGACACAGGGACTTTCGTTCGCATAGAAGAGGTCTCATGGTATTCGAGAAACAACATTCTCTATCGTTCTTGCAAGACTATTGATGGAACAGCAGACTCCACAAATTGTCCCAAAGGCACCGCTGTCGCTGTTGAAATGGCAGATAGCGTGCATCAATTTAAGGTTATCCCCTCCAAACCTGGAATTCTTGAAAACGCTACAGTTCCTGGTGTCGCGGGTCGGATTTTCCCAGGTACATCAAATTTAGCGGACAAATCTTTCCGTTTAATTCCTTATTACGGTGCAGATCATTATGCATACACGACTGTTTCCCCGGCAAGTGGAAGTTCTAGCGTTTCTTTGACCGGATTCAGCACAAATTTCAATGGTTCTGAAACAACTGTTCCAGATCCTGTTCGCCATATGGTCTTCGCTGGTTCAGCGGAAAGTACAGGCGATTGGAATACTTGCCAAAAACTTTCCTTCAAAAAAGATTCTGTATACGAGATTTCGTTTGAAATGCCTTTTGGTGAGGACGAGGCTCGCATGTTCCGGGCGGGCATAGACCATTTTGCTGTAGGTATTCGCACGGTGAACGGCAACCCTGCTATGGTGGCTGATGTGCCCGACTATTACTATTATCCTCCAGAAAATGAAAAAGGCATTGGAATCCGGACTATGCGCTTCAGCACAAGGACGGAGAACCTTCAAGCTTGCGTGGCTTTTACTTTCGCGTTTTTCTCCCCAACAGTGAACATGGGACGCTTTTCCATATCGGGCTTGCAGGTACGCTATCTTGGAGAAGAGAACTATGTGTTCGATGATGCCTACATTCCAGAAAGAAAAGACAAGAAGAATGTTCGTGCATTCAAGGTTGATTTTGTCGTCAAAAAGAACGGCGAGGCGGGGAACGCCTCTGTCGTGATTCCCGCTCCAAGTAACGGCGTGAGAGGGTAGGAGAGCTTATGACAAACAGGAAAAAGGGTGTTTCCTTAATAGCAGTGCTTTTGTTCATGCTGGTGGCAACCATTGCCGCCACTGCCACCTTCAAGTGGCTCAATTCGGAAGGTCGCTCTTCTGCGGATCGATTAATGCTTTCTGAGGCTAGGCAGTCCGCAGTGGCCGGTATTGAGACCGCTCGCTCCTGGATGACTTATCATGGCAACGAGACGGGAGCCCTGGTTAAGCAGTATCTTGGTAATGGCAAAACTCCGATTCTGCTGGATAGCCTCCTTTCTCCAATGACCAATGGTCAACAAAAATTCAGTGTGATGCTTGTTGGTGTTGACATTTCTAATCCGACATACAAACTAAAAATTGCTTCTACCGGTACTGCCCGCAATGGGACTACCTTTAGTGAAGAAGCCATTATGAATGTGAATGGCCTTTATCGTGTGGCTATACCTACAACGCAGTCCACTTTGGATTTTAATTACGCTTTGTTCAGTAGCTCTGTCACATATAACGGAACGGTTAAAATCGAATCTGCTGTTATTAATGGAAATTGGTATAAGAACCCCCCTATCACAACGGGTGATTTTGTTGTGACAGGAAATGCCGAACTTTCTGGTTCCTCATTGAATATTGGAGGTACAGCATGTATTGCCGGTAATCTCGATGCAAATAACGGTATTTCTTCGAATAATCTATATGTAAAGGGGAATGTTGTCGGCACAGCACTAAGTGTTTCAACAACGGGAAATGTGTATCTTGATGGAAAAATTACTGCAGGCAGTCAAGCCGTTTACTTCGGAGGAAACTTGACTCTTGCAGATACTGCTATAACAAATTTAGGAGCAAATAATTTTGATGTTGAAGGAAATTTGTGCATTGAAGATGAAGGAGCAATTCAGATAAATGGCACCGGTAGAGATTTCCATGTTAACGGAAATGTGTGGATTCCGACCCCACATTTGCCATTCTTGAGTGGAAGCGGACTTCTTTCTTCTGGTAATTATAGTCGAATTGTTCTTGGAGATACTGCTACAGACAAAATTTATGTTGAAGGAGCTCGCTCATCCAATGCCTATGCCGCTTTCCGGGATTCCAAGTGTTTTGTTGAAAGTTCAAGTTATAGAAAGAATTGCCCGTCCGGATTTAACCCAGAAGGAAATTTTGATGGCTGGTGCAATAATGGTGATTCTAGATGGGAATGTGGCGGCGTCTACGACCAACATTTCTATTTCACTGAAAACACAATCGCTGCAGGAGAACACCAAGCTTGCGGTACGATGCAAAAAAATACAGTGTGGCAGAATACCGCGGCATACCAAAAAGGTACTAGTAGCGGTCATATGGGCGTATTCAGTGAAAATTGGAACTACTGGGGCAACGGCACCTATTGTCCTTACGACGACAATATTACTGCCGCAAACGATAAATACTACATCTACTATAATAGCCCTGATACGGTGGATGTAGAATTTAGAGAGTACGACAATACCTACTGGAAGCATTATGAAGGCCCTTATGGTAAATCTGCGGATGGTAATTTTTATGTAGATAAAGAAAATTTTTCCAGCTACTTTAAGTATCCGACGAAAATTGGCGCTTATTATGTGGGCGGACAAGTCTTTTTTGACATGTGGGATACTTACGCACCTGATTATCGCTATGTGAATGGCAAACCGACAGGCTCCCCCTATTGCTACAATCCGGGTGGTTCGAGGAGCAATCCAATTTATCAGCCCAAATGCGCCATATCACAATGGTTTAAGGCGCTTGGGACAGTAAATGGAACTTTGCCGACGACAAAACCATTTGAGTGTGGAGAATCAGCAAAAGCTCATTGTGATAGCATTTGGGGACCTCCAAAAACAGGTTGTAATGGGGCTGCCTATAAGGTAGACGACCCCATTATCACGGCCTACTCCTCCTTTGTACTTAAAGCAAACAATTTGGAGTGCTCAAAAGACATTCACACATTGACCGACGCTAATGTGACTGCATTAAACACATGCTATAACAACACGAAAAATAGTGCGGATTCAACAAAGCTTTATAATGGTTTCTTAGTGGTTGAAATGTATGGAGGCAAATCTGGAGGGCCTAAAAATGCTTTGACGGGTGATTTTATTTTCATATACAAAACGAAAGCAGGCGATGGGAATCAATTTAAAATTGGCCCAAGCGAAGGAAACGTCTTTATGTACTTAGAACAGGGGTCGTCTTCGCTTCAGCCTGCTAATTGCAGTGGCTCTTTCAAGTACTTCATATACTCTTTGGAAGACATTGACGAAATTAACGGCTTTGACGAAACTTCATGCCAGCTCAAGGGGTCTGTTTATGCAACTGCTGAAAATTGTAAAAAGGTTCAAAATGCGTCTGGTAAGGGCTTGTTCCTTAAAACTGATAAAGGTTTAATCGACAAACTAGGTCAAGCGGCAATTCTTTGCCCATCAGAATCGGGTTCATGCGGCACAGTGGCTCCTTCATCTTCGGAAGATCCTTCTGCGAGCATGACAACGACAATCACATATAGCGGTGATGACACTGATTTCATTGCTACCGGCTCTCAACTTAGCATAACAATGGAATCTCAATACAAAAACGAAGAAACATACGAAGATGCTCAGGAAGTGGAGCCCTCCATCGTTGTCTTGCCCCGTATTATTTATTTGAATTCTGATGCTATTGGTAAGCTTTCTGACTATTACACGGTGATGCCTTTGAATGGCGCTGTGGCAAATGGCTCGGGGTCGGTTACTTGTCCAGAGGGAGCTCCTCCAACTTCCAGCCCGTTCGCTGCTAGCGATAGCCTTAATGGCGGTTTCTATTATTGTACTTATACTGAAAATGGACTTTCCTCTTCGTTCCACATCGTAGTTTCGGGTAAGATGTCAGAAACACCGTATGTGAATCTTGGAGGCGATGAATCTGGTGAATTAAATGGCACCGTAGAAAATTTGAAGGAAGTAAAGCTCGTTGTATCAAAAGTTGCCGCAGCAAGTACAACGCCTATTACGGTAAATATCAGCGTGTCTAAAATACCGGCAACAGGATGGACATTAACTCCCACTAGCGATGCATCCCTAACGGTGTTGTCCGAATCCAGCGGAGCAATAGTATATTCTTATTCAACGCTGCCATCTACCTCTGAAGCAAAAGAAATATCGTTGTTTACTCTTAAAACGGAACCTGGCGCCCAAACAGGTACTGTAAGTTTCATGTTGCAAAATCCTAGCAACTGCATTATCTCTGCACCTATGTATACATCATTCTCCATTGTTGGATCTTCTACGGTGGAGCGTGCCGAGTTGAGTCAATACTGCACAGATTTTCCTGACAACTGCACTGAAGCGGGGGGGGCTACATATGGGGCAGTAAAGGATCATGAGAATTGTGATGCTGTAGGTATTTGGATAACGGTTAGTGGTGATGCTTGCAGCGCTGAAGAGAACAATAAAAAATGGACTTGTGCAACCGGCATACCTTTATCTCTGGAAGCAATGTCATATGACCATGACTTGTGCGAAGCGTATATTCCAACAGCCAATAATAGTGTTACTTCAGCAAAGAACGATAGCGTATATACGCTCTATGGCTCTTTAAAGAAACGCATGTATAATCTGCACTTGTCTTTCTCGGGCTCAAACAATAGTGGGTCAGGCATAAAGGTAAGGTCTAAAACTAATGCGACATCCAGTTTTGAAGATGTGGAAACATGTACTACATCAAGTGGCTGTGACTACTCCTTCTATGCAGGCCGTATTGTAGAGATTGAAGCAGTGTCTACAGCTGACGACAAATTCTCTTATTGGACATGCCTTGGTGGAAAATGCAGTTCCATAAATAGCACATCAACTACAGTTCAGTTGGTTATGACAAGCAACTATGATTACGAGGCAAAATACAACGAAATTGACCCGCACTGCTTCTATACGGAATTCGATGATATTAAAGCATTCTGCTCTGGTGTCGACGAAACGGAGTGTATCGACAAATGCGACGGATCTACGCATTGTAATTCTGGTGGTGGCAAGTATGGCACAACTCCCAACTGGCTAATGGCTTATGCAAACCAAAGCGGCAATAGCTTTATTGCTCCTGAAAAGCTTGGTGGGTATATTTCCTACAACGGAAACGCCACTTCGGGCAATCAGACAATTCTCCTAAATCGTGTAATAGCCGGCAATAACGGCACAATGACCGCCCGCATTATGTCGGATCAGTTTAGCTCCACAAAGGCAGGTTCTTTTACAAACAGCGGATTTATCCTACGTTCCAATGTTGATGCTACATCTTATCTCGTCATGAACATCTATGGTAAAGATGGCTACGGCACATACGCCCGTATTTGCTACGCAAGTGATCAGAGTGTAGACAATTCCAAATGCATTGAAAAGCAAGTCAGGTCAGGATCCAGTTCTTCGCCAGCCTTGTCCAACAACATGGAGCCAATCAATGTCACCATCAATCTCAATGCGAGCACGGTTGACGTTGCCCTAAATTTCATGCGTTCTTCACAGCAGGCAAGCGCCTCATTTGACCTTGCAGAAGATTGGGAATATGGAGATTTGAACGATCTAACCCATAGATATGTGGGTCTAATGCTCACAGACAAGGAATTTAAGGTCAGCGACATTGGCTGGCATGCTACGGATTTTCCCAACGAGGCATGCTTTGACTATCCTTCCATCTCCTGTTCCTTTGCCGCCAATTACCTTGGCGGAAAGGTCCCCTTGGATTCTGCGGTAATGCCCTGGGTTGGATTCTCCAGCTGGTATAGCAGCCACGATGATTGCATTTCTTCTGGAATAAAGTATTACTACAATGGCTGCGATATGTCCAGCAGTCAGTTTGTTTCCCGCTCATCGAATCTTTCTAGCGCCTGTTCTGAACTTTATTCAGATGGTTGGTATCAAAACGACACATTGCCAAACGAAGGCTTGGAATTGAGTGGCGATTATAAGTTTGAATGGACGGGTATGCACGGCATCGCAAGTTCCGATAATAAAGGTCATATTCGCAATGCCTTTGTATCCGTGAGCTGTACAGACGCAAGTGTGACTTCTAACAGTGGATGTGGCGAATTCTTCGTGGGCCAGATGACGGAATGTTCCAAGAACGAGATGATAGTGTCTTCTGAATATTCCGGTTCTACATCGCAGAGAACAGTGACATTGGATAACGCCATAAATCTTCGTGGTGCAACAATCAACATCGGCATCGAAAGCCTTGCTGATGGCGAAAACATCGAGGTTGTCTTGGAAGATTCCTATGGTATGCAATCTCCCGCACGCTTGGTGACAAAAACAAACCACGAGCTGGATGCTAGCAGTTTTGAAGCGCTTTCCAGCTTCAATCTGGAAGCAGTCAAAAAGGTGCTGTTGACGGGTTCTGCTAGCTATACACTCAATGTGGTGAACAGTCGCTGCCCCAATGCGGTAAATATCGGTAATTGTCATGCTACTTATGGCGGCAGCCAGTGGACGATTACTTCTAACATCTCGCATGTTGATCATGCCTATAAATGTCGAGTAAAGCCCAATTCTATGGACATGGCTTCACCGGATTCCCTTGTAGAATGCACAGGCATGAGCTTTAATGTTAGGGATGATGATTTCTATGAAAGGTTGAACATAAGCTCGGCCGAAGAAATGAATTATAGCTTTACGGTAGAAGTATTTGATGAAGAGAACCCAGGCATAGGAGCGGTACCTGCCGATACATGTATTGCGGTTTCAGACTCCTACAAGCATGCCACTGCCACTTGCAGCATCGAAAAAGACATGGTGCTCCAGGGCGATGGCGTTCCCAAACTGACCTATTCTATTAAGGATTGCCCCGATTACGGCTGTAAATATTCTGTGGAGTTGTACGGAAAAGCTACGAAAACCAATAGTCCTCCGAAAATTCCTCAGGATGGCGTGACTGGACAAGAATGGCAACCCGACGTGAATACATCTACTGATGAATTTGCCGTAGGCTCCTACACCTACGAGGTGAAGGCCTGGAACAAGGATTCTTCGAGAGTTATTGCGGAATGCGCTGAAGATGATGTAAAATTCAATGTCGAAGAAAAGAAGGACATTCAGGGTACTTGCTCCATTAGCGGTTCTTACATCACCGTCTCCATTGATGGTGCAAACTATGGAGAATCCTCGTCTGTTTCCCTAGCTATGGGTGATGTGTTGGGCAATATTCTCAACTTCTCAACGATTGCCGTCGGCGCATCTAAAGATACGACGATTGATTTGTCTAGCCGGACAGATTTGACGCCCGGTCAGGCTTATACATTCATGTTACACTTGCGTGATAGCGTTGTCACTTGCGGTAGCTATACCAAGCCTTATGAAATCGGTTTGACCTGCCCGGCGAACGTGACGGGCCAGAAGGCGGAAGAAGCCTTGACGGTAACCCCGACGGTATCTGGCTGCGGCAGCGCTTGTAGTTGGTCGCTGACTGGCGGTAGTGTTTCCCTGAGCGGAACGGATTATAATGGCGGAGCTTTGACACCATTTACAAGTGAAGGCTCTGATGGAACCACAGTTTCCTATACCATCCAGTTGAGTCGTACGGGTGCCGCTAAAGATACCTCCTGTACCTTTACAGTGCAGTATAAGGAAAACACCAATATCACGGCAACCTGCGCCTGGGATAATGGAACCGGTACTTACTGGCCGGGCCAGAGCAATGTGAAGTTGAATGTCTCCAATATCCGGAATTTGCCCAGTGACCAGAAGTTTGAGCTGACTTGCGGTGACAGATCTACATCAAGTACCTGCCGTGTGGGCGGTAACTGCGACAACCTCCAATTCAAAGTTCCGAGCACTGTTGGCAACTATACCTGTATATTGCAGAATAGTTCCGGTGATGTGATGTGCCGCCCGGCTATGGAAATCAAGGCTCCGTTGAATTGCTCCGTGTCGTCGAACGCTGTTGGCTACGGTGAAACGTTCACATTCTCGGGTTCGACTGCTTCTGGCACGAACTGTTGGAACTGTAGGTGGTCTGATGGCTCTAGTTCGCACAGCGTGGGAACCAGCTTCTCTCAGAACATAACATTCAATTATACGACAGAGAGAACGTATACATTCCAGTGTGATTGTAGTGAAATGGATTCTCCGCAGAAATGCACGCAGACGGTTGTTTCCCATCTTGACCCGCCTACGGTGACTTGCCCGACGACTCACTATACATCTGATCCGGGCCAGAACATTACATTCACTCCTGCAAGCTTGACAAAAAACTGCGGTATTGGTTGTAACTACACCCTCGTGAAGGATGGAAGCTCTACTCCAAAGGCCTCCAAGACGGACAATTCCTACACCTCCGCCTCCGCCATCACCTTCACCGGAGATATGGCTGCCGGCTCTGTGAAGTACACCTTCGATGTGACCAACTCTGCCGGCCACCAGTCTTGCGACTTCTATGTGGATTACAACAAACCCACGATAGAAAATTGCCCCACATCCGCCATTGATGCAGACCCTGGATCAACAATCACTCTCCCATCAACCCTCACAGTGGGCAACTGCTCCAGCGGCAACTGCAAGTACTCTATTACAGGTGGAGGCAACACCATTGCAGGGCTCACCACATATTCCAGCTCCGGCACAATATCTTTCACTGGAGAATCTGCAGTAGGCGAGAAATCCTATACACTCACAATCAGTAACGGAGGTCCAACCCCCGCGACCTGCAACTTTAAAGTGAACTATAAAGCAGTAAGTGTATCCGGCTGCTCTCCAGCCTCAAAAAGCGTAGAGCCGGGCGAGTCATTTGATGTGACACCCACCATTAGCCATTGTGGCGGCAATTGCTGGTATTCCTTCGATGGTGGCTCCACTCACCACGACTACACCGGAGGCGACATACCCCTATCAACAGACGAGAATGGTTCAACCACGAATTACACGCTCACTTTTGGCAATAATGTCAGTGGAAATAAAGGATCTTGCGACGTTAGCGTGACATACCTGAAGCCCGAGGTGACCTGCCCGACGACTCCTACGATTTCCGTAGAACCGGGAGGAAGAGCTTCTTATGACCCAGGAGTATCTAACTGTACTCAGGGTTGTAAATTTACGCTCAGTAAGGCAGGCGCTACACTTCCCGAATCAATAACGAGTTATACTTACACTGGTGGAAATATATCCTTTGTGGCAGGAGGTAGTGCCGATCCTGACACATATTCATTGATTGTTACAAACAAAGCTGACCAAAGCGCAACGGAATGCAAATTTGATGTAGGTTATAAAGTGCCGACATTCACATGCCCCACGGTTTCCGGGAGTAAGGCTGTTGGCACAAACATAACCGTTAAACCGACGGATGTCCGAAATTGTACCAATGGATGCAAGTATTCTATTGAAGCGATAAACGGAACAGGTACTGGTAACACAGGCTTGGAGAGTTATAGTAGTGGTGCAGATTTAGGCCCTGTGACGGAAAGTTCTGCCGGAACAACCACATACGCATTGCATCTAAAGAATGATGCCGGATATGATGCGGAGAATTGTACTTTTGATGTGACTTATGTAGTCGTAACATGTACTGAAATTACGGAAACAATTACTGGTGATAATTACCATCTCCGTATAGCCATGACGGATGGTTGCTATGAAGTGAATACAGGAAGAGCCTGCAAACATGTTCAAATACAAAATACTGGAAGTACTGGATCGGGTAACTTTACCATAAATGGAGTTACAGTAAATTGTGCTACATATTTCGATAATGACATCCCGAAAAAGACGATAATCAAATTTGATGTCCCTGCATCGTGTGAAATAAAAACTGATCAAAGTATATATTTATCTGGTTGCGAAGACATTTCTCCACGTGTCAATAGTTGTAGTGTAGGAGCGACAATGCTGGCTGCGGATGAAACAACAACATTTAGTGCGACCCTGTCAAATGTTGATAGTTGGATTCTAAAGAAGGATGGCGAGCAGGTAGATCAGGGTGGTTCGACATCTTCTATTTCTAAAACAATTACAGGCTTTGGTGAATACAAACTGTATTTGAATGGCGAAACAACCGCAAAATGCACAAAGACCATTTTAGAAAAACCCGCTGGTGGCGTAACAACGGATTTGTATTGTGAATATTGGATGAGCTCCGATAATTGGCCAATTCATAGTTCTGGAACAACCATAGTATGTCATAACAATGGATGGTGCAGCGCACAAAACCTTGAATGTTCAGGGACTTTCAAATATAAAGTGAATGGAGGATCTGAACAAACATTCAGTGGAGGCTCAATTTCTTGTCAAGATGGTTCAGCAGTTACCATCACAGAAGGGACTGGCAAATGTTATCTCAAAAACTAACCGTGTGAGTAGTTTATAAGTCTGGTATTTGTCTAGGCTCATTTTCCATGAACAACCCAAGGCTCCCTGCAGAAAAGCGGGGAGCCTTTCTCGTATCAAAAAACAACCCGCAGGTTGCCTGATGAAAAACGTCATTGCGAACCCCGCAGGGGTGAAGCAATTCTCTCGCTTACTATAGATTGCCACGGGGCTGCGCTCCCCTAGGCCATTCTGGGGCAGGACCCCGGAATCCATGCAAAACCCGCCCTACGTCATTCACGGCCATGTCGGAAATTCAAGGCAAAACCCGCCCTACGTCATCGCGAAGGGCGCAGCCCTGTGGCGATCCATGCAGAATCGTCATGAAAAATCATCTTGGATTGCTTCACTACGTTCGCAATGACGTGCAAGGTTGTCAAGCGCAAGACCGTTTACGGGATTGCATTTGACAACTGAAGCGGTCATGGCACGTAGTGCAATGACGTGGGAGTCGAGTGCCGCGAATTCAAAGCAAATTCCGCCTCACATCATCGCGAAGGGCGCAGCCCTGTGGCGATCTCCTGTATGAAAAACGCCACCCCGTGGGATGGCTAATGCCCAAACTGCTAGGTCCTTCGTTTTGTGCCTTCGGCACTTCGCTCAGGATGACACGCGGGCGGGGCGCTTACAGTGCGAGGATTTCTTCCTTGGTGAGGCCCGTTTGCTTGGCAATGAGAGCCGGATCTACGCCTGCATCGCGGAAACCCTTGGCAAGCTGCCGATTGGCCTCGGTACGACCTTCCTCACGACCTTCGTCGCGTTCTTCTGCAAGCATATCTTCGAACAGCATGTAGTCGCTCCTTGTTTTAGGGTCCCTGTGATAGAAATCCACCCGACTCTGAATCTCCTGCGTGGCAGCAGTCGTCGCCTTGTCGGTGGCGAAGTACTTCAGGTAATCGCGAACGGATTCGTCGGTCACCTTATCGTACTTGCTAAAATTACAAAATATTTTATATGTCAGGTCTCCCAAAGTTAATGAATGATCATTTTTCTCTCTGTTTTCAAATTCATAAATGGGGCGTTCTTGGCCGAAGATGTCCTCCGGGCAGAGGAAGATGACGTACTGTTCCTTCAGCTCTGTGTATTTGCTCGAACTCGCCAGTGTCGCCACATCGCAAATCCCTTGATAGTAACGGGCACGAAGCGGAAGTTCCTGAGTATCCACCATCTGCATTTCGAGGTCGAATACCCTGCCAACCCCATCTTTGCCGTCTTCCTTGACCATGACGTCAAAACGGATGAACTTTTTGCGTGGGTCGGCCTGTTGGCGGGCCTCACTAACGACATGAACCTGTTCGATGTCAACCTTCAAAAGCGCCCTGAGGAACGGCTTTGCGATTTCCTCATCCTCAAATACTTTAACAAACATGAAGTTGTCCCTGATGGTGAGTTCTTCAAGTGATTTATATTTTCTAGTCATTTTATTTACCCTTTTGCCGGGAATCGCCCGGTCGGCGGCAGACCCGAAATTGAGTCTACAACCTTATAGACGCTTTTTTGGAGTGATTTTTGCCGCGGAAAATGAAAATTTTTTTCATATTCCTTCGTCATTCTCGCGAAAGCGAGAATCCAGAACTGCTAGATCCCCGATCGGGTCGGGGATGACACGCGAGAGTGGGTGTGCTAGGCCCTTCGTTCAGGATAACATGCGGGAGGAAAATCTTATATTTGCGTTATGGAAAAGCTCGATGCGAAAATGTACCAGGTTTCGACCCTCAACGCCCTTGCCCTGGGTTACACCCGGAAAGTGGTGCCTGTCGGTGAACTCTTAAGACACGGAAGTATTGGCCTTGGTACCTTCGAAAGCGTAGACGGTGAGATGATTGTTCTGGATGGGCGCTGCTACCGCGCCACAGACGACGGCTCCGTCATTGAGGTGGACGAAGAGAAAGGCGTGCCCTTTGCCTCTGTCACGTTCCTCCGCAAGCAGCGGAATTTTGACATCGAGGACATCGCGAACGTGGACGCCCTCAAGTCTTTTCTGGATTTGCGGATAGAGGAGGATTTTGGCCTCAACAGCATGCACGTTGTCCGCATAGACGGCACTTTCAACCTAATTGACGCTCGTTCCGAGAACGCCTACAACGCCCACCACGTGGAACTGAAGGACATTCTCAAGACCAACCAGAAGAGTTTCAAGTTCGAAAACATCGCTGGCACGCTGGTGTGCCTCTACCACCCCGATTTTATGCAGGGCATCAATGCCGCCGGCTGGCATTTCCACTTTATTTCGAACGACCGCACCAAAGGCGGGCATGTTTTTGACCTTTCCTTCCGCAAGGCACGCGCCATTCTCGACAAGGTGAGTAAAATCGAGATTCAACTCCCCAAGGAGCCGGCCTTTGACACCTACTCCCTGACGCAAGCCTCAAATAAAGACATTAAAAAGGTGGAACAGGGCAAAAGTTAGACGAGGCTAACAAAAGTTAGACGAAGCTAACTTTTAAATTATGAATTATAAATTATGAAGTACGAGATGAAGAATGCGGAATGATGAATTGAGCTTCGCGCGAAATAATTCTTAATTTTGAATTGTGAATTTTAAATTGTAAATTATGAACTGCCCGCGACCCTAATTATTAATTTTGAATTTTGAATTGTAAATTGCCCCATGTACGATCCGCGATTTCTACCTATTTGCAAAGAAGACCTAGATGAACTGGGCTGGGATTATGTCGACGTAATTCTCATCAGCGCCGACGCCTACGTGGACCACCCCAGTTTTGGTCATGCAGTCATTAGCCGTCTTTTGGAGCACGAGGGCCTGCGCGTGGCAATCCTCCCGCAACCCAACTGGCGCGACGATTTGCGGGACTTCAAGAAGCTGGGCAAACCACGGATGTTCTTTGCCATCAGTAGCGGCATGGACAGCATGGTGAACCACTACACTGCGGCAAAGCGGCTCCGTAGCGATGACGCCTTCACCGCCGGCAACAAGGCGGGATTCCGGCCGGATTACGCCACCTACACCTATGCGAAAATTCTCAAGCTCCTCTACCCCGATGTACCCGTGGTCATTGGCGGACTGGAGTCGAGCCTTCGCCGCATCACCCATTACGATTATTGGAGCGATAGCCTGAAGCCCAGCATTCTGGCGGACACCCAGGCGGACCTACTGATTTACGGCATGGGCGAGAAACCCATGAAAGAGCTGGTGCGGCTCCTAAAAAAAGGCGTACCCTTCCAGAATCTGAATAGCATACCCCAAACTGCCTACCTTGCCAACCCATCTTCTATACAAACTAACAAGAACTGGGAAGACCTGGAGCTCGCAAGCCACGAAGAATGCCTTGCAGACAAACGAACGCAGTTGAACAACTACCGCAAAGTGGAACTGGAGAGCAACAAAATTCACGCAAAGCGCATTCTGCAGAATGTGGGGGAACAGACGGTGGTCATCAATCCGCCCTACCCGCCTATGAAATATGGCGAACTGGACGAGAGTTTTGAATATCCCTACGCTCGGGCGCCACACCCGCGTTACAAAAAGCGTGGCGCCGTGCCGGCCTTCGACATGATCAAGTTCAGCATCAACACCCACCGGGGATGTTTCGGCGGCTGCAGTTTCTGCGCCATCAATGCGCACCAGGGGAAGTTCATCGCCAGCCGCAGTCGCGAAAGCATTCTGCGTGAGGTGGAAAAAGTGACGGAGATGGAGGGCTTTGCCGGGACCATCACAGACTTGGGCGGCCCCAGCGCCAACATGTACAACATGCGTGGCCGCGACCGCAGCCGCTGCGAAAAATGCGCGCGGCCCAGTTGCGTGTTCCCGAAGATTTGCGACAACATGGATACACGACACGCGGAGATTTTGAGCCTGTATCGGGAAATTCGCGAAAACCCGAAGGTGAAGCACTTGTTCATCGGAAGCGGCGTGCGCTACGATTTGCTGTTGCAGGAGACGGATGACGAGGCTCTGCGCAAGGACCACGAGGAATACGCGCGGGAACTGATTGATTTCCATGTGAGCGGGCGATTGAAGGTGGCACCGGAGCACACCAGCGACGAGGTGCTGAAACTCATCCGCAAACCCAGTTTTACGCTGTTCCACAAGTTCAAGGAATTCTTTGATGCGGAATGTAAGCGCATCGGGAAAAAGCAGCAAATTATTCCTTACTTTATCAGTAGTCACCCCGGCTGTACGGAAGCGGACATGGCGGAACTGGCGCTTGAGACAAAGCAGCTTGGCTTCCAGCTGGAGCAGGTGCAGGACTTTACGCCTACGCCCATGACCATTGCGACGGAGATGTTCTACGCCGAGATGCTGCCGGACGGGAGCCCCCTCTATGTGGCGAAAACGCCAGAGCAGAAGGCAAGCCAGAAGCAGTTCTTCTTCTGGTATATTCCGGAGAACCGCCCGAGGATTCGCGCCGTGCTGGAGCGGCTCAAGATGGGTAAGGTGGCGCGCCTGCTACTCAGTCGGACGGCAAAGGCCGAAGGTAAGGAATTCTTCCCCAGCAAGGAGCGGGAGAGTAATGCGGAATTTCGCGAACGTGAGCGGCAAAAGCGTGAGAAGCGAGTCCAGACGGTTACACCCAAGAAGGTGAAGCCCCGCTGGGACGAGGAACGCCGGGAAGCGCGGGAAAAGGAGCGCGAGGAGCGGGCCATGCGCGCCATGCGGGCGAAAGACCCCTCCCTCAGTTACGGGCCCAAAAAGAAGGAGCGCTTCGGGAAGAAGAGCCCCTGGAACCCCAAGCGCGGCGAGAAATAAATAATTCTACATTTTGGGAATCAATTTACAAAGGAGAAAATCATGAAAAAACTCACCCTCATTAGCTTAGCTGCCGCTACTGCCATGTTCATGGCCTGCGGTGACGATTCCTCTTCTGGAACTTCTGGAGAGTCCGGAAACAACAGCAAGAGCGTCAAGAACCTGATGGAAGCCGTGGAAACGCTGGATTGCGATGCGGACCACGAATGCGAAACAGTGTTCCTGGAAGAAAGCGGCACCTATGCAGAATGCCATGCCAATGCCTGGAGCGAACTCTTCACCGGCAAGTCCATTGTCTGCCCGGAAAACGACTTCACCTCCTCCAGCTCCGAAGCTGACGAAGAAGACCTTTCTTCTGATTCTGATGATGAAGACGAGTCCTCCAGTTCTGAGCAAAACAGCGTCATCGGTGGGGAATCCTCCAGTTCCGAACAGGGTCAGATTATTGAAGAATCCGCAGGTTCTGGCGACGGCGAATCCTCTGCCTCCACTCAACAATCCTCTGGATTAGAAGGTAAGAAACTCTTTTCTTGCCTCATCGTCATGGAAATTGGTGGAATTTCCACACGAACCTGCGACGAAGTCGCCGATGAAGACTCAGCACAACTTAAAACCCAATGCGTATCCTACGAAGGTTTCATGGAAGCCATCCAAGGTAAAGGCTGCCCCGACGAATATACCAAGAAATGCGAACTAGGTCCCTCCTCTGGCATGCAGTTCGGTTCCAACCACTACTTCTATGAAAAAGCCAACGCCAGCCAATCCTGCGACGAGCTCATCCAAGCCAAGTAATCTACACAAAGTTTGTTGACAAAAAGCCCGCGGAATAATCCGCAGGCTTTTTTGTTTGCAATTGGTTTGAGGCGAATTCAGCCTAAAACAGCTGCCCTGGTAATTTCAGTTTCTGCTTTGGCGGGAACTGATTGCCCCAGAACCGCTTGTCGAATTCATCCGTTTCCGTTTCACTTACAAAGTAACCTTGGGGATCCTTGTATGTTCCACGCACACCGTCCAAAAATCCTGGCGTCAGTTCCTTGATGAGGAAGTATGGAGCATCACCATCTGGGTCATCGGCATAGCGCACACCCTTGGATGTTGCCGTGACAAAGCCGCACTTGCCATAGAAGCGGATGTTGCCGCACATGGCGATACAACCGGCCCCCATTTCGCAGGCGCGTTCCAGCGCAAAGTCCAAAAGTATCTTGCCGTAGCCTTGGCGTTGCAAATCCGGTCGCACACTGATGGGGCCAAACGTCATCATTCTCAAATGGCGATTTGAAAAGCCGCGGAGGCAATCTTCATCCAGCAAAATCTCGCTCCATGCGAACATCACGTGAGCAATGATTTCGCCCTTCCGTTCCAGCACCAGGCTCAGTTCCGGAATGAATTCCGGTCTATCCCGAAAGAGGTGCAGAACATAATGCTCCAGGCAACCGGGACGATAAACGTTCCAGAAGGCATCCCGTGTTAAATTTTCAACGGCAAAAAAGTCGGCAGAGGTTTCCTGCCGAATAGTGAGATTCGATTTAATATCCATTGTTTATCCTTTTTTTGTTAGCTCCGTTTTTTACGAAGCCCGCTAGTGATTCAAAAAGGAGCAGATTGAGCCACTCGGCACAACCTGCATTAAACAATGAACCAGTCTTGGATAAGAAGCATCCAACTCCATCGTTGAGGTTTGATTTGAATATACAAAAACTCCGCATTTCTGCGGAGTTTTTCTGAAAATTTTCAGGGCCTAGCGAGAGCTAAACCGAAATTTCGTTTTTGAAAAAGAAACGAGCTAGGCAAGGCGGCAGGCCCCGAAGCTGTATAAACATACAGCGTGAGGGCCGACAACGAAGATATGCGAAGCTTATAGCCTATTTCTTCAAAAATTCGTTGATGCCAGCGGCAGCACGGCGTCCCTCACCCATGGCGAGAATCACAGTAGCCGCACCGAGAACAATGTCACCACCTGCATAAACCTTCTCCATGAAGGTCTTGTTGGCAGCAGCGTCTTCCAGAAGGATGTGACCCTTCTTGTCGACGGAGAGTTCTGGAGTGGTGTTGCTGATAAGCGGGTTAGAACCATTACCGATGGCAACGAGCACTGTGTCGCATTCAATTTCGAAACTCTGGCCTTCGAGCTTGACCGGACGTGGACGGCCCTTTTCATCGGGTTCGCCAAGTTCGTACTTGTCGACGAGCATGCCACGAACGTGACCGGCTTCATCACCCAAAATCTTGGCCGGGTTCTGCAAGGTGCAGAATTCCACACCTTCTTCCTGGGCGTGGAGAACTTCTTCCTTACGGGCAGGAAGTTCGCTCATGCCGCGGCGATAGACGATACGGACTTTTTCGGCACCGAGGCGAAGAGCCATACGGGCGGCGTCCATAGCCACGTTACCACCACCAAGAACAACCACGTTCTTGCCAGGCCACATCGGGGTATCGGCATTTTCCTTGTCGTAGGCGCGCATGAGGTTGGCGCGGGTCAGGTATTCGTTAGCGGCGAACACACCGACGAGGTTTTCACCTTCGATGTTCATGAAGAGCGGAAGGCCAGCACCAGTACCGACGAACACGGCATCGAAGCCGTCCTTCTCGATAAGATCCTTCAGCTTGCGGGTACGACCAATCACGAAGTTGGTTTCGAACTTCACGCCCATGGCTGCGAGAGTTTCGATTTCGCGGTCCACAATCTTCTTCGGGAGACGGAATTCAGGAATACCGTAGCGCACAACGCCACCCAGCTTGTGGAAGGCTTCGAAGATGGTCACATCGTGGCCTTCACGACGGACGTCTGCTGCCACCACGAGGCCTGCAGGACCAGAACCGATCACAGCAACCTTCTTACCGGTAGCGGGCTTCACAGCGGGCACTTCCGCACCACCGTTATTGCGTTCCCAGTCGGCAACAAAGCGTTCCAGGCGACCGATACCCACGGCCTTGTTCACGTCCTTGTTGAGCTTACCCACGGTGCAGTTCATCATGCACTGGCGTTCCTGCGGGCAAACACGACCGCAGATAGCGGGGAGAAGGCTCGTTTCCTTAATCTTTGCGATAGCGGCCTTGAAGTCGCCCTTGGCGATTTCGGCAATGAAAGCCGGAATGTTGATGTGCACCGGGCAGTTTTCCACGCAGAAAGGCTTCTTACAAGAAAGGCAGCGATTGGCTTCCACAATGGCCTGCGCTTCGGTAAAGCCTTGGGCCACTTCTTCCATCACATGGGCGCGATAGCTCGGTTCGAGCTGCGGCATGGGCTGAGACGGAATGGACTGCTTGTCCTTCGGCTTGAGGGGCTGTTCAAGCGTTTTGATTCTTTCAAGTTCCGCCTTGGCAGCGGCATCGAGTTGTTCGCGAGACATAAATTCAGACATTATTTGCCTCCCATCTTGGCATCGGCAGCCTTATCAATATTGCACTTGTGGCCATCGTTTGCACCGAAGCGGTGCAGAGCTTCCTGTTCCTGGGGCTTGAAGGCGCCCATACGCTGGAGCATGTTGTTCCAGTCGACTTCGTGGCCGTCGAATTCCGGACCGTCGACGCAGACGAACTTCGTCTTGCCACCGATAGTCACGCGGCAACCACCGCACATGCCGGTTCCATCCACCATGATGCTGTTGAGGCTCACGATGGTCTTCACGCCGTACGGCTTTGTGGTGAGGGAGCAGAACTTCATCATGATCGGAGGACCGATGGCAATGACCATGTCCGGCTTGCCCTTGGTGTCTTCGCACATTTCCTTCAAGGGTTCGGTCACGAGACCCTTGCGGCCGAAGGAGCCGTCATCGGTCATGTAGATGGTTTCGTCAGCGAGGGATTCCATTTCTTCCTTCATAAGGAAGAGGCTTTCGTTACGGGCACCCATGATGAGAGTAACCTTGTTGCCAGCAGCCTTCAGGGCCTGCACAATCGGGTGCATCGGGGCAATGCCCACGCCACCGCAAACGCAAACCACATGGCCAAACTTTTCGATATGGGTCGGGGAGCCGAGCGGGCCAACCAGGACCGGGATATCGTCACCGACTTCGAAACGGGAGAGTTCGGTGGTAGTCTTGCCGACCGTCTGGAAAATAAGGGTGATGGAGCCTTCAGTCGTATCGGCATCGGCGATGGTCAGGGGGACGCGTTCGCCGTTGTCCTTATTGGTCTGGAGGATGATGAACTGGCCGGCCTTACGTTCTTGGGCGATCAGCGGGGCCTCGACGCGGAATTGGAATACCGCAGGAGAAAGTTGCTTTTTAAATAGAATTTTTGCCATAGTGACCTGTAAAATAGAAAGGTTTGGTTTGATAAGTTGGGGTTTATCTCAAAAATTGCAGCATTCGGGCCCTGTAATCGGGCGCTTCGTCGTAACAGGCGTGGCCGTATTTCTCATACAAATATACCTCGGGTGTATTTCCAGCAGCCTTCAGCCTCTCTGCAACCTCCAAAATCGAGGCCTCATAGAAGACTTTGTCCAGCCGGCTGCCAAGCACCAACACCGGGCACTTGATTTTGGGCAAATCAGCAACATAATCAAAATTCAGGCAGGCTCGGGCCATGACTGCAAAGCGGGAAAATTCCTCGGGCGTTGCATCTGCATTGAGCTTCACCAGCGTGGGCTTGATTTTCTGACCGAGTTCTGGAGAATAAATCACATCAATGTAGTTGGATACGAGAGAATCTAGGTCTGCCGCTAGGGACCACTTCTCCCAATTTTCAAACAGCGGAACGGAGCGCCCTATCGTGCGGCAGGCGCTTGACCCCAAGATGATTTTCTCTGTCATCTCCGGATGTTCCGCGGCAATGACCTGGGCCATCATGCCTCCTTGGGAAGCGCCAAAGAAGGAAGCTTTTGTAACGCCTAAGGCCTGAAGGGCAGCGACCGTGTCCCGCGCCATGCCCTCTACAGAATAATGGTCCGGAAATTTGCGACGGCGGTCCATGAGGTAAATCTGGAAATGTTCCGCCAGAAGTTTGTAGGAGACGAGGATGGCCTCGGCCCAGCTGAGAACGCTTTTGAGGCTCATTCCCGGCAGCACCACCAGCACATGTGAACCGACCCCGAAATGGACGTAATCCATCTCAAATGCTTCAGTCTTTACCGTTTGCACCAAGTCTGACATTAGTTAAAATCAGCCCCAAACTGGAGCATTTTTTTACACCCGCTTGGAGAAGATTTCGAAATCCTCAGGCGTGGTGAGTTTGTCGTTCCGGGATTCGCCCTTCACGATGTAAACAGGCACTTGGAAATGTTCCAGAATGCTGGCTTCATCGGTGGGCGTGAACTGTAGCGGCTCTTTTTCGATGCGGCTGTAAAGTTCTTTCAGGAGGTCGATGCGGGCGGCCTGCGGCGTTTGCGCCAGCCATACCGTGCGACGATCCACTGTGGTTTTTACCAAGCCGTCTTCTGCGATTTTTACCGTATCCACCGCAGGCTTTGCCACCAGACAGGCGCCCTTTTCCACCAAGGTTTTGCAGAGTTCTCGGATAACGGATTCACTGATGAAAGGGCGGGCCACATCGTGAACAAGAACGTATTCCGCGGCACTGGCGAGGGCACTCACGCCATTCTTCACAGATTGCCAGCGCTCCGCCCCACCTTCCACGATTTTTAATTTGTTCAAATTCTTGTTCTGAAGCACCTTCAAATCTTCCTCGAAATGGCTTTTCCAATCGCTGGGAACCGCCATCACCACTTCCGCAATTTCATCCATGGCGAGGAAAGTTTCTAGCGAATACTGGTACACGGGCTTACCCCCCAAAAGCATCAACTGCTTGGGGACACTACCGCCCATGCGCTTTCCAAGGCCCCCGGCGGGGAGCACCACTGCAAATTTTCCTTTGAATTCTGCTTCCATGGGCTGAATTATAGCAAAGTTCCGGGCGAGTTTTCTCAATTATCTATATTGTCGGCCATGAGCGAAAAGCATCCCCTCTATTTTACGATTCATGGTCATTTTTATCAGCCACCCCGGGAAAACCCCTGGACTGGCGTTATTGAGAACCAACCGAGTGCACGGCCCAACCACGACTGGAATGAACGCATTGCGAGCCAATGCTACAGCCCCAATTCCGCCAGCCGCATTCTGAGCCCGAACGGACACATTACCGAAATCGTCAACAACTACGATTACATGAGCTTTAACATGGGCCCCACCCTTATGGGCTGGATTCGGGCCCATACGCCTGATACCTACCGCCGCATCCAGGAGGCGGACAAGCGCAGTGCAGAACGCCTGAATGGCCACGGGAACGCCATCGCCCAGGTGTACAACCACATCATCATGCCGCTTGCCTCTGCAGAAGACCGCAAAACCCAGATTCACTGGGGCATCGAGGATTTCAAATTCCATTTTGGACGCATGCCAGAAGCCATGTGGCTTGCGGAAACCGCCATCAATCTAGATACCGTCGTGGATTTGATTCAGGCGGGCATCAAGTTTACCATTCTCTCCCCCACCCAAGCCGATAGTTTCCGAGCTCTTGCCGAAGATGGCAGCCCCAAGGAAGGGGATTGGACTGGGTGTGCGAATACGGATATCGACACAACGCGCCCCTATCGCGTGTACCCTCGTGATAAAGAGGGCAACTTGGTGTGCGATGGATATCTGGATGTGTTTTTCTACAATCCCTGGCTCAGCAGTGCCGTCGGTTTCGAGCACTTGCTGCGTGATGCTGGCGTTTTTGGCCGCCGCATTCAGGATGCCTGGGACCCCAACCGCGAAGACCCGCAGTTGGTGAGCATTGGTACCGATGGGGAATCCTACGGTCACCACGAGCCTTTTGGAGACATGTGCGCGGCCTGGCTGTACAACCGCTACGCCCAAGAAAACAACATGGTTCCCGTCAATTACGGCTGGTATCTGGAAAAGTTCCCGCCCAAGCACGAGGTTCTCCTGAAGAACTTCCACAGTGAAGGATGCGCCTGGAGTTGCGCCCACGGTGTTGGCCGTTGGTACCGCGATTGCGGTTGCTCCACCGGTGGTGGGCCCGGTTGGAACCAGAAGTGGCGCGGTCCCCTCCGCGATGCGTTCAACCACCTGAAACAGCTGGCAGACGAGATCTTCGTCCGGGAATTCGAGAAGATTAGTTCCGTAAATCCCTGGGACGCCCGCAATGATTACGTACAGGCCCTGGTGAAGCCGGAAGACACTTCCCGCTTGGATGCTTTTTTCAAGAAGGTGCTCGCCCATCCGGAAAAAGAGACGGATTTGGCCAAAGCCACCCGCCTCTTCGAAATCCAGAAATTCTGCCTCTTCAGCTTTACCAGCTGCGGATGGTTCTTCAATGACATTGAAGGCTTGGAACCCGTACAGAACATGCGGTATGCCCTCCGAGCCATGGAACTGATGGAGCCCTTCCTCCCCTTCGGTCATGGAATTGCAAACCAGGTGCTGAGCATTCTGGCTAGAGCCACCAGTAACGAACATCATTGGAACGGTGCAGAAGTATTCAGCCGTTTTGCCAAGGACGAAGTCCCTGTGGTAGTAAAGTTGATGGCTGAACGTGCAGCCATCTTCCACCTAGGTCTGGAAGAGGGCTACGACCAGAAAAATGCGAAGTTCGGCGCTACAAAGATTGCCAGCCGTCGCCGCCAGACTTTGGTAAAGGCCACCTACGAGGATTCCTCCATCCGCGAAAAGCGGGAAGCCAACATTCTCGTCCTCACCGACAACATGAGCCGCATCAATATTGTGGTGGCACTCACTAGCGCAGGTCAGGACGACTTGAATTTTGTGGAAAATCCAAACATCTCCACAGAAGAACTGAAACACCTGTACCCCACAGCCTACGTGGTGCGCATGCGCGATTTGATGAGCGATTCCCTCCAGCGCATCAACCAGCTGGAAACCCAGAAGAGCCTGTTGGATGTGACGCAGCAGTTCTCGGAATTCGCCATGGCCAAAGGCCTCAGCATCGATAGCCTTGCTGACCCAGACCACACCTTGCCCGATACCATGCGGAACATTCTCTCTCTGGATATCTGCGCCAAGATTCACCATCTGGCTCTCGAATACCTGCAGGAACCGAAGCCCGAAATGTTCGACGAAATCAAGAGCCTGCTGGATGAAGCCAACGCCCTGAACGCAAGCTTCAGCTTTGGCGGTACGGGACGCATTTTCCACAGGAAACTCGCGAGCCTCATCACTGAGGTGGAAGAGAACATGAAGTCCGAAACGGTGCAGTACATCACAGAGCTCATCACCATTGCAGACCTGATGCACCTGAACATCGACAAGACTTCTCTTGAAAATCTGGTGTTCCCGCTATACCAAGAATTCAAGAAGGATCCCCGCGGCACCATGGCTGGACTCACCCCCATGTTCGGCTGGCTGAATTTTGAGGTGGTGGATGTATAAGATGTCCATGATGCCCATGTTTACGGCGGAAGCCATCCACGAATGCGTGGAGGCCATGGCCGGACAAATCCGCAGGAACTATGAGTTCGATGTGGTGGTGGGCATTTTGACAGGATCCTTCATTTTTGTGTCGGATTTATGCCGCTACTTTCCGCGGCAGGATTTGCAAATCAAGTTCATCAAAGCCTCCAGCTACTGCGACGAGATGCGTCCCGGCGAACTGGAAGTTTCAGGGCTCGACTTGAAGGAACTGGCCGGAAAGCGCGTGCTCCTCATCGATGACATTCTGGATACAGGCCGCACGCTGAAGTGCCTCAGCGAGAAGATTCGTGCGGCCGGTGCGGCCGCAGTCAAAACCTGCGCCCTGCTGGACAAACCCAGCCGTCGCGAAGTGGAATTCCAAGCAGATTTTACGGGATTTAAAATTGAAGACAAGTTCGTCGTAGGGTACGGACTGGACTATGCCGGAGAATACAGAACCTTCCCCGACATTTGGAGTTTAGAAGAGGAATAGGGATGACGGATAACGAGCAATTGGACGACGACATTAGACTGCATGCGACCCAAACATTTAACGCAGTAGGCCTTCGCTATAGCAAGATTAGCCGCGGCAAGCGCTTCCTCATCAATGCTGCCATGTGCCTCGCCTTCTTTATCGGCGGTTTTGTCACCTGCAAAGTCATTATCGATGTTCCCACAGAAGGAATCATTGAAAAAATCGCCGAACAGCCCGACTTGAAAAACAAGTGCAAAGGCCGCTACGATCGCCCCATGGAATACGCCATCATGCACGAATGTGTTTTTGCCAAGGGAACTCCCAGTAGCGATAAAAAACTAGTGCAGCGCATCAACTATTGCACCTGCGCCCTGCAAAGCGTGCAAAAAAAGAAGCCCTACCAGAAGATGTTTGAAAACAATCTGGTGGACTTCACCTTCAAAATTCGGGAAGAAAACCTCTGCCAGGATGAAAAACTAATTCCATCTCTTGGCGAAGAGACTTCTGAAGAAAAATAACCCGACAATTACAAAATCAGCATCCCATCGCCATAGCTGAACAACTTTAATTTGTTCTCTACGGCCATTTTGTAGGCGGCGAGGGTGTTTTCCCTGCCATAGAATGCGGACACCAGCAAGATGAGGCTGCTTTTGGGCCAATGGAAGTTGGTCAATAGTCCATTGATGACTTTGTAGCGGTAACCGGGATAGAAGAAGGCGTGGGTAATGCCTTTTTGCGCCCGAACGACGCCATTTTCATCAGCAATGGTTTCCACTACGCGGGTGCTGGTGGTGCCTACGGTAACAATGCGACCGCCATTAACCTTAGCGTTATTGATAATGTCCGCATTTTCCTGCGTGAGTTCGTAATGCTCTCCATGCATCTTGTGCTGGGTGAAGTCCTCTACGGAGATGTTCTGAAATGTGCCGGGGCCCACGTGCAACGTGACTTCAGCGACAAAAACACCTTTCGCCTTCAAGTCCGCGAGCATTTGTTCGCTGAAGTGGAGGCTAGCCGTTGGCGCCGCCACCGCCCCGGCATACTTTGCGAAAATCGTCTGATAAGCCCTCTTGTCATCCTCATCATCGGGACGCTCAATGTAAGGCGGCAGCGGGACATGCCCTTGGGCGTTCATCACTGCTTCCATCTCCACCGGAGACTTCGCAAAACGCAGCACTCGAGCGCCGGATTCGCGGATTTCTTCCACCGCAGTTTCCACGCCGGCAATGTTCAGCACGCGACCGACCTTAAACGCCTTGCCGGGCCGGACCTCCGCTTCAAAGCGGGCGCCACCATCATTTGCGGGAATCAGCGCCTGCACCAGAAGTACCTCTACCTGGCCGCCATGAAGCGTCTCACCGTACAATCGGGCAGGAATCACCTTGGTGTTATTCACCACCAGGCAATCACCGGGCTTGAACAAATCCACAATCTCCGGAGCCTTCATAATGTGGCGTTCACCACCATCCCGCGGACAATGGAGAATGCGGGTATTTCCCTTCCCTGCAGTACGCAGAGCAATCAGTTCTTTAGGGAATTCAAAATTGTAATCGGATAATCTGTATTCCATTTTATTTGCCTTGCAACGAAGACAAAGCAGACTTGGCCATTTCTACAATCTCTTTTTTCAGGGATTCCGGTTTCAAAATCTGGATATTGGGAGCAATGCCCAAAAGCCAAGTCTTGAAATCTGGCGTCAGACGCATTTTCATTGTGACAAGCATGTTCTTGTTTTTATCCATGCGGCTTTCTGCAGGCGGATTGAAGTTCGCTTTGTCAAACTGCATCTGGAGCCATTTGTCTTTCACCAAAAGCTGCACTTCCTGAACAGGCAATTCATCTTGCGTGTACTTGCCAAACGAATACTTGTAATGGATCTTTTCATCAAAGGCAAGTTTTGGCACAGGTGTTCCCGTCACCATGATATTCGTAATGTTTGCAAAGGTGTAGTTTTTGAAAGTATTATTTTTTTCACCTTCGGCATCTGCAGCCACCAAATACAAAGTATCCACACGGTGAATCACCTTCACCGGGCTCACTTCAATCACTTCTGACGGAATGTCCCGGCTGGTATGAGAATAATTAATCTTGATTTTGAAGCCATCACGAATCGCGGTCAAGGCCTTAGTCACCAGACTCTCTTGAAAATTGGAACTACTAAATGGGCCATAATCCAAAATTAGGTTTCGGTCCATAGTCAGGGCTTCCGGTTTGAAATCATCTGGATTGGTGGATTTCAGCGCATCCATAAGTTTTTCCAACAGTCTGCGATTTTTCATATCGATTGCAGAATTCCCTGTAATGGTCTTATAGATTTTTTCCAATTGACGAAGTGTGTTCTGATCGTACGCAACTTCCTTTTCCGTCTTTATCTGATAATATGTAGACCCATTCTGTTTGAACTTGCGCAGGCCACAATTTTCTTGTTGCACCAATTCCAGATGACGGAATATGGTACGGGGACCGCAATCCAGTGCCGCTGCTAATTCTTCAACGGTCATGGCGGTTTTCAATTTGCTCTTGATTGCCAAGATTTTTTCGTATCCTGTAGCCATGGTAGCTCCTTTGTTTATACAACTCTCAACCGATTGTCAATGGACGTGGTAAACGCCTGTTTTGCCACATAAAGTGCGGCAAATTGCTTCTGGATTATCGAACCCACTCTACCTTCCATCAAAAACTTATTATTGACAAATGAAATCTTGATTACAGAGCCCGCCAAGCGGGGATGTGTGGAAAGTTCAAATTCCATTTCTCTACAATCCTCTTTTTTTTCAGCTGTATCGGCCGGCATAGAAGAAATGGAGAGATTCAAATCTTGAACTCCCGGGAACTCTGAAATTTTATTCTCCAAATCTCTCGGAAAAGACTCGTCGTAGCAAGAGAGATGGACATCCACCTTCCCCTTTTTCACATCAACGCTGTAGTTATAAACCCGAAGACCAGGCGTTTCCAGCAGGCGCAAAATGGATTCCCGAATCTGATTATCGGTCAAATAAGTTTCTGCGCGGACTCGCATAAAATCCACACAGCCGCGCACACGAGGCATTCCGTTAACGCAGGCACACAGAGCCCGTTTTGCAGAAAGATTCTTTACGACTCCATCCAGGTAGACAATGCCCTGCCCCACCGTCAAGGAAATATGGCGAGCATCTTCAGGGAAAAGTTGCGCGATTTTGTTCCTTGCTAGTTCGGAAAGTTTTTCGTTGGGAAAGTTCTGCTGTGTCGGGGGAAGCGTGATAAACAAAAGAGAGGAATCATCCAGTTGTACCGCAAGTTTGTCCTTCTCACCATCATTCACATTCCCTACCACTACACCAAATTGATCGCGAACGGCATGGTAAATATTGTCACCAATAAAGGACTGAGCACTTTGCGCAGGGAGAAGCCGATAACCTTCTGGAGCAACTTCTTGTTCCACCACCACCTTTTCATTTTCAAACTTCTTTTCCACACCATTATCGTAGCTAACGACGATGACTTCTTTATCGTTGGTCTGGAAATAGCTTTTCACCTTTCCCGGTTTTTGCGTTCCCCGAAAATAAACCCAATTCCCAGGAGCAATGCGGTTACGGCCATAGACCTTGGCGTAATCCCCCAGTTCCTCTCGGCGGCAGAACTTGAACTCGTGAGAAAAAGCTACAAAAGCAGTTTCACACTTATCGCAAATACAGAGCAGTGGAATATGCGCTTCCATCCCGCCATAGGTGGAATAAGGCTCGCGGGCAAAAAGCCCGTGCAGTCGCACTTTCCCGCAACGACGGCAGAAAAGATTCTGGCTGAGAAGCCTATGAGGAAACAAATCCCGCAAGCACTACCCCATCAGCGGGAGAGCCACGTCAATGCGGCGAAGGACTTCTTCCTTCCCCACCACTTCAAAAAGTTCCCACAGGCCGGGGCCAGCGGTAACGCCAGAGACTGCGAGACGCACCGCTCCCACCATGTCCCCAACTTTACGACCCGTTGCAGCCGCCAAATCGTAGAACATCTTTTCAATCACAGGCGTTGTAAAATCAGTAAGGGCAGCGAGACCTTCGCGGACTTCCGTAGCAATCTGCTTGGAGCCTGTGCCAAAATGCTTCGCCTTGCCCTTTTCGTCATATTCCGTAGGAGCACGGAAGAAGTAGGTGGCCATCTGGGCCAAATCCTGCACAAAGTGGGCACGAGGCTTCAAGAGCTTCACAATTTCTGCAATGCGGGCTTCGGGCTCGGCACTTACATCGATTCCAAGGCCTGTCAAGCCCTCCTTCATGATTCCTGCAAGGAAGGTATCATCGCACATGTGAATATGCTGCCCGTTCATCCACTGCAACTTCTTTTCGTCAAACATAGCGGACTTGGGGTTGATACGCTCCAGAGTGAAGGCATCTATCATTTCCTTCAGAGTCATAACTTCACGATCGTCGCCCGGATTCCAGCCGAGGAGTGCGAGATAGTTCACCAGAGTTTCGGGCAAATATCCGAGGTCGCGGAAATCGCCAACGGATGCAGCACCTTTGCGCTTACTGAGCTTGCCGCCATTCTTATCGAGAATCACCGGCAGGTGGCACCATACAGGAGGCTTCCAGCCAAAGGCCTTATAAAGCAATTCGTGCTTGGGCGTAGAGCTGATCCATTCATCACCGCGGAGCACATGCGTCGTACCCATAAGGTGGTCGTCTACGACACTCGCGAAGTGATAAGTAGGATAACCATCGCGCTTGATGAGCACGAGATCGTCCAGAAGTTCGTTCTGATATTCGATGTGGCCGCGGATCATGTCGTCGAATTCCGTCACGCCGGTTTCAGGGACCTTCAAGCGAATGACGTACTTTTCGCCAGCGGCAATGCGGGCCTCCGCCTCTTCGCGGCTGATGTTACGGCAATGGCGGTCATAACCCGTTACAGGCACATGGCTCTTTTCCTGCTCGGCACGCACTTCCTGAAGGCGTTCCTCGGTACAGAAGCAATAGTAGGCATCGCCAGAATCCAGGAGTTTCTTGATTTCGCGATGATAGATTTCCAAGCGGTCACTCTGGAAATAAGGACCGCAGTCGCCTTCACAACCCGGGCCTTCATCCCACTGGAGGCCAAGCCACTTCAAATCCCGAAGCAAATCATGAAGCGCAGTTTCATTATAGCGCTTGCGGTCCGTATCTTCAATGCGAAGATAGAAGGTACCGCCCATAGCTTTGGCGAAGAAATAGTTGTAAATAGCAGTGCGAGCACCGCCTACATGGAGGTAACCAGTAGGACTGGGAGCAAAACGAACGCGAACTTTTCCATTATTTTCAGACATAATTTCCTCTTTTGACTTTTGTGACAAAATTTAGCAATTTTTTATAGCCCGGCCGAGGTTCTCTTGAAATTCGACAAAAATTTGTTTTCTCTCTGTTCTTTTTGCTATAATATGCCACCGAAAGGAGAACGAACCTCATGAAAATTTCTGAAATCAGCAAAAAATTTCACGCCGAACATAAAGGCAACTGCGCCATGTCCGTTGCCTACGGCTACGCCATCGCCCACGGAAAGAGCGAAGCGGAAGCATTGCAAACCGCAGACTTCTTCCGCAATCTGGGTGGCGGCAAGGCCCCCGGCGGAACCTGCGGAGCCCTCTATGCGGCAAAGATGTTAGAGCCAGACCACGCCGACGGCCTGGAAGACATGTTCCGCCGCGGGGCGAAGAACTGCGCCCTCTGTAGAGAAATCCGCCCGAACGGAGTCATTCCCTGCAACCGCTGCGTAGAACTGGCCGGAGAAGCGCTAGATTTTCTCAACTCGTAGTTGAGCCCCCTTATCCAACCCATCAACCTTCAAAAATTTCTATAATTGCGGTGGATAAGGTGTAAACGAGGATATATGAACAAAGTATGGAAACTTCTGGTATTATGTTTATACGCCATCATACTTCTCGCATGCAGTGACGACTCCTCTGATCCATCCAAAGCCTATCTAACCGATGGAGCTGCCTGCGGAACAGAAGATGAAGGCCGTTACCTTTGGATTGAAGAACGCAAAATCTACTCCCTCTGCAACGAGGGAGCATGGAAACATTTCTCCGTTCCCGAACATCACCCCGGTTTCAATCCCTGTCAATTCAATTTCGGAGCCTCATGGCAGGCCGCCCATGAAGAAGAGAGTTTTTATAAAGGACTGGACTATATATCCGTCTGGTTAGGCGATAACAGTTTTTACAATGTCTTTGAAGAACGCATGGTAGAAACTTGCATCTCTATTCAAGCCACCCCCATGATATATGCCTACGTCATAGCCGAGTTTGGAAAAGATCACGACATGGAAGATTGCGACATGGCAGCAAAGAAAGAGAAGAAATCTCTCTGCGAACATGGGGCCAACCTCATTCGCGAATATTTTGCAGACAGTATCATGGATCGCTACCAGAAGTATGTGACCGGAATGAGTGACCAGCTCAATTTGTGGAGCATTGACACGACCACATATGAACCCATTTGGATGATCGAGCCTGATTTTTATCAATATTCTCAAACAGCATCAGAACAAAGTGCCGAATACAATGGCGTTGCCCAAATTGACGGCGGCATTCCCGATTCTATGATGGGAGTTTATTTCAAGCAAATCGTAGACACCATTCATGCGCATTTGCCTGCTGCAAAAATTGCAATTGACATTTCCCCATGGATTAGCGACAAGGACCCACAGGGATTGGAAAAATGGTTCTCCAATTTTGATATGAATGACGTAGATTACGTCAGTACATCCGGAGGAAGAACTCTTGCCAATAGCGATAGAATTAAAAGCTCCAACAAGGCAACCTGGGCCGATGTGTACAAGATTACTGGAAAGCCCATCCTCGCCGACGCAGGTTACGATGCAGGGGGGAAAGGAACTGGTCACGCAAAGCTATGGGATGAAGTTTCAAACATTGAGGCAAGAGCAAAAGATGGCGTAATCGGAGTGATGCAAATGGATGCTGATGCAGAGTACGCCTCAAGAACATACTACATTCGTTCCAATCTCAATATTGAGTACCCCTGGTGCAAAAGCAAATAAGGTTTCTATTATGTCCATCATCGTCGTCGATTACAATGCAGGCAATTTAACTTCCGTCATGAACGCTCTCGCCAAGGTGGGGGCCGATGCAAAATCCTCCCGTGACGCTGACGAAATCGCCAAGGCATCCCGCGTAATCTTCCCCGGTGTGGGCGCTGCAGCCTCTGCCATGGAGACCCTGACCCGTACAGGAATCGGAGACGCCATCAAAACCGTCGTAAAAGCCGGAAATCCAGTGCTTGGCATCTGCATCGGCTGCCAGATTATTCTGGAAGAAAGTGAGGAAGACGGTGGCGTGAAAACGCTAGGCCTCATTCCCGGGAAAGCGGTGCGCTTCAAAGACGAACCGGGCCTCAAGATTCCACACATGGGCTGGAACCAAGTTGACTTTACGCGAGAACACCCCATCATGGAAGGCATTCCCAGCGGTAGCGACTTTTACTACGTGCACTCCTACCACCCCGTTGTGCCCGCCGATTACGCCTTTGCAGAAACCACCTACGGAACGCAGCGCTTCCAGGGCTTAATTGGAAAAGACAATCTGATTGCCTCCCAGTTCCATCTGGAAAAAAGCGGTGAGGTGGGATTGAAAGTTCTGAGCAACTTCTGCAACTGGAAAATTTAGCAGATAGCAACTGCTTGCAAGCAAATACCATTTGCAAAAAATATCATTTGCAAGCAAATACCGTCCGCGACATAACTGCCGCGAACCTTTAAAACAACTGCAAAATGTAGGGCGCCACGACGGCGGTTAAAACACCCGCCACTCCAATGGAAAGGCTGCTCATAGCCCCCTGAATCTCCCCGATTTCCATAGCACGCGTTGTGCCGAGGGCATGGCTGGTGGTGCCAATCGCCACACCTTGGGCTACCGGATACTTTATGCGGAAAATTTTGCAAACCAAGGGTGCCGTCACAGCCCCTGTAATGCCCGTCACCACGATGGCGATAATGGTCACCGAGGGAATGCCGCCAATCTGTGCAGAAACCACGGAGCCCATGGGAATGGTAATGGACTTGGGCACCAGAGATAGCATCATGGTGTGGGAAAGATGAAGCAGTTTAGAACAAAGTATTACAGACAACATTGCCGTCAAGCTACCGACGCAAATGCCAATCATTATGGGGACAAAATATTTGCAGAGTTTATGGACCTGGCGATACAGCGGCACCGCCAACACAACCGTCACAGGGTACATAAAGAGGGTGATGACATCGCCACCGATGTTGTAAGTTTCCAGGCTGATTCCCGTGCAAGTGAGGAATCCGATAATCAGCACATTGGCGATGAGAATCGGATTCAAGAGGGAGAATTTCCACTTTCTGCTGATAGAGACACCTATCTCAAAAGCGATGAGAGATAGGAATATTCCAAACAAAGGCGTCTGCAGGAAGGCGTTATCGAGATTCACGGGAGCCTACCTTTGCACGACGTTTTACATCAATGCCTTTGCGATGGAGTTTAATGGTCTTTGAAATTTGCACGGAAAGCTGAACTGCCCACCCCGTGGAAACCATAGTCACAATGGTGAGCGCAACGCACATCGCTAGCAAAAGCGGCCATTGGGAAAGGACCTCGTCCCCAGCCGCCATAATGGAAATGCTAGGCGGAAGGAAGAAAAATGCGATATATTTGAGAAGGAAATCCGACACATCCTTAATGTGGTCGATTTTCACGACTTTCAGACAAAGTAATATAAAGAGAAGAACCATGCCGAGAATGTTCCCAGGCACCGGAATCCCCACGATTTTATGCAAGAACTCCCCTACCAGGCAAATGCCCACGATTATCGCAAATTGGAGAAGAATACGCATGGCGGAAAATGTAGAAAATAAGCTATATTGA
The DNA here is from genome assembly GCA_024398835.1 of Fibrobacter sp. Classification (GTDB taxonomy): domain Bacteria; phylum Fibrobacterota; class Fibrobacteria; order Fibrobacterales; family Fibrobacteraceae; genus Fibrobacter. Next base: position 105,919 of record JAKSIK010000004.1, read on the forward strand.
ATTTCATGAAAATCGTCTTTATGGGAACGCCGGAATTCGCGGCGCACTTTTTGGAGCACCTGATGGATGCTGATTATGCCGATGTTGTTGCCGTAGTCACACAGCCCGATAGGCCCGCGGGACGAGGCCGGGTATTGACGCCTCCGCCCGTGAAAGTGGCGGCCCTCGCCCACAACCTGCCCGTGCTCCAGCCGCTAGATTTGAAGTCGCCTGAATTTGAGAATGACCTCCGCGCCTTCGGTGCAGATTTGTTTGTGGTGGTGGCCTACTCGATTCTCCCGAAAAACATTCTTGGCGTTGCAAAATTCGGCGCCGTCAATGTGCACGGAAGTCTCCTCCCCAAATACCGCGGTGCCGCTCCCGTACAACGTGCCATTGCCGACGGTCTCCCAGAAACAGGTGTTACAGTTTTCCGCCTGGATGAAAAGATGGACCACGGTCCGATTCTCGCCCAGAACAAAGTGGCAATCGACCATCAGGATACCACAGCCAGCCTTTTAGACAAGATGGTAGCGCCCGGCATTGCCGCTTTGGATGACGCCATCCACCAGCTGATGGAAGGTCGTGAAAAGGATTTGACCCAGGATCACGCCCAAGCCTCTGGAGCCCCAAAGCTGAAAAAAGAGGAAGGCATCATCGATTTCAATTTGCCTGCTCAAACCATCCACAACCGCATTCGCGCCTTCAACCCGTGGCCCGGCGGATATTCCAAACTCTGCGGCAGAACGGTTTACTTGAGAAAAACAGATGTGGTAGGGGTTGGCAGTTGTGGTTCTATTGCGGGCGCTGCAGATCTCGCCCCCGGCGCGGTGCTCTTCAAGGAAAACCGCTTTATGGTGGGGACAGGAAATGGCGTTCTGGAAGTTCTGGAGATACAGGCAGAGGGCAAGAAGCCCATGCCTGTGGCCGACTTTATGAGAGGCATCCAGAAACGGGAGGACTTGGTTTTTGATAAAGTCTAACGAACGCGCCGACGCTTATCGGGTACTGCTTCTGTGGCTCACAGAAGGCGCTTTCATTAAGGAAAGCGGTCTTTCTCCTTTTGCCATGGAACTTGCATTAGGCGTTTGCCGCAGGCACTTGTTGCTGGAGTACTTCATCAAGACCCTCACAAAAAAAATGCCACCGCTGGAAGTAAAAGTCATCCTCGAGATGGGACTGTTCCAGATGTTCTTCATGGATGTGCCGGACCACGCCGCCATCAACACCAGTGTAGAACTTGCAAAGGCGGCGTCCCTTGGTGAGGGCGCCACGCGCCTCACCAATGCCGTGCTGCGTGCAGCCCGGCGGTCCGGCCTCCCGCAAATGCCGCCCCAGCGGGTAAGGCGCATCAGCATCGAGAATTCCGTGCCGGAATGGATTGTGCGCCGCTGGTTTGATGTCTATGGCGGAGACAAAGCGGAAACTTTGGCAAAAGCTACACTGGAGCGCCCGACGGAATGGCTCCGGGTAAACCTGCAGAAGACAACCACTGCAAAACTTGCAGAAGCACTTGGTTTCGGGAAAGACGCCGTCACTCTCTACGACCGCTACATCCAAGTCCCTCGCGACGCAAGCCTCAAGGCCCTCCTCAATTCTCCCGAATTTTCCGCAGGCCATTTCAGCCTCCAGAATCCTGCTGCATTCGAGGTGGTGAAACTGCTGGATGCAAAACCTGGCATGAGCGTCTGGGATGCCTGCGCAGCGCCCGGCGGAAAGACAGCTCTCCTCGCCGAGATGGACGGTAGCCTCCGGATCCTCGCCAGCGACAGCTCCGAAACCCGCCTGGAGAAGATGCAGGATTTGATGACCCGCCTTGGCATCACCAATGTCAATACAGAATGTATTGACATCACCGCAGCTATTCGAGATGCGCAGCCAGCGATATTCACATCGTGCGAAAAAAACGCTGCACAATTTGACCGCATTCTTCTGGATGTGCCCTGCAGCAACATGGGCGTGATTTCTCGCAGGCCAGAATCCATCTATCGCCTCTCTCCCGAAAGCATCAAGGAACTCTCGGAACTGCAATTCCAGATTCTTGAGAATGCCGCAAAAGCTTTGAAGCCGGATGGCCGCCTGGTTTACGCCACCTGCAGCCCTGACCCGCAAGAGACAACGCAGGTCATCAACCGCTTTTTGAAAGCCCATCCCGATTTCAAGAAGGCGGGCGATGCGGTATTGCCCGGCGATGCTGTTCTCCCCGGCAACGAGCCTGGCGACGCGACCATCCCCCACCTGGACAGATTCTTCGCCCAAGCCCTGGAGCACAAGTAATGAAATTCCTAAAGAAAATACTTGTGCTTTGCGGCATGGTTTTTGCAACTTCCGCAATGGCCGCCGAGCCCTTGACAGAACCAAATCCCGCCGACGTAGCGTTTTCCCACGCCTTCATCGGAATCGAAGGAGGCGAAATCTACCCCTTTGGCGATTTGGTGGACGCCGTTGAAAATGCAAAATATGGCGGTTTCGGATTCCGTTACACCTATTGGGAAGACTTTGACGGTTTTGTCCATTTCAATTACACCTATTTTAAAGTCCGGGCAGATGGAATTCCCTTCCCCGGAGTTCATCAATTTATCGGGCGCCTCGGTTTGGATTGGAAATGGAAAAGCATTCGTCCATTAGCTCTAGGGGCAGGATTCACCTGTAACTGGACAAGAGCCGACACCGACGACGAAGGCTTTTCAGGTCGGGGTGGAATGCTTACGGACAACGAAACGGAATTCGGCTATTTCTTTCGCGGCAACGTTCCCTTCATTCGCTCTGAAAACTATCAAGTGGGTTTGAATGTGCTTTGGGAGAACCTCTGGACGCTTCCAGAACGCTCCAACATGCTTTCCGTGGGCGTCTATGTTGAAAGGAGGCTTTGGTAATGAAACAAATCCTCTTCGCCGCGATTTTCGCCCTACTTTTGATTCCGGCGGCAACGCATGCCGCAATCGACGCCGAAATGGAAGGCATGGAAGCCGTCAGTCGCGATGACGGGACCTTCCTCATTGGAGGGCCAACCTACCAATACAATCGCATTCTTGGCGCCGGCGGACTCCACACCGAAGGCGAACTTTGGACGCCGCAAAAACTCCGCCAGCGGCTGCTTTTCAACCGCATGTCCATCCTGCCCTCCTGGGACCCCATCGTCCCCTCTGTCTGGATAAAGACCGGAAACGAATTGGGAGACATGATTTATCAGGACTTGATTACGGAAACAAATCGTCCCGATAACCGCACTCCCATTATGGAAGCCGGATTCCGCACACCCAGCTTCAAGGGATTCTGGGCAACAGCGCGCGGTTTCCAAGATGATTATTATTCTGCCCGTACCGTCAATACCCGAAAAAAATGGGTGGACGACGAATTTTCCCTCTTTGGTGAAAACTGGCCCATGTTCAGTACTGTTTACGCAGGCCTTGGCTTCACCAACAATTTCGTGAACGCATCCGTTCTTGCCGGCACAGAATACCTCTGGCTCTATACCGCATCCTCCCGCTGGATTCCCGTCCACTACTCCCCGCGGGTTGAGGCTCGCATAGATATCGCAGGCCTCTCCCTCACCGCCGCCTATGAGGACGCCGAATACCAGAACTTCCAGAAAAAAGAGAAGGGCAATCGCAAGGAATGGAATGGTTCCGCTCTCTACTCCTGCGGCAGCCTCTGCAAAAACGGCATTCTAGACGGAAGCATCGGTGTCGCCTTCCGCACCGTAGAGGATTCTGGAATTGTATATACAAAGTTGGAAGACGATTTCGTCCTGTGGCCCTTCGCAGAACTCATCATCAAGCCCACCAAGCGCATTACCGCAGCCGCAAACTTTGGCGGGAACAACAAAGATTGGCTGGTACAAGACAGCATTGAATACCGGGCTCCCGCTCCTCAGAATGCAGGCGCCACCATCGGCATCAAAAACATTTCGGGCACGCGCCTCAATCCCCTCGCCGACGATGCAGAACTCTACGGGAAAACCACTATCGACCTGACACCTAGCGGGCAAATGAATCTTCTCCAAAGCTACATGCAGTTTGAAGACACATTGGGATTCATGTCCATCGGTGGCCGCGCAACGCTTTGGGCGGAATACGGCGCCGAGACCTTCGAGCCCACAGAGTTCATTGACGATGGTCCTCTCACCTATCGCAAAGGGGATGTGGCACGCATCAACGAATGGATCAAGGGACTTACGGGAGAAATCTGGCTCGGGCTAAACTATCAAGAAATGTTCGCCTTCAAGGCCCTCGGCGGTTTTGAGCGCATCGAAGGTCCCGAGGAACGGTTTGAAGTGGAGCCTTCGGAATTCTTCACCGCATTTACAGGCGATTGGCTGTTCCGCAAAAGCTTCCGCATTTCTCACTCGCTCCGCTATCGCAGTGATGCCGAATGGAATCTCCGCTCCGAAAATCCCTTTGTCGTGAAGGGCGACTGGTATTGGGACATGACGGTGGAGCAGCAATTCCCCAAGCAGGGACTTTTCCTGACGGGCACTTTGATTCATGCATTGACAGATGAAGCCATACAAATTCCCAACGGAGATTATGACCGCATCCGACTTGTCTGCACCATCAAAAAGACATTTTAACTTTTAACACAGAACGCCTATGCCTGAAAAAAATTTATTCCTCATCGATTCCTACGCCATGGCGTTCCGCATGTTCTATGCTTACAGCCAGAACCCGCTGGTGAACAGCAAGGGCGAAGACGTTTCCATGATGCACGGCTACTGGGGTGCTATTCTCCGCATTCTGGCAAAGCACAAGCCCACACATTTTGCAATCGCCCGCGATGTAGCACACACCCTCACTTTCAGGCACGAACTTTATCCGGATTACAAAGCCAATCGCGGTCCCATGCCAGAAGAAATGGCGGCCCAGATGCCGCTCCTTGGCGAATCCATGGAAGCCAGCGGCATTCCTCTTTTAGCAGTGCCCGGCTACGAAGCCGACGATGTGATGGCAAGTACCGCCATTGCCGCCTACGAGGCGGGCTTCGACCACATCTTCATTGTCTCGAAAGACAAGGACATGTCGCAAATCGTGAACGACAGAATCCATCTGTACCAACTCACGAAAGGCGCCGACGGCATTGATTTCGGGCCCGAGCAGGTGCTGGAGAAATACGGTCTTCCGCCGGAAAAAATCCGCGATTATCTGGCCCTCATGGGAGACGCCAGCGACAATGTTCCCGGCGTGCCCAAGGTGGGGCCCAAAACCGCCATCCAGCTCCTCACGGAATATGGCGACATGGACAACATCTACGCCAACTTGGACAAAATCACCAAAAAAGCGCTGCACGATAACCTGGCGAACAATCGCGAGAAGGCATTCCTCAGCCGGGAACTGGTGACGCTCCAGACAAAGCGGGCCTATTCCGGAAACTTGGACGCCCTGGAATTCAATGGCATTCACAGCGACACCCTGGCCGACATTTTTAGAGAGCACGAAGTCAACAGCCTCCTTCGCCTGCTGGAAAACGTCCCCAGCAAAACGGGATTTGTAAAGCCCGAAAGCGATGCAAAAAGCGACGCCCCCATTGCGGCAAGTTTCCCAAAGGAGGAACTCCCCACCTACATCTGCGTGGACACGGATGAAAAATTTGAGGAGATGAAGGCCGCCTTTGAAAACAGCGGCACAGGATGCGAGACAGACTCCGCCCGCAGCACTGATAGCAATACAAAGTGTAATACAATCGGTATTGACACGGAAACGGACGGTCTCGACCCCATGCAATGCAAACTCGTGGGGCTCTGCATCAGCCCTGCCGAAAGCAAAGGCTACTACATTCCCCTGGGACACACCGACGACATCGGCTTCCCCCTAGAAATTCGCGAAGGCGGAAATTTTGATTTTGAAAAGACAAGGGGTTGGCTTGTTACGTTGTTGATGGATTCGAGCCGCAGCTTCATTTTCCACAACGCAAAATTCGATTTGCACGTCATGGCGAGAGCCTTCAACCTCACGCAAAAGCAAATCAGCGCCATCAATGTGGTGGACACCCTCATTGCAGCATGGATGCTCTCTCCCGGCTCAACAGGGCTCGGCCTCGACAATCAGGTGATGCAGAATCTGCAGCACGAAATGATTCCCATCGAGAATCTCATCGGACGCGGGAAAAATCAAATCACCTTCAACCGCATGCCCACTGCAAAAGCCGCGGAATACGGCGCTGAAGATGCCGTCTATACGCTACGCCTGTGGAAGCCACTCCAGAAGGAACTGCAAAAGCGTGATTACGAGAAGTATTTCTTCGAGCAAGAAATGCCCATGCTGAAGGTTCTCTATCAGATGGAATCCGTAGGCATCGCCATCAACGTTCCCACACTGAAGGAACTCAGCGCGGAACTGGAACGCCGCATCACCCATCTGGAAAAAGAAATCTGCGACATGGCGGGGCTGGAATTCAACATCGGGAGCCCGAAGCAGTTGGCAGAAGTCCTCTTCGATACCTTGGGCCTTCCTGAAATCAAGAAGCGGAGCACCGACGCGGCCGTCTTAGAAGAACTCAGCGCCCGTGCCCCGCACCCCATCGTCTTCGCGGTCATCGAATACCGCGAACTCAAGAAGATGCAAAGCACCTATGTGGCCGTGCTCCCTACCTTGGTGAATCCGGAAACCGGACGCATCCACACCAGCTTCATACAGTGGGGCACCGCCACAGGCCGCCTCAGCAGTCGCGACCCCAACCTGCAAAACATCCCCGTCCGGAGCGACTTGGGCAAAAAAATCCGCGCCGCATTCGTCCCGAAAAATCCGGAGAAGGACACCATTCTCGCGGTGGACTATTCTCAGATTGAGTTACGCATGCTGGCCCACCTTAGCGGTGACGAAGCGCTTTCCAACTCCTACAAGAACGGCGAAGACATTCACGCCCGCACCGCAAGCGCCATCTACGGCGTCCCTATGGACCAGGTTACCAGCGACATGCGGCGCGACGCCAAGGTGGTGAACTTCGGCGTGCTCTACGGCATGACCGCCTTCCGCCTCTCCCGCGACCTAAAAATTCCCATGGGTCAGGCCAAAGACTTCATCGACGGCTATTTCGGGATGTACAAGGACGTGCAGAAGTTCATTGACAGCACAAAGGCGGCCGCCCATCGGGATGGCTACGTGGAAACCCTTAGCGGCCGCCGCCGCTACATTGCGGGCATCGACAGCTCCGACCGCATGGAAAGCCAGATGGCGGAACGCATGGCGGTAAACACTCCCGTGCAGGGCAGTGCCGCGGACCTCATCAAGATGGCCATGATCCGCATTCAGAACCGCATCAACGAGGAACAGCTCCCGCTGAAGATGATGCTCCAGGTCCACGACGAACTGGTGTTCGAATGCCCCAAGGACAAGGTGGAAGAAATGGCCGCCATGGTCAAATCCGAAATGGAAAACGCCATGAAGCTGAACGTGCCTCTGGTCGCAAGCGTGGGCTTTGGCGAAAACTGGCTCATCGCCCACTAAAATCGCTGTAACATCCATTAGTTTGTATTGACCAAGAAAAGGTCGATAAGTATATTAATAGGGAATGGATTGGGAGTTTCCAGAAACTCACCCCAAGGAGTGTTTATGAATTTGAAATTTGCAAGCATCGCAGCCCTTCTCGTCGCCGGCGTTGCCATGGCCGCGGAACCTCTTCCCAAAGCAACCGAATTAGTCAGCAAAATGGGATTTGGCTACAACATCGGAAACACTTTGGAAGCCCCCAATGGTCCCACTAGCTGGGGAAATGAATTTCCTACCCAGGAACTCATCGATTCCGTGAAAGCGGCGGGATTCAACACGGTCCGCATTCCCTGCGCTTGGTACACCCATGCCGACACAAGCACAAACACCATCAATAGCGGGTGGTTGGATTCCGTCAAGACGGTAGTCGACTTTGTCGTCAATAAGGGCATGTACGCCATTCTGAACATCCATTGGGATAGCGGCTGGATGGAAGAAAACATTGGAGAATCCGTAGACGACAACCTTAACAAGCGCCAGGCAGCCTTCTGGAAACAAATCGCTGAAAAATTTGCCAGCTATGACGAGCATCTGCTCTTCGCCAGCATGAACGAACCTGGCATGAACACTACCGATTTCACCGCAGCTAGAACAACGGTCCTCAACACCTATCACGAAACCATGATGAAGACCGTTCGTGAAACAGGCGGCAACAATGCCACCCGCACCCTCATCGTTCAAGCTCCCTACACCGACGAAGCCAAAATGCTCAAATGGTGGAAGAACAATCTCCCCTCGGACCCCGCTGGCAGTGGCTACATGATGGGCGAATTCCACTTCTATCCCTATCAGTTCTCCCTCATGGATAAAGATGAATCCTGGGGAAAACAGTTCTATTACTGGGGTGAAGAAAACTTCTCCTCCACAGATACAGAGCGCAACACCCCCAAAGGTGCCTATGCAAGCCCCGAATACGTGGATTCCGTATTTAAAGAAATTAAAGAGTCATTCGACATTCCCTTTGTCATCGGTGAATTCGGCGCCATCAAACGTCTAGGCCTTACCGGCGAAAACCTCCGCCTGCATTTGCAATCTCGCGCGGCTTTCTACGGCAAGGTGGCAACACTCTCCAAAAAATACGGATTCATTCCCGTTGTGTGGGATACCGGTGCTGAGAACAATGGAAACATGACCATCATTCGTCGCAACAAGAACCGCGGCATTCTGGATTATGAATGCCTCAACGCCCTCCGACAAGCCTTTGGGCTTACCGCCTTTGAAGGAAATTCCATTGACGCTCTCGTAAACCAAAGTGTATCCAGTGATGATAAGGCACTCCATGTCTCCTTTGCTTCAACACGCACCGATTCCGCAGCAACCGCAACCATCCGACTCAACATCAACAACGAAGACTGGTCCAAATACAAAGGCATTAGTTTTGACTTAAAACTCAATGGCAAAACAAACGGAACCGTGGAAGGAAACGAATACGAGTGGTCCAGCGTCACCCTATTCAATATGTCTGGCAATTGGAAGTGGGAGCAAGCCGTCTTAGGTAATTTCGAAGATTTTGATGCAGAAGGTAAACGGTACACCATCAGCTTTGACGGTTCCAGCTCCTCGAACATGAATTTCAACGACATCACAAAGGTCGTCGCCATAGGCATCAATATTCAAGGCACGCAAATCAGTGGCGAAGTCTATCTTGACAACATGCTCCTCCTGAAAGCGGACGGAACAGTGGACACTCTGCAAAACTTTAACAAGCAGATGCCAGATATAGAAGGAATTGGAGTAGGCGAACTCGTAAACACCGTATTTTCTACAACAGAAACTGATCCTAAACAAAAAGAAGACCCAAAAAAGGAAAATATTGCCATCCAAAAACAAGGCTCTGCAACAAACCACCTGTTTGTCCGCACCCTCCCCGGTGCTGTGCAGGCGGTGTTCACCACAGCTAATAGCGGGCGCACTTCCGCAAAGCTCATGAACAGCCTCGGTCAGGTCATCGCGGCCCAAGACTTCAATGCAAAATCCGGCGCCAACGCGATACAGCTCGCCACAAGCTTCCACGGTCCGGCATTCCTCATCGTGAAGCAGGGCAGCCAGCAGTACACCGCCAAGGTGCTGCTCCGCTAAGGTCCGGCGCGGTCACAACCGGGTACGCAATTACAGTTGCGACCGAAATAGATGCACCGCGCCCGAAATAAGCGACTATACAAAAAAATCCGTCGGCGCTAGCCGGCGGATTTTTTCATTTCCACGAAAAGAAGTCTTAGCCTTCTTCCAAAGCTTCCTTGTATTCGTCCACAGTGGCAATGTACTCGTCAATCATATCCTGCTTGGAATCCAAGTGAGCAAGAATCTGGTTCAGATGTTCCTTCTGGAACACAGCCTTCAGCTGACGGCTGGCGTGGCCCTTGTAGCCCCACTCCTTCAGAATTTCATCTGTCACCACAAAGGAATCCGCCATGGAGACAAAACGCATAGGGCCATAAACAGCCCAGTTGTGTTCCATCTGCATGCATTCCGGTTCTTCCAAATTGGGGTTGGCCATGTACCGCTGGATATGACGGGTACGCACATCCTTAATCTTATCGATGCGCATGTAACCCATAATCAAATACTTGTTCCGCATTTCGGAATCGCTGAGACCCTCATAACGGGTGCCAAAAAGAATGTAGCGACTCTTGGCGCGCACAATGGCGTTGATGTTCTTCACATTGCAGCAGCTCATGAGGCCGTAGGTGCTGGTTTCGTAGTTGGGTTCATAGAAGAAGCCCTTGCCATTTTCGTTCAACTGGTCACGGACCGGCATTTCGGACTGATGACTGGTTTCCACATAAAGCAAACTACCAGCGGCATTACCACGATAGTCTTGCCAACCTTCAAGATTGATTTGAGTCTTCGGCATTTTAACTTCCACTCCAAAAAAGTGATACTCTACCAAACCGCCAACCAGGGTAGGCAGTCTGATTATAAAAATAATACAAGCGGACCTAAACAGGTTCGTTAGTAACCAATTGCAAAATACAATTTTACAGGCTAGAAGGTTAGGGATTCCGCCGAAATATCCTTCATTCCAAAGAGATTTGCCCCTTTTTCGAAGAATTTCGCAGTATCGGAGGTCAAAAAGGCGGTTTTTCCGCCTTTGATAAGGCGAGCATCCATCTCTGGATGACGGTGGAGGTAGTCCACGGTCTTCCCGGCAACGATATCCCCCTGGAACACCAGGTTCACCTGTGGCGGAAGTGCAGCCCGGATGGCGGCCGTGAGAAGCGGGTAATGAGTGCAGGCCAGGAGCACCGTGTCGATTTTTGGATCGGCGGCCAGGAGGGCGTCCACATCTTTTTTCACGAAGTAGCGGGTTCCCTCGGTATCGCCCTCACCGCACTCCACCAGCGGCACCCACATGGGGCAGGCATGCTGCGTCACCGTGAGGTTCGGGAAGAACTTCTGAATCTCCAGAACGTAGCTCTGGCTAGAAACCGTTCCCGCAGTCGCAAAAATTCCCACATGGCCGGTGCGGCTGAACTTCCCGATTTCCTCCGCCGTCGGGCGGATGATTCCAAGCACGCGGCGGTCCGGAAATTCAAAGGGCAGCACATCCTGCTGGATGCTCCGGAGCGCCCGGGCGCTTGCCGTGTTGCAGGCGAGAATCACCAGAGGGCAACCACGGGCAAAAAGCGTGCGGACCGATTCCAGCGTATAGCGGTAGATGGTCTCGAAACTGCGGGAGCCATAAGGCGCCCGGGCGTTATCCCCCAGGTACAAAAAGTCATAAGCTGGAAGCGCCTTCTGCAAGTCCCTCAAAATCGTGAGGCCGCCAAATCCAGAATCAAAGACGCCAATCATAGGGCGGCCTCCATCTGGGCGCGAACCACATGCATCAAATCCTTCTTCGGGTCTAACGTCCCCCGTTCACGAAGGAGTGCGCCCACATCCATTGGGGCAAGCACTCGTGCAGTCACCTTCTGCATCCCCGTATTCTTTCGGGATTCCCAAACACTTCTCGTGCCCTTCAGCACCACTGGAAGGATGATGGCCTCCGCTTCCATAGCCAGGCGGAATCCGCCACTCTTAAAGGGAAGCATCGTGCCCTTCTTGCTGCGGGTTCCCTCAGGGAAAACGAATATCCGGGAACCTGTTCCCGCCTTCATCACCTCGCGAATGGCATCGGCGCCACCGCCCTTTTTGCGATTGATGAAAATGCAGCCCAGCTTCTTCATCCAGAAATTCAGGAAGGGAATCATTCCCAGCTCCTCTTTCGCAATGAAGCCGATGGTTCTTTCCAGCGTCAAGAAGATAACGGGAATGTCTGCGTAAGAACTATGGTTCCCCACCACAAACACCGGGCGACTCCAATCCACTTTGGCAAGCATGGCCTGGTCTTCAATGGAGAGGTCTATGCGAAGCACCTTCATGCAGAACCGTGAAAAATTCTGAACCTTCTTCTCCAACCAAATATCAAGAGTCTTGCGGCCAAACACAAAAACAAAAGGCAGCATCAAGATATGGAGCAGCATGTAGCCAAGCACCACAGCCACCACATAAATCTTATAAAAAATAATCGGCATCTTCGAATCCGGATATTGGGGCGTTACCTTGGGCAGGAACCGGGATGGCTTGAAATTCATCAGCCGGCCTTTCCAATGACGCCTTGAACAATATAATAAATGTAAATGGGCCTCCGCTCGGGTCACTCCCACATAATACAGGCGCCGCTCCTCATCCAGCTGCCTTTTCCGCGCCCGGAAGTTGCCTTCGCACTCCCCCGGCGTGAGTTTTTCCGCCAGCCCTGCATAAAAAACCACCGCATACTGGAGGCCTTTGGACCCGTGGACCGTCTCCACATGGACGCCATCCTCCACCACCAAATCCTCCCCCAAGGGCGCACCCGCGATAGGGAACCCCGCATCCTTCAGCGCCTCCTCGTAATAAAGCCGCTGCCGGTTGTAGCGCACCAGGATGGCGAAGTTCTTCCACTTCAAATCGTAGGCATCCCGAAAGTCCTTGATGCGAGCGATAATCTTCGTCATCTCCTCCACCGGATTTTCCGACACCCAGATTTCCGGTTTGCGGTTCTCCCGAAACAATGGATTCCCGCCGGAGCCTTTGGGGTTCCCGGCCCGAAGTACTTTGCGGAGGCGGAGCGGCTTCTTCTCGAAAATGAGATTCGCCAGATGGAGAATGTTTGAGGTGGACCGGTAATTCCACTCCAGGCGAATGAGCGTACTCTCCTTGAAATCCTCGCAAAAGCGGTTGATGTTCCCGATGTCTGCGCCGCGGAATCCATAGATGGCCTGGTCGTCATCCCCCACCACGAAAAGTGCGCGGCGATTTCCCAAAAGATTTTTCACCATGCGATATTGGGAGGGATTGATGTCCTGATATTCATCCACCAGAATTTCTTCCCATTGGTTTTGAAAGAATGTTCGGGCAGCCTCATGCCGTTCCAGCAATTGGATGGCGAGATAGATGAGGTCTTCGAAAACTACTTGACCCGATTCCAAAACACTCTCCCGCAAGCGCTGCAGTTTTGCCTCCAGCCGTGGCGCGTAGTTCCCGCTGAAGAGTTCCTCCCGATTCACGGTACCTGCAGGAATGCGCAGCTCCCGCAACCGCGTGAGAAAATTTTCGCCGGCGGAATCCTTAGGCGACGGCATCTTCTTCATGCCCACCATCTCATAGGCAAACCGCCCCTCAATCTTCTGCTTCAGCATGAATAGCGCCAGAGAATGGAAGGTGCAGAGCCGCACGCCTGCGTCCGGGAACAACTTCTGCACCCGCTCCCGCATTTCTGCGGCGGCCTTTGCGGTAAAAGTCAGCGCCAGAATTTTCTCTGGTGCAACGCCCGAAGCAATGCGGTATTGAATCCGCTTGGTAAGCACGGAAGTCTTTCCCGAGCCCGCACCCGCCAATATCAAAAGTTGTCCATCCCTTTCATGATCGTGCAGCACCGCCGCACGCTGGTCCGCGTTCAGGCCTTCCAAGATGCTACTCGCATCCATATTTCCTCGTGTGGAATGCAGCGCCCCCGATTTGCGCCTGCGGGATATATAAAGAGGCTAGGCCTCGCTAGAATCCTGTTTCGGTTTTCCACCCAGCAAGAAGGCAAAGGCGCCGAACAAACTCAGGACCAAACTTACAAAATACGCAAGCAACTGAATCACTACAGATTCAAGGCCAGGAACACCCGCCTTCGCAAAGAGGGACTGGGCCAAAAATTCACGCGGGCCAAAACCGCCGATGGAGATGGGCAGCGCGCTCACAATGGCCACCAGCGGAATGTAGTAGAAATACCAGGAGATGGAAAGATCTACGCCCACCGCGATACCGCAATAGTAATGCACAAAAATGCGAAGGGACTGGGTCACCGCCGAAAGCATGATGATTTGCAGCCAAAGCTTCGGAGAACGGAATTCACGGAACCGCTCAAACATGCGGACCAGCCGCGTTCCAATTTTTTCCGGAAGCACCTTCCCCACAATCCTGCAGAACAAATTTCCAAGCCGACGACTGCAAAGCCCGGCAAACAAAACGCAAAAGCCGAGGAATATCCAGACAGAAGGCCACATGAAGGCCCGCTGCGCATCATCGTGCATAAAGAATAGGATTCCCATCCCCAGCGCAAAAATCGTCACAAAGAAAAGTCCGAACAAACGGTCGAAGAAAGTAGCCGTAAGGCCTGCCCCTACGGAATCCTGACCGCCCTGCATGCGAATGTCGTAAATCTTCTTCACATCGCCACCCACATTCCCAGGCATGAAGTTGTTGAAGAAAAGTCCCACATAGTAAAGCTTCAGCAGGTGACCATATTTGAGATGCACATTCTGCTTTTCCAACAACAATTTCCACTGCAGACAAGCGGTGAAGTTCGAAGCCGCCAGGCACAGGAGAGCTACAGCAAAAGGCAGGACGCTCTCGGCAGAAAAGAGCTCCCGCAAATCTCCAATATCCCAATCAGGAGCAGAGACGATGTTTCGGTACACGAAATAGGCAGGGACCAGAGTCACCACCAGCTTTAGGCAGAATATCAGCAGGGATTTCGTCTTCGGATTCATCGCCATCACAAACCCGCCTTCACTTCGGGCGCCAGCTGCGTGAGAAGGCGCATTGTCTGCTCTGCAGCAGCATCCCAACTGAATGTAGCCGCATACTTTGCCGCCGCTTCACCCAGAGATTTTTGCAGGGCGGAATCCTCATAAACTTTTGCCATAGCGGCGGCACAAGCGTTTGCATCGCCCGCAGGGAACAGCACTCCCGTCTCCCCATCCCGCACACTGTCCCGCAGGCCCGGGACATCAGAAGCAATGGAGGGCACCTGATGCGCCGCGGCTTCCATCACTGTAAGGCCCCAGCCCTCTTTGTAGCTGGTCTGCAATAGAGCCACCGCACCCGCCAGCAGGTTCTGCTTTTCCTCGGGCGAGACAAAGCCACAAAGCATCACCCGCTCGCTTAAGCCGCGGGCGTTCAGCCACGCCGGAATCTTCTTCAGCAGCGGTCCATCGCCCGCAATCTTCAGCTTCACATCCGGATGACTCTTCGCAAAAATTTCAAAAGCCTCAAGCGCTGTCCAGACGCCCTTATACTTATGGACCCGCGAAAGCCAGAGGAAGTACGGTGCCGGCACAGTCTGCGCAGTCCCCGGTGCAGTCTCAGCACGCAATGCAGTCCCCAGCGCGGTCCCTGCCCGCGACGCAGTCTGCGGCAAATCATCAGACCCGTTGTAGATAACTTCAATCTGCTTCTCCGGAATCCCAAGTGCGGAAAGTTCCTGCTTGGTGCTGGGGCTCACCACCACAAAATTTTTGCACTTATAGAACCAGGGAATGATGGTTTCAAAAAGCCAGACACCAAAAGCCACCGGGAAACAAGCCTCCGCAAAAATGGACTTGCGCCACAAATGGTGCATCTGCACTAGCACCGGCTTCTTGGTAAGTTGCGGCGTAAACACGGGAAGCTTGTTCAGGTCTTCCACAACAACATCAAAATGGAATTCTCGGTCCAAAGCCTTCAGATTCCTTGCAACCGTCAACTGGAAAAGCAAATCCCCGCCTTTCCGCACCACCTGAATGCCATCCACAATTTCTCGTTCCTGCGCCCCTGCAAATGCAGTCGTCAAGAGAACTACCTGGTGCCCCATTCCCACAATGCGAGAAAAGATTCGGTGCAGATGTTTTTCAGCGCCACCAGCAGCCGGGTGCTTACGATCCCGGTAATTCACCACGAGTATCTTCACAGAGCCTCAATCAGGGTTTGCGACCAATAACACCAATGCACAACTGGGTCCAATGGGCCCAGGACTTGGACTGGATAGCATCCAGCAAGGAATCCTTGAGCTTCTGATATTCCGAGCCCTGGAAAGGATACATGGGCAATTCCACACCCACCTTGAACGCAATTTCACGAAGAATGCGGTAGAAAAGGTTGGGGCGCATCCAATCGCCGTAGGCATAGATGTTTTCAAAACCCGCTTCCGTCATGAGAGACTTGAGCTGCGGCATGGTAAACTGCTTCTCCCAACCCGCAAACCACTTGTCAAAGGCAATGAGGATATGCTTAATCACTGTGTAAGGGTGCACCGTCTGAGGCACGTCGCAGAGGCAGCAACCACCATGTTTGAGAATACGGAAATTTTCCTTGATGAGCGGAAGAGAATCCTTGAAGTGTTCCGCCAAACCCTGATGGAACACCAAGTCAAACGTATTGTCCGGGAACGGGGACTTGAAGGCATCTCCGCGAATCAAATGCAGATTCTCTGTCAGGTTCTCCCTGCAGCGCAGGCCATCCACAATCTTGAGGCTGTTATCCGCGAAGTCCAGCACATAGACTTCTGCACCGAGGCGGGCAAGTTCTGCGCTGTCGCGGCCCGTACCTGCACCCACTTCCAAAACCTTCAATCCATCCAGTTTGAAATTCTTCTTGATAGCCTGAAGCACGGAAGGGGAAGAAGGATACACCTTCTTCATGTCATTCTTCTGCTCCCAGAAGCGGTTCCACACGGATTGATCGGGTTCTTTAATCATACCGCCCAAATATATGAAAATGCGGTTTGCGGTTGCCAGTTTTCCCCAAAAACCATAGCTTGAGAAAGGCCTCCCCGACACAGAACTGTCTTGTCCAGCCCACTAAATTCGAGGAAAAGTTTCATTCGCCACTGCCAAATTTGTCACCATTTCATTACATTTGTAATAAATTTACTACATTTTGTCGTAATTTTATGACTAACAAGGCCTAAAATGCCGTTCAAATTGTCACATTTTGGTAAAATTTTCCTTTTGGCACGCATATTGCTCTTAAAAAAGCGATATTTAATGGGCAAGGTTTTAAAATGCATATAGATTCAACAGATACCACACTAAAACGCTATCTTGAAGATATTAGACGTACGGCGCCCCTTTCTCGTGAAGAAGAACAGATTCTTTTCCAGAAGGCTAAAGAAGGGGATAAAATTGCTCGCAAGAGACTCATCTCTGCCAACATGCGCTTTGTTTTAAAAGTGGCCATCCAGTACCGCGGTTGCCCCATTCCTCTGCCGGATTTGGTGAGTGAAGGCGCTATGGGCTTGGTTCGTGCCATCGAATCCTTCGAACACACTCGTGGCCTCAAGTTCATCAGTTACGGTGTGTGGTGGATTAAGGCTTATATTACCCGCGCAATCAACGAGCAGGGGAACCTGATTCGTTTGCCCGCAAACCAGCACCTCCGCGTGCGCAAGGCTTTGCACGAGCAGTCCCGCGGCAAGGAAATCAACGAGGAAATCCGCGAACTCATCCAGATTGGCCAGCGTGGCGTTTCCTTCGATAGCCCCTTGAAGGCGGACTCCAAGGCCACCTACGCCGAAGTGCTGCCCGACAGCGGTGCCTCCAACCCGGAAGCCGATTCCGAAATTCAGAGCGTTGAAAGTTTGGCCAAGGAACTGATGGACCAGCTTCCCGAAAGAGAGGCAAAAGTCATTTCCGGCATCTTCGGCATCAACCAGGAAGCTCCGCAAACCCTTCGCGAAGTGGGCGAATCCATGAACATCTCCCACGAACGCGTCCGTCAGTTACGCGACCAGGCCCTCCGCCGCATCCGCAAAGTGAACAAGACGGAATTCCTGAAGGATAAGAAGGAAGCCTTCCTCGCTGCTATTAATAAGTAGCAAGATTTGCAAGCGGCCAAGCGCCCACCCCTTTTTAAAACGAAAGAAGCACCTCATAAGAGGTGCTTTTCTTTTAGCGGTGCCAGGCCGACCTGGCGCATTAGCGCTTCTTCTTGCGGCGAACGCCCCACTTGTCCTTGATTTCTTCTTCAATCTTCTTCTTTTCGTAGCGGACCACCATGCGGAACTGAACCATATAGACTCCAGTTCCCACAAAGCGACCCTTGTGATCCTTGAAGTTCCAGTTCACGAACACCTTCTGGTCCGTATTCAAGCAGTTGCCGCCAAACTTGGGGCTATTGCAGGGCACGGTAATGGTAGTGTCGTTCACATACTGTCCCAGATGGTCGAAATAGTTCACCACGAAGGAGATGAACACATCCTCCGGATTGAGAGAATCCAATACAGAAGGATCCATGGAGCCGTCTGCAGAAATCTGGGCGCGGTCCAGAAGCTGCGGGACAAAGCGTTCACCCAATTGCACCAGCTGGCCCAGGGCGCCTTCCTTTTCCAAATCTTCCTTAGTGGTAGAACCTGGCACATACCGAATGTTCACAGAACTCAATGTTTGGAGCATGTCATCATCCGAATCAAAAGTACCCATCGTAGTATTTTCCACCAGGTGGTTTAGCAAGCCCGCAATCACAACCGGCTGCGGATTTTCACCCATGATGTTGCCATAGTTATCCTGAATGGCACCTTTCAAACCGCGCACCACCATCAGGGAATCCCCTGGCAGAATCGTAGTTGCATTTCCATCAATGATAAGCTTTGCAGATGTTCCATCAGAAGACCACTGGATATCCTTGGGAATCAAATCCAGGGTATCCTTACCATGGATATACTTGAAGAAGTCGCGACCGTCCAGCTTCTGATACTTGATGGCTTCGGAGAATGCTATTTCCAAAGTATCCGCCTTCTTGCCATAACTCAGAGTAGCCCCAATAATGACTGGAGACATCTTATCTACAAGAGCCGCAGCATCTTCAGAGGCGAAAGTTTCTCCAAACACATCGTAGTAGGTGTACACCATAGCATTCTGGAGGCTCTCGCTAATTCCCGTCACCCCACGGGCAAGCTGTGTTACCGCATGAACATCCCAGATGACTCTACTTGGATCCTTCGGATCCAATTTCAAGTCAGATGGTTGTGCTTGCATCTGGGTGGCACGGCCATTTGCGGAATACCATGGGAAGGTGGCAAACACCTGTTGCAAATCCTTTTCCGTCAAGGGCCCTGCAAACTGGAGAACAACCTGATCCAACACTCCATTCTTGTCCAAATCCCAATACTCCGCATTCTTAACGATGGGTAAGCGATCCACCACAGTTACAGACACCTGGCGGTCATACTCATCAGAAGTAATGTACGGCATGTTCTGGAACGTGACCATGGGATACAAGGAGATGCTATCCTTGTTTCCACCCTTCAAGCCCATCTTCTTACCTTCGAGGATAACGATGTTCTTGGAAGGCAGATAAATCTTCTGCACCTGTCCCAAGTTGAATCCTGCCGCATTCAGCATCACCAGCATTTCTGGAGAGCGGACATCATAAGGAACCAAATCCACATTGAATTCGATGAATAAAGAGTCCAGACCATTAGTATTTCTAATGGCATAGGCATTCTTGATGACGTTGCTACCGAACTCTACAAGGTCAGACGTTCTATCGTACAGTTTTCCACTGTCATCGCTTGCATAAGACACAATAACCTGAGAGCCTTCCGGCAGCTTACCCATTTCAGGGATACCCTTCATGCCAGCCACGCTGACAGAGACACGGTCGCGTTCCTTGCCCACCACAGGTGTACCCGGAACCTTAATCGTCTTTCCATCAATGACAAGAGAAATGCTTACAGCAGAAATGCCTTCTTGCAGAGGCTCCTCCAACTGAACCTCAACGAAGTCCAACTTGTTGTCATTGTCACTATCCTTAATGAAGCCCATCTTGGAATTGGGAATGGGATCAAAGAAGTTGATGTTATCGATGATAACTACTTGTCCACCACCCTGGGGAGCAATCGTAATGGAACCATTGCGAAGCGCTTCATCTGCAGTGACATAGATAGTGACACTTCCATCTGAATTCACCTGAATCTTCCCTGTTTCGGAAGGATTCTTGGGGTCAATCACAACAATATTTTCCGTCGTTTCATAAACCAGGGTAGTGACATCATTGCCAAAGTACTGTTTTACCTTATTGGGGTCAAGCGTAATGGCAACGACTTCACCTACACGAGCCGAGTCCAAATTGGAATTTTCACGCAAGTCCAACTTAGCATTGGAGGGATTATCCACGATCAAATAGGACTGTTCTCCAATAACAATAATACCCGGGCCACTGCTAGAGGACACTGGCTTAAGAATAGAGGCTTCCTTGACAATGGTGTCGCCCATGTCATAGTTCTCACGCTTGGCATAGAACTGGATTCCATCATCTTCTTCATCTTCGTAGTCGTCAAAGCCCACATAGATAACGCTGGAACTGCTAGAATCGTCATAGTCGATATAGGAACCAGGATTACCACTAGAAGAGGATGGGTTAGAACCGCTGGAGCCGGGGTTGGAACCAGAACTACTCGGGTCGGAGCCGCTAGAGCCTGGAACTACGCTGCTAGAGCTGGGGTTAGAGCCACTAGAACTGGGGTCACTGCCAGAACTGCCCGGATTCGTGCCACTGCTGGAACTGGGATTACTGCCAGAACTGCCAGGATTTGTGCCACTGCTAGATCCAGGTTCAGCATTCGAGCTGCTACCAGGAGTTGTTCCACTAGAACTAGAAACGCTACCA
This sequence comes from Fibrobacter sp., assembly GCA_024398835.1. GTDB lineage: Bacteria > Fibrobacterota > Fibrobacteria > Fibrobacterales > Fibrobacteraceae > Fibrobacter. The sequence continues at coordinate 126,261 of JAKSIK010000004.1, forward strand.
GAGGAACCCGGGTTAACATTACTAGAACTTGACTTTGCAGAACTAGATGATTTGGCGGAACTAGATGAGGACTTCACAGAACTGCTGGATTTTGCACTGCTAGAAGATTCCTGCCATTCCGCCTGAGAAGACAAACGAACCACAGAACTAGAGGAAATCTTGTCTGGCGTGTTAGCGCCTTCACGAACGGCGCCCTCAATATCCAGCGGAGCCAAGTCGTCAAGGTAGTTATCAATCCACTGCAAGTGCACCAGGACGTTATTGTCAATATGCCTTTGGGCGTTAGCCGCATAATCAACGAAAACAATGTGACCCGTGTTGCAAGCAACAAACAGGTGGCCCATGCCATCCACCGTGCCCTGGTCCAAACGCCAGCCAAGACTTGAGGTAAAGCCCGAAAGTTGAACAGTACTTCCATCATTTCTCGTAGGTGTTCTCGGCCCCGTCAAATTGTCATTCGATTCCACAAAGAACAAAGTGCGTAAATCAATGGAAGCCACTACACGAGCTTTCATGTTTCCATTTTCTTTATAAGGCTCAACCTGGAGAATCTTGGAGCCGCCAAAAAGGAAGATGGTTTTTGAATAAGGATCATAGGTTGCGCCATGAGCTCCTTCCAAAGAGTCCAGCAACACCTTGACATTCATCTCCTTGATGACTTTATCACCAACATTTCCCTTATAGGTATTGGCATCTGTTGTATTTTTGATTGTTTGCCAAATGGTGTCCTTAACATAACCAAACCAGGCCTTTGCCCTAAAGCGATCTCTTTGGTCTTGAGAGCAAGACTTTCCATTAACATCGGACTCGCATCCACCGCCAATATAATCGGAACGCGTAAAGAAAGTATTCCCTGCTTCGTCCCAAACAAATGTGGTAACATCCGTTTTATAACGTCCATCGTTTTGCTTGGTGCCCTTTTTCTTGTCTACATCGAAAACATGCACACCATACCCTGTGTTCTCAATTCCCCCATTGGTTCCATCCTTGTAGAGTCTGAAACGATAAGGAGTTCCTGGCATAGCAGTTGCCCAAACATACTTGGCACTGTCCGGATCAATCATCAAATGCCAAAAAGTTTTTCCACCAGAGGTCTTCTTTGCCATACAACTTTTCTTGTTATTTGCATATCTCTGACCTGCTTTATGTTTCTTGATTTTATAAATCTCACCACCCTGGGCCGTAAGCAAATCTCCATCCGGATGATGCATAAGACCATCTGCTTGAGTGAAGCCACCTTCCTTACCGCAAAGAGTATCCTTGTTAAACAATTGAAGCACGCCAGAGCCATTATAATGGTAGTCCACACTCTTAACGCGGTCCGTATCCGACCCCGCAAACTTCGTATAGTACAAAGTTGCATGGGTCTCTGGTTGAGACACAATATCTCCAATCTGGGTAATCCAGATACCCCTGGCCGGATTCATCATTATCTTCTCTTCCGCCCATGCTGTTACAGCAAGAGCCATCATTAAAAGGATTTTGACCATCGTTTTCATAGCGGCAACCTCTGAAAGTCTCTATATGCGGTTCTCAGTTCTTTCCAGCCCTGAGCCCCCACTTATAGAGTCTTTCCACCTTAAAAGCTTCACCATTTGTACCGGTGCCCGAAGCACCGAAAACTTTCACCTTGAACTGCGCGATATACACGCCAACCCCAGCCTTGCGACCATCATCGGCCCGCATGTTCCAGCGGAGGTACAGCATTCTTGCGTTCTCAAAGCAATTTCCGTTGAAGGCTTCATCATTGCAGCGAACCGTTCCCTTATCGCCAGCAACATAAGCACCCAAACTTGTATAAACATTCAGTTCCCACTTCAAGCCCACTTCTTCCAAATTCATGATAGTGGCTCCAGTAGAATCCTTATCCAAGGCCGTAGCAAAACTGATATCCATCAAAACACCGAGTCCCTGCTCCACCTCTTTTGCGGAGCGGTAGAATTCCGGAGAAACGGCAACATCTTCCGGAAGGTCCTCCATCTGTTTCAGGGTTGCCATCGGCGTGGTTTCCATCAACACGCGGGGGTTGCCCTCCACCACAATCTCCGGAGCCTTTCCCGAGATGCCGTTGCCGTTCATGTCCACAAGCTCAATGGCGGTGTTGTCAAAGCGGATGGAGTCCGAAGGATTCAAACGCTTGGAAAGTTTTACTCCCGTTTCCAGATGGACTTTCACAGAGCGTCCATCTTCATTCCATTCCACAGAATTGAAGGAGAGATTCACCCAGTTGCCATCCACATAGAAGCTGAAGCAGTCCGCCAAATCAGCCGATGTCACAGATTCCCGATTGATAGGTTCCGAGAAATTGATGGTAAGCACATCCGCCTCCATGCGCTGGAAGGATTCCGGCTGCAGGAAGGTTTTGGCCACCACGGGAGACATGCGGTCATTCATGCTGTAGTTTTCAACAACTGTGGAATCCTTGCCATCAATCTGAATCTTCTTGGAAACTTTGGCGTAGCCGTACTTGAGGCTATCTGCCAACCCAGCCGTATCTACAGAGGTAAGCATCTGCTTGATGTCATACTTCACGGCATCCACCTTGATTTCTACAATCTTTCCATTTTCCGAAAGGTTCACTATCTTACGGTCCATCAAGTCGGGAATTATCTCCACCAAATTTCCAGCATTATCTGTCCAGTACAAAGTTATTTCCATACCTTCCAGATCATCTTCCGTAATAGCATTTTCAAAGGCAACGGTAGCGCTATCCATGCGTCCATCGCCATCCTTATCGTAGAAGCCATTGTTCTCGTTATCCACGTAATTAAGGCCAGAATCCGTGATAAGGGCAGGATTGTTCTTCCCCGTCTTGTTGCCATCGGCAGCCTTCACCAAGCCATCAGGGCACTTGCCTTCGGCACAGGTGGTAGCTATTCCGATGTTATCTCCGATGGAAACAGAACCTGCAGGAACCACAAATGTCCATACAATGCCATCCTTTTCAACTGCCTTCATGGCAAAAGGATTCTTGTTCAAGACAAAACCAGCACCCTCGGTCCACGCCTCATCAATAACCTTGTTGAAATGGAGAATCAAGGTATCCAGAGCCTTGCCCTCGGTAGCCTTCGTCTTGATGAGGGTCGCCTGCATAATGACAGGCCCGATACGATCAATCAGTTTCGTATCCAAAGTAGCCTTAACACCCGAAGCTTCGGACTTCACATCCACCTTAATGGAGCCCTTGCCAATGCTATCTGGCAAGGCGGATTGCACTCCCGAGAATTCAGCCACGCCCTTATTGTCATTGGGGTCAACATAATTGGAATTGAGCCCCTTGTAGTTACCATCATTAGGCCAGTTGAACTTGTAGTTGCTAAAGACAATCTGCTGGAGCTTTCCGTTGAAGTAGGCGGAAACACTATCGCCAACACCATCTCCATCGGCATCAAAGATGAAAGCACTATCCAGAGAAGGAAGTCCTTCGTTCACAAAGTCTAGCTTACCCGGGAAGGGCGCCTTCGAAAGGAAATCCACATCTCCATTGGCCTGAATGTCAACAATACTGTTGGTAGAGAAGTCAACTCCAGATACAGCCTTCTTTGCAGAAATCCAAAAACTGGTTTTTCCCTCATTCAGGGAATCCAGATAGCCAACGGCAATCGTTTCCTGTACGTCGGCATAGACATAGTCCAATGGGGTTCCCGACTCATTGAAAAACTCCAAACTTTCGTCACCAGGCTTGGTTGTGATATAGAAGCGAGCCGCCTCCCCCTTAAGTGTTGCGTCAGCCTTTCCCTTGTCAGGGCCTATGGGGAAAACGGCCTGGACAAAGATTTGCTTTTTCTCGCCCACCTTCAACTGAGCATTCCAATTTCCGTCAATGGGAGTTTTGCAATCGGCATCGGCGCAATATTTAAGTTCGGGGGCGTAGAAGTTCATGACACGAGCCAATGTTGTCTTATTATCTGAAGTCAAAACACCCAGAACCACATTGTACTTGGGGTAAAGCCCCTTCAAATCGATGCGGACCGTTCCCGACGCATCGGAAACAGGAGCCTTGTCCGCTGTAATAACATCGCCTGTGCTATGGACCTTGAACAAAAGACTATCTGAACCAGCGTCAGGCGCTATAATGTAGAACGTCACTCCCGGTTTCGCGTTGGTTTTACAATCGGTAGAACTGTTATCCTTCAACTCGCACAATCCCGTAGGAACGGTCGTTCCGACAGCCTTGTAATCGCAGATAGGCACCTTGGGATTATCCGTTTCGCAATCGTAATCGCCAGCGAAAACACCTGTTGCAAAAGACAACAGCATTAGCCCAAACAAGGGTAACGTCTTTAGTGTTTTCACCCACATAATAACCTCACACACAAACACATTGCCGCGTGGCAATATCCATTGTTAAAATAAGTTTTTACGGGGTAAGTGGCGCGGCGGAGGGCTCAAAATCGCCGCTGAAAAGGACTATTCCAAATTGGAGTATAAATCCTCTACAACGCGGTCCATAAAGAGCCAGCCGTCATTAACGAGGGAAATCTGGTCACCCGTCCGGTTCAAATAGCCCAGAGCCTCCCAGTGGGCGATACTTTTCTCCGAAATTTTCGCGCCATAACTCGCTAGAGTCGCCGCGTTCAAACCATACTTTGTTCGTAATGAAAGCTGAATGTATTCCGCAATGCGCTCCTCGGGCCCAATGGGGTCCAGCGAAAGATCTTCTGTTGGGCAACCTGCGTTCACGTAGTCCCGCCAAGGAGCGTATTTTTCAGGCGCAGCAAAACGGACCCCGTTATAGAAGCCGTGGGCAGAGGGTCCAAAGGCCAGATACTCGCCCCGCTGCCAGTAATTGAGGTTATGAAGGCTTTCGTGGCCCGGTTTTGCAAAGTTGGAGGTCTCGTAGCGGTCAAAGCCACGGTTTGCGAGAAGTTCCACCCCTTCCCTATACATGGGGGCGTACAAATCCTCATCGACGGAAAGTTCACCGCGTGCGATGCGAAGACCAAGTCTGCTGCGAGGGTCCACCTTCAAACCATAAAAACTGATGTGATTCAGCGGGAAGGCGGAAAGGCGGTCCAAATCCTCCAGGAAATCAGTTTGCGATTGGCCGGGAAGATTGAACATGAGATCGGCGGAGACCTCCAGATGGGGCGCTTTTGTCAGGAGGTCAAGAGCGGCGAGGCCCTGTTCTACGGAATGGGTACGAGAAACGACCGTCAGGAGCTGCGGGCGGAAGGTTTGCAGGCCAAGGCTCGCGCGGGTGATGCCCTTTTCCAGCGCAACCTGCAGGCGGTCAGCGGTGCAACTCTCCGGATTGAACTCCAGCGTTGCCTCTTTAAGTGTTTTGAGAGGGACGCCGGCAGTTTTCAGCAGCTGGAAAAGACGGTCCAGAAGTTCAGGCGGGAGGATTGAGGGCGTACCGCCGCCCAGGTAGAGGGTTTCCACTTGGGAAAGGGCGCTTGGTGCTGCCGCGGAAGGGACTGCCGCGGAATTTCGGGCGGCGAAACAGTGGATTTCCTTCTCCAGCAGGTCCAAGTACTCCACATAGAGCCTTTCTGGGGCCTGTATTGTGGCGAAATCGCAGTAATCGCAGATTTTCTTGCAGAAAGGAATGTGAATGTAGAGGCCTAGCATAGAGGGAAATATAAAACGAAAAAAGACGCCTTGAAGCGTCTTTTTTTGTTTTAGAGCGGGAAAAGGGATTACTCACTGCGCCTATTCCTTGCTGCGCAAGGAGGCTCGCTCGCCCTATGGGCCATTTCGCTCCGCTCAATGTTCTCATTTGCCTTCCACAGGCTTCGCCTACGAAGTCAAATGAGTCGGCCCTCTTCGAGGGTCCTCGTCCCACTGCTCCATGTAAAAAAAAGAAGAAGCACCATAAAATGGTGCTTCTTCTTTTTTAGAGCGGGAAAAGGGACTCGGACCCTCGACCCCGACCTTGGCAAGGTCGTGCTCTACCAACTGAGCTATTCCCGCGAGGTGAACCAATTATAGCTTAAAGAAATTCCTCTGGCAAGGGATATTTCACCAAAAAAACAACAATTATTGTGTCAAAAAGGTAATAATCACAAAAAAACTCGTGAGCGGGAGCCCACGAGTTTAAATTTTCACTTCAGCGGCGGATTAGTGAACGTCCACCCGACTGTACTGGTTGTTCACACGGACCACGTAGCTGCCGGCCTTGGTGAGTTCGACGCGTGTGGTGCCGTTCTCAACAACGCCCTGGGTGACCAGGCGGCCATCCATGCCGTACACGGCAATCTTTGCGCCCATCTTGGCACCGCTGATTTCCAGGGTGCGGCCAGAGACCATCACCTGGAACTTGGCGATGGCACGGTTGGCGAGGCCAGTCTTGCCTTCCTCTCCGGCTCCATTGCCGCCCTCGGGCTTCTTGCTCTTGTCGACGTACTGGGCTGTGAAGTGGTTGTCCTTCTCATACCACTTGTCGAAGGTATAGGTGATGCCACCTTCCGTGTAGTCGGCGGGGATCACACCAGCCAGGGTGCGCTCGACCATGTCAAGCTCGGCCTCGTTATAGATGACGGAGATTTCTCCGGAGCCATCGCGGGTGCTGTAGGTCAGGGCCTTCTGGAACATCGGGTAGAACACCTTCTTGCCCTTTTCGCTAGCCTTGATTTCCTGGACGCGAGTGCCAACGAAGCGTTCGTCAACATACCAGCCCATGAACTGCCAGCCATCGGTTCCCTTCAGGCTTGCAGTAGGCAGGATGGTGCCAACGCCCTCGGTGTAGCTCTTGATGTTCTTGGAGAGCACCGCGGCCTTCGGCATCATGTAGACGATCTTGTACTGGGCGCCAACCTTGACAGAGTCGTAGGTGGCTTCGCAGACATAGACATCCTTGCCAGCAGGTTCGCAATCATAACCATTGTAAGTGTACTCGTACGGAGGTTCGGTATACTTGCTGGGGTTCGGGACGATAGGCGGAACATGGTTCTCGGCCTCTTCCTTCACCTTGGTATTGATGCTGTCCTGAGTATCATTCTGGTCGATGACAACCGTGATGGTATCGTCGCCGATGATGACCTCGATTTCCTTCGTGAAGAACGGATAGAGGGTATCGCCGTAGGCTTCGGCAGGAATTACCTTCACCGTGTCGCCCTGACCATCGTCATTATCGAACCAGCCCGCAAATTCCCAGGTGGAGTCGATCTTGCCGTCAGCATCAATCACGTGAGCTTCAGGCAGAATGGTCTCTTCGCCATACTTGTGGACCACCGTGGTATCGATGGGGAGACCCGTAGAATCCGTGGTAATCTTGCAGGCTTCTACGCCGTCGCAGTCCACGATGGCAGTGTCAGGCACAACCAGCACAACCTCGAAGTCCATGCCCGTGGAGTCATAAACAGCCTTGCATTCATACACATCAATCTTGTCGGTGGGTTCGCATTCATAACCCTTGTACTCATACACATACGGAGTATCTGTATAGGTGGTGGGGTTCGGAACGATAGGCGGAACATGGTTTTCGGCCTCTTCCGTCACCTTCGTGTCAATGCTATCCTGAGTGTCATCCGGATCGATGACCACGATGAGGGTATCGTCACCGATGACAACCTTGATTTCCTTCGTGAAGTCAGGCTTCAAAGTATCGGCATAGGCATCAGCAGGGATTACCTTCACGGTATCGCCATTGGTGTTCACCCAGCCATTGAAGTCCCAAGTAGTGTCCTTCTTGCCCGTGGAATCCACGATGAAGGCTTCGGGGAGTTTCGTCTCCTCGCCATACTTGTGGATGACCGTCGTATCCGTGGCGGTAATCACGCAGGCAGTAATGCCGTCGCAATCCACCTGGACACTGTCCGGGATGTCGAGCACAATCTCGAAGTCCATGGCGGTAGTGTCATAGGCGGCCTCGCACTTCATTTCGGTGGCGCTTACGAACTCGCACTCGAATCCGATGGAGTCGTTGTAGGTATAAACATACGGAGTATCGACGATGACAGTGTCACGCGGCAGAGGCGGCACATGCTTCTCGGCCTCTTCCTGGACCTTGGTCTCGATGCTATCCTGGGTGTCGTCGTTGTCGATGACCACATGGATGGTATCGCTATCAGGCTCGGCCACGATGATAATGTCCAGTTCCTTGATGAAGCTCGGCTTCAGAGTATCGGCCATAGCAGTATCCGGGATAACAGTGACGGTATCGCCATCGCTATCCACCCAGCCCTGGAATTCCCAAGTAGTGTCCTTCTTGCCCGTGGAATCCACCACGAAGGCTTCGGGGAGAATAGTCTCTTCGCCATACTTGTGGATGACCGTCGTGTCGGTATCGGTAATCACGCAGGCAGTAATGCCGTCGCAATCCACCTGGACGCTGTCCGGGATGTCGAGCACAATCTCGAATTCCATGGCGGTGGTGTCGTAGGCAGCCTCACACTTCATCTCGGTGGCACTTACGAACTCGCACTCGAATCCGATGGAATCGTTGTAGGTATAAACATACGGAGTATCGACGATGACAGTGTCACGCGGCAGAGGCGGCACATGCTTCTCGGCCTCTTCCTGGACCTTGGTCTCGATGCTATCCTGGGTGTCGTCGTTGTCGATGACCACATGGATGGTATCGCTATCAGGCTCGGCCACGATGATGATGTCCAGTTCCTTGATGAAGCTCGGCTTCAGAGTATCGGCCATAGCGGTATCCGGGATGACAGTGACTGTATCGCCATCGCTATCCACCCAGCCCTGGAATTCCCAAGTGGTGTCCTTATTGCCCGTGGAATCCACAACGAAGGCTTCGGGGAGGATAGTCTCCTCGCCATACTTGTGGATAACAGTCGTATCCGTAGCGGTAATCACGCAAGCAGTAATGCCGTCGCAATCCACCTGGACGCTGTCCGGGATGTCGAGCACGATCTCATATGTATGAGCCGTAGTGTCGAAGATTGCCTTACAGGTGTAATCCACATCTGCACCAACCTCGGCGCTGTCGCACTGGTATTCCTTGAAGGTGTAGTCGTAACCATCGCTACCCGTGGAATCGTTGGCGGGAACCACAGGAGGAACCTTGTCCTCGGCCTCTTCGGTGGTCTTCACGCTGACGCTGTCCTCGGTATCGTTGTTGTCAATGACAACATGGATGGTGTCGTTAGTACCGTCGCCATCGACATCGCCAAGGTCAGCGATAACTTCCTTCGTGAACTTGGCGTACACGGTGGTGTCGCCGAAGGTCTTCGCGGCAAGTTCCGTCATGGAGTTCGTGAACGCGGATTCCTTATACCAGCCGGCGAAATTCCAGCCGCTGTAGGTCGCGGAACTCGGCAGAGCGAAGGCATCCGTCTCGCTGTAAGTATAGGTCTTATACTCGTCAGCAGGCTGTTCACCGCCGTTCATCACGTAGGCGATGTCGTAGGTCTTGGCGGTAGAATCGAACACAGCCTTACAGGTGTAATCCACGGTAGCACCAACCTCGGCGCTGTCGCAAACGTATTCCTTGAAGGTGTAGTCATACGGATCCTTCGTGGAGTCGGCAGGAACCATCGGAGGATCGTTGTCCTTGGCCTCTTCCGTGGTCTTCACGCTGACGCTGTCCTCAGTGTCATTGTTGTCAATCACGACTGTGATGGTGTCGTTCTTGCCATCGCCATCGACGTCGCCAATGTCTGCCTTAACTTCCTTCGTGAACTTGGCGTACACGGTGGTGTCGCCGAAAGTCTTGGCGGCAAGTTCCGTCATGGAGTTCGTAAACGCGGATTCCTTATACCAGCCGGCGAACGTCCAGTTCTCGCCCGCGTCTGGAGTCGCCAACGGGAAGGCTTCGGTCTCGCCGTAGGTGTACTGCGTGGCCGTGCCAGCAGGCATCGTTCCCGCACCCGAAAGTTCGTAAGCGATGGCGTAGGTGCGGGCGGTCGGAGTGAACACTGGCTTGCAATTGTAATCTGCGTCACCACTCGAGGTCTCTTCGCAAGCATAGTGGTCGAACTCGTAGGTGTATCCGTCATCCTGCGGCTTTTCTGGATCTTCAAGATCCTTCTCGTCAGCACGTTCCGTGGTCTTCACACTCACACTATCATCAGTGTCATTGTTATCAATCACAACGTGGACGGTGTCATTCTTGCCATCACCATCAATATCGTAGCCAAGGTCAGAGACAACTTCCTTGGTGAAGTATGGATAAACCGTTGTGTCAACCTTCACGGAAGCAGCGATGCTCTCAACCTTATTGCCGTTTGAGCCGTCGTTAATGCCATCGGCATTGTCAAACCAACCCTGGAATGTCCAGGAATCATCGACAGTTGAACCAGCCATCATCACAACACCCGGAAGTGCAGTTTCAACACCAAAGCTGTGAGCGATGTAGTCCTTGTCTTCAGAATCCTTTCCAATCACACAATCATCATCCGTGCAATCTTCCTTCATTGCAGAAGAAAGGGCTACATAGATTTCGGTGGGAACACCAGCCTGGACGGTGAGCTTGCCAGCCGTAGTCGTAATCACGTAGTTCTTGGTCACATCATTGCCGGAAGCATCATTAATCACTACATCAGCGACAGCCGTAATGGTACCGTCATAATCGCCAACTTCGGTGCCCTTGGCGGAGTATCCCACATTGTGGGCGTGGCCATCGACGAGACCGTCTACGGTCACTTCCGTCAACTCGATTTCAGAACCTGTGTAGTCCTCCGTGGCGGTTTTGCCAGTGAAGGAAACTTCACGTTTTGCAATACCAACAAAGTAAGACGCATCTACCGGTTCATAGTTAGCCTTTGTAGCATGAACTTTTACTTTCACTGTATCTGCATTCATCAAGCCCGCTGGCATATTAGAAGAGCCATCAGGATATTCATAGATAATTTCTACGCCTTCAATTTCCGTGGTAGCTTTTGCTTCGCCACCATGATATTTACCATCATAGGTATACCACTGATCATCCGGAACGTTAAGTACAATTGTTGCATTTGTGATGGTGAACTTTGCAGTGTCATAGGCAACAGTATAATTGCCCTGAACTTCATCGCCCGTCGGGGTAATCACGTATTCGCCGATATTGTCGCCTTCAGCACGGCTCACGCTATAGGTGACGGCATCAGTGCCGACAAGGCCCGTGACCGTCGCGGTGAACTCGGGATCGGTTTCGCCGTAGATCTTGCTCGCGGCATTCGCCTTCACAACAACTGCCTTCGGGTTGATGGTGAACTTCGCAGTGTCATAGGCAACAGTATAATTGCCCTGAACTTCATCGCCCGTCGGGGTAATCACGTATTCGCCGATATTGTCGCCTTCAGCAC
>JAKSIK010000040.1 GCA_024398835.1 Fibrobacter sp.
TTTCTTTTATATCAAACAGACATGTCTCAAACTGTCCCGTCACCCTCAGCCGGTCCGCTATTGCAAGCCACAGCGTCATGTGTGCCGTCCGATTAAATACCGGCTTTCCGTTTATTTTTTCTCTCATTGTTTCATTCCCTCGCTCTCTCACCAAGCCCGTTCAAATACACCCGCCACAGCAACCGTGCTCAATCATGGTGTTAATGACCGCATCAATCTCACAGGCATATTCGCGAAATTTATCCGGCAAGGCTTTATAGTCCACAACCCACTCACCCTGGTATACTTTCGTATTACGGCAGAGCCCGCCGCTCGCCCAAAACCGCGCATAGCTTTCCGCGGTAAGGTCATTAAAAACAGCACGCTCACCCGCTATCTCTAAAGTCAAAACCCCGGAGCACAAGCACGGCCATCTTCCCGTGTATGAGATAAACTTCACATTCGGCATTCCTTTTTCTGGTGCGTTTTTAATCATTTTTTGTTCACACCCTCTCCCCCCCATTGCTCCGCCATCGCTTTTGCGATACCGGGAAATGTTTTGCTCCGAATAACCCCCGTCCTCGGGTCGTTCCACGCGATAATCTTTCCTGCTTCATCTCTTGCCGCCCACGAAGCGGCACCCACTGAAAACCCATTCCCTTTTATTTCTCCCATAGAGACAATCTTTGTAGGCTTCAGTTTTGGCAGTCCCTTTATCCATAAGCAAGTCTTTTTCCTCGCTTCGTGTCCATACTCATACGGCTGTATTGCTTGAGTAGGTTTAATAGGCAGGCCGTATTTCTCAGCCAAATCAGGGAACCACTTTCTTACATAATCACCGGAGATTATATTCACCGGATTTTCCACAGCCAATTTGTCACAATCGGCGTTAAGTATCTTGCAGAAAAACTCAATGCCTTCACGCTGTCTACCGTCTGCTCTTTTCTTCTCAAAATGAGCCGCTCCACTGACGGCCAGATGCGTGCAAGGTGGGAAAGCTATAATCATATCCCAGCGGTCAGCGATATGGTGTAAGTGTCCGTCATTTGTAGCAAAATCCATTCTGCCATTTAACAACCCCAGCACATCACCTTGAATATGCCACTCCGGATGCCCTCCCGACTGCTCCATCAAATCACAACTGTACGCCTCGTGTCCTCGCGCTCTCAGCTCGATGGTCACGCGCTGACTTTCTTCACAAGCCACCAATACTCTCATTTCTCAAACCCCGCTGCAAGCTTGCCGTGTGCGTGTTCCTCTCTCTTGATAATCATTCTTCTTCT
>JAKSIK010000041.1 GCA_024398835.1 Fibrobacter sp.
AGTACTTGCCAGAACCAAGAATAAAGCGGGAGTTGAACTCATGACCGCCAAGAACAAGTTTATCGTTTTCCATACTTTAGGGCGCGCCAAAGGCGCTTTGAGGTTTGAGGTCGCTGCTACGCAGCTCTGAGGTGTGAGGCTTATGGGGCAGACAACACTTCAATTTCATTCTATAGAAAAATAAAAAAGTAGGACTACTTTGGCTCAAGTCCGCAAATGATGCGCACAATTGTTTGTGCCTGATGGGCGGCGCAAGCCATGACTCGAGGCGCCACCAAACCTACCCCATCGTTTACGTCGGTAACACCGTCGCCGCAGAGGTAAAAATTCTTGGAAACCTTGCGGGTTTGAATACTGTTGGCATCGCCAAAGCCCGCCATTCCGGAGGCCGCCACCAGGAACTGCGCTGCACCATTCGAAACTTGCGAAGAACCTTCCGCAGCATTTGCAGTTCGTTCGGCGTTACTTTCCAGAACACCGTTCACCAACATGGCCTTGCATTCCGCATTGTCAAAGGCTTCGCAAACTACGTCCGCCTTCCCTACCAGTTCCACCAGGTTTTCTTCCGTCACTCGTGCCTGATGAATTTCCAATTCGATATAAGGAGCAATTTCACGAAGGTTTTCTGCCAAGGCAACAGGCTTAGGCATTCCCACCTGACAAGCCTTGTACTGCTGACGGTGCAAATTGGTCACGTCAACGCAATCAAAATCAATAAGGATAAGTTTGCCTACGCCGGCACGCGCCAAGGAAATAGCCACATTGGAACCAAGACCGCCAAGTCCGCAAACAGCAACCGTTGCCGCCTGCAATTTCTGAACATTCTCAGCACCTTGTCGTTCCACCAAGGCAGAGAGCATTTCCTCTCGTGAGGGCATGCGCGGTTCCAAACTAGCCCCCTCCCACAAAACTGACAACTTCCAGAGAATCCCCTTCTGCAAGGAGAGTTTCGCCATACTTGGCCTTAGGTACAATATCGCCATTCTTTTCAACAGCGATGCGCTTGCAGTCAAAATTTGTGGTGGAAAGGTATTCCGCGACGGTCTTGCCAGCAAAAACGGTTCCGTCTGCTTCGATGTCAATACCATTTACTTTAATCATCATACCTCCGTTGGCATTATCCAAATCAG
>JAKSIK010000042.1 GCA_024398835.1 Fibrobacter sp.
TGCAACTTTTAGTCAAAAACAAGATGCAAAAAACACGAAAAACAGCCTCAAAAAGGAGAAAAAAACGTCCAAATTGAAGCTGTTTGGAGAAAAATGTGTATCTTTGCATCTCGACCAAAAGTTACAAAGATGAAACATTTAACCAAAGAGCAAAGATACGCAATTTCTTTGTATTTGAAAGAAAAAAGAAGCCAAAAAGAAATCGCAGAAGCGATAGGGGTATGCAAATCAACAGTTTGCAGGGAGATAAAAAGGAATTCCGGGAAGAGGGGATACAGCTTCAGCCGGGCACAGGAATGGGCGGATTTGAGAAAAGAGAGGCTTCGCCAGAGCCGCAAGATGAACGGCGAAGTGCGCCACCGAATAGAGAAACTAATGCGGGAGGAGGACTGGTCGCCGGAGCAGATCGTGGGCTGGTGCAAGGCCAAGGGGTACAGAATGGTGTCGAAGTCAAGCATCTACGCATACATCCGTCGGGACAGGGAATGCGGAGGGGACCTGTACACACACTGCAGGTTCAAGCTGAAGCATCGGAAGCGTGCGGTTGGGAAATACATGCCGATAAGGAACAGGGCCGGCATAGAGGAGCGTCCGGCGGAAGCCGACGGGACCCGCTTCGGGGACTGGGAGATGGACCTGGTGGTGGGAGCCTGCGGCAAGGGCGCCATGGTCACGCTGGTGGAGCGGTCGACATCGTACTCGCTGATACGCAACCTCCCGCAGGGAAAGAATGCCGAGGGCGTCGCAAAGGCAGTCATAGACATGCTGCTGCCGTTCAAGAGGTTCGGGGGTGTCAAGACTATCACCACGGACAACGGACCTGAGTTCTCCGCACATGAAATCATCACAAAGAAGCTTGGCGCCAAGGTGTATTTCGCCGACCCGTACTGTTCATGGCAGAAAGGCCACATCGAGAACACCAACATGCTCTACAGGCAGTACATTCCCTGCGACAACAACTTCACCTGCCACACCGACGATGAACTCCGCCAGATACAATACAAACTCAACCGAAGACCGAGGGAAAAAATCGGTTTTAAGCTGCCATATCAGGAATTTTTCCTACATTTGCAAGAGTAGTTGCATTTTGGTCTGGAATCTATCCA
>JAKSIK010000043.1 GCA_024398835.1 Fibrobacter sp.
AATAGTGGGGGTAAAGATACCTTTTTTACGGTCAATTGTCACGGAGGGAGAGGGGTATGAGATATGAGGTATGAGGTATGAGGTATGAGGTATGAGGTTCATTAACCTTTAAGCAATTTCGTTTGATTATATGACTATATTTGAGTTAGAGTCCTCTAACTTTTAATTAATAGTTAAACGGACTTTGCCAGCAATTCCCCCAAAAAATTTCAGGTATGAGGTATGGATTAATAAGTTAGGCGCCATTGGTGCGATTATAACAATTCATATCTCATAATTCGTAATTCATAATTTACTATATTTCGCCCCGTCAGGGCCTATCATCCAGGTAGGTTCCTAGTCCGGCCAAAGGATATGCCTGCAAAGTTCAGGTTCGGCCGAAAAAGGATATATAAAATGGCAAAGAAAGTTCAAGACGCCCTCAAAGATATCATCTCCCTCTGCAAGCGCCGCGGTTTCATTTTCCCGGGCTCCGAAATTTATGATGGCCTGGCCAACACTTGGGACTACGGTCCGTATGGTGTTGAACTGAAGCGCAACATCAAGAACCTCTGGTGGAAGAAGTTCGTTACCAGCCGCAAGGACGTGCTGGGTCTTGATAGCTCCATTCTCTTGAACCCCCGCGTTTGGAAGGCTTCTGGCCACGTGGGTAACTTCTCTGACCCTCTGGTAGACTGCCTCGCTTGCCACGAACGTTTCCGTGCAGACCACCTGCTTGAAGAAAAGCTGGGTGACGGCTGCTGCGCCGGCAAGAACTTCGATCAGATCGCCGAAATGATGGTGGAAAACAAGATCGAATGCCCGTCTTGCGGCAAGACCGAATTCACCAAGCCCCGCGCTTTCAACCTGATGTTCCAGACTGAAATCGGCGTGATCGAAGGCGAAGGCAACAAGGTTTATCTCCGTCCGGAAACCGCTCAGGGTATCTTCGTCGACTTCAAGAACATCGTCGACAACGTTCGCCCCCGCATTCCGTTTGGCGTGGGTCAGATCGGTAAGTCTTTCCGTAACGAAATTACCCCGGGTAACTTCATTTTCCGTACCCGCGAATTCGAACAGATGGAACTGGAATTCTTCTGCGAACCGGGCACTGAACTTG
>JAKSIK010000044.1 GCA_024398835.1 Fibrobacter sp.
GCGGCCTCGTCATAGGCAGGGGCTTCCCGCTCTTCAAAGGTGATGGCTCCGGTGGGGCAGCCGGGGAGGCAGTCGCCAAAGCCGTCGCAGAAATGCTCCCGGGTCAGTTTTGCTTTGCCGTCCACAATTTCAATGGCACCTTCGTGGCAGGCGTTGGCACAGATGCCGCAGCCGTTGCATTTTTCTTCGTCGATGTGAATGATCTTTCTTACCATTTTTTCATATCCTCCAACAGTCTTTGATAGGCATCCTCTTCCAAATCGTAGCCGATATAGGCAATCGCCCGATATACAATTTCCGGCAGGGAATCACTTTCCACTGCTGCAATACGCTGCAGCTCCCGGATAACCTGCTCCCGGATGGCTCGCTGATCTGCTGACCAGCTTTCAAATCTTTCCATTGGATAATCGGAGGTGTTTCCGCAGGGAGCGGAACAGGTCGCACAGTTCGGCGCAATCCGGAATTTCTCTTCACGAATCCGCTGGCTCCAATCCTCTTCGTGCATCCGCAGCAGCGCCTGCCGCACGATGGCATCGGTGTCCTCTGTTTTTCCGTTGTTGCTTTCGGCACCCACAAGGCCGATGAGTGCGCTGAGTGTTTTCCTGTACATTGCCGCAGCCTCCTTTACTTTCTGAGCAAAGTATACTATACTGGCAGAAGAATGTATGTTGGATTTCCAACAAAGAGGTGCACTATGGAAAAATATTTGCATTTACTTGCGGGTCTGCCGCTTTTTGAGAACATCGATCCACGGGATATTCCATCCATGCTGAACTGCCTGCACGCACAAAAGGGAACCTTTTCCAAGGATTCCTTCATCCGCAATGAGGGTGACCCGGCGGACTTCATTGGCATCGTGCTGGAAGGAACCATTCAGGTGCTGCAATATGATTTTGGAGGAAACCGCAGGATCATATCCTCGTTTTCGGCAGGCGACATGTTTGCGGAAGCGATATCCTGTGCGGAGGTTCCGGCTCTTCCGTTTTCCATTCAGGCTGCATCCGACTGTGTGATTTTGTTTCTGAACGAAAAACAGATTCTGCACCCCTGCGA
>JAKSIK010000045.1 GCA_024398835.1 Fibrobacter sp.
ACTGGCTAGATTTTTACAAAAATAACGTGTTCTGTCGGGAATGAGGTAACACATTTTTGCCCATTATTAACCAATTTTGCAGATAATCATTATATTTGTCCCACTTCCAGAGACCTATACATATGAAAAAGGTTTTACGCATAACCAATCCGAACGACTATGCGGCTTATGTCAACGCTCCCCCGCTTCATCCGCTTGTATGCATCCTCCGTTATGAAGAACTGGGGCTTTTCCGCCGGAGCCTGAATCTGTACAGCGTGTATGGACTGTTCATCCAGGACGAGTTTGTCAAGGGCATTTCCTATGGAATGAAAACTTATGAGACCCATGGTCCTTCCATCATTGCGGTGGCGCCGGGGCAGATCGGAGGCGTGGAAGACAACGGGGAACTGATAACCCGAAAGGGATGGGTTCTCCTTTGGTCTCCGGAATTGACTCAAGGGACCGCCTGGGAGAAAAAGATGGAGGGATACGGTTTCTTCTCCTACTATTCCAGCAACTCGCTGGAGATGACGCCAACGGAATGGGACCGGATTTCCCTGCTCATCGGCCAGATGCGTAAAGAAGTCCAGGACCATGAAGACAGCCCTGCCCTACGAGGAGTGCTCCAAGGTTATCTCCATGTAATCCTCGAGTATTGCAACCGCATTTATCTGAGGCAAGCGGCTTTCGGGGACAAGGATTCGTCCGACATGCTCAAGCGCTTCCACCAGCTGCTCCTCGACTATTATGCGGAGAACAAGCAGATGGGCCAGGGGGTCCCGTCTGTCCAATACTGCGCGTCAGAACTGGCATATTCTCCCCGCTATCTGGGCGACTTGATCCACAAGGCTACAGGCGGTACAGCAATCGGCTACATCCATTCTTTCGTAATTGAAAGGGGTAAAAGCCTCCTGATGCATGGGCACAATACCAGCGAAACGGCCCATCTGCTGGGCTTCGGATACACACACCACTTCAACCGGATTTTCAAGAAAGAAACGGGCCTCACCCCTTCGGAATTCCTGGCGAA